>JAYPDO010000101.1:0-16539 GCA_038125285.1 Opitutia bacterium
GAGGACGCCACTCCGCCAACACCTGCAAACTCGTCAAACTCGCAGAATCCCACGGCAAACCCACCTTCCACATCGAAACCGCCGAAGAACTCGACCCAGCCGTTTTCCAGCCCTTCCAGACCGTCGGCGTCACCGCCGGTGCCTCTACCCCCGAATTTATCATCGAAAGCGTCTGCAACGCCCTGGAAGCCGTTTAGTTCCAAAATGGAAAGATATCCTTCGTCATTAGAAAAGACTTCTCTCTAAACCAAAAGAATTACGTAATCAGATGGCATCAGGTCGTAGCACCAAACTTACAGGAGCTATTGGAGAATTTCTCGTTAGCGCAGAGTTATGTCGGCTCGGTCTACTTGCGACTCCATTTTCTGGTAACGTACCGCATTACGACATCATTGCTTCCGACGAGCATGGAGGACATTTGGTTATCCAGGTCAAAGCAATCCACAAGACAAACTGGCAATTCGATATATCCAAGTTCGTAGAAATAATAATGGACGGTGATCGCCAGCTACTTGGAAAAAGAACTGAGGAACCATATCCAGACTTATTTTGTGTTTTCGTGGCTCTCGGCGAGAACAACACGAAGGATAGGTATTTTATGTTCTCGTGGAGTCGACTTGCTGAGATTGTTGTTTCTCATCATAAAAATTACTTAGCTAAACATAGTGGATTTCGTCCCCGATTACCTAAGTCAACACATTGTTCGATCAGCATCTCGGAACTGCAGATCTTCGAAAATCAGTGGAATTCGATTTTAGAAGCTATCGAAAAAAAACGCATCAAATTAACCACTTGAGGCCGCTTAGCGGCTCTTCGCGGCTCTTCGCGGCTAAGGGCGGCTAAGGGGTCTGTCCAATTTTTCATGTTTATAAAAACTACGGGGAATCCTTCTTATCTGGTGGGAACCTGGGTAGCCAGATGCATCCCTGGATCCTGTGACCCACTCCACCCATTCATGAGCAGATTTAAGCCAATCCAGTTCCTACCCTTTTTCATCGTTATCCTGGCGTACATTTCCCCTGTCAGAGCTGAGGTGAAGTACCTCGAAACTCCCGGCGGGGGCATCCAGCCCAAGGTGGCCATTGACGGGAATGGCACGACCCACCTGATCTACTACAAAGGCAAGGCCAACGCCGGGAACATTTACTACACCCGGAAGGGCAAGGGAGGGAATTGGTCGGCTCCCATGGTGGTCAATTCAACTGAGGACAGCGCAATTTCCATGGGAACGATCCGCGGGGCGCAGTTTGCATTCGCGCAAGATGGGCGGATCCATGTGGTATGGAACGGCTCCGCCGTGGGTTTGCCAAAGGGGGCGGCAGGCCCGCCAATGTGGTATGCCCGGTCCAATCCGGGAGCAAAGGGGTTCGAAATCCAACAACCCGTCTCCGGCAATTCCCCTGTTGATGGAGGGGGTGCAGTCGTGGTGGACAGGAAAGGGATCATCCATGTCTTCTGGCACTCTGGAAAACATGGGGGCAATGAACAAGACCGACGGATTTTTGTGAGGTCATCCCGGGACAGCGGGAGGTCATTTAGCCCGGAGAAGGCGATATCCCCTCCGAATTTAGGTGTCTGTGGCTGTTGCTCGATCCAGGCTGGAGCGGATAGCCAAAATAACCTTTACGTTATCTTCCGGACGGCCGATGCAAAGGGGAACCGCGATATTTACCTCCTGGTCTCAGGCGATGGCGGGTCGAGTTTTGACCATGGGGTCGCCGATGAGTGGAAGGTAGCCGCCTGCCCGATGAGCAGCATGTCGATCCTGGAAACCCCGGAAGCGATGGTCGCCGGTTGGGAAACCGGAAAGAAGGTCAAGCTCGGCATCTTTCCAAAGGGGTCGGCCCAATGCGACAGGGTCATTCCCATCGATTCCCCCGCGCCGATGAAACACCCGGTCTTGGCACGCGCCCCCGATGGCCAGATTCTGGCAGTCTGGACCGAAGGGACCGGATGGAACAAAGGAGGGGGGATTGGATGGCAGCTCTTTGACGCCAGCCTCCGGCCAATTTCGAAAATCACAAGGATCCTGGGCAGCGTACCAACATGGAGCTTTGCCGCAGTCTATTACGACCAGGAAGACCGGAATTTCTACATTGTCCACTGATCAGCGCTCCGGCTTGGGTTCTGGCCGGTTTTCTTGTTCGGAGGGGCGTTTACAAACCGCGGCTCCCTTCTCAGGGGAGGCGGAGTTGGTAGTGGCGGGAGAATTCTCCGGTGCATCGGATGGTGAGCCACCAGGCTTGGGAGTCGACTAGGGACGGGACTTTGTCAGGCCATTCGATGGCTAGGCACCAGGGCGGCTCCAGGAAGTCTTCAATCAGGAGGGATTCGGCTTCGGTGTCGGATTGGAGGCGGTAGGCGTCGAGGTGGAGGAGATTACGGGTTGGGCAGGAGTAGGTGAAATAGAGGTTGTAGGTGGGGCTGAGGACGGGTTGGGTCATGCCCCAGGCGCAGGCCATGCCTTTGAGGAAGGTTGTCTTGCCCGCGCCCATTTCGCCTTCGATGGCGATGGTTGTGTTTTCAGGGAAGATGGAGGCAAGGGATTGGGCGAGTTCCAGTGATTGGGCTTCGGAGTCCGTGCCAATGCCACTGGAAAGCTCGTAGAGGAAGGGGTCAGGAATGGAAGTGGGCATAGCCGGGTTTGTGGAAGCGGAGGGGGTTTCCGGTCTGGCTGTCGAGCAGCGGCTCTCTTTCTCCGCTTTGGATGATTTCACCAATCTTTGTGCATTGGGTTGCGAATGGCCAATCCTGGAGCAGGGTGCCGGGTTCCAAGGTGAAGAGCAGTTCGTAGTCTTCCCCGTCGCAGAAGGCGGCGTCCAGGGAACTGGCGTCGGCAGATAGGGGGATGGCGGAGGTGTCGAGGGATGCCGAGGTGCCAGGCGGGAGAAGTCCGGGGAGATCCTTGGCCAGACCGTCGCTGAGGTCGGTCATGGAGAGGAGGTTGCCGAGGGTTGCGAGGAATTGTCCTTCCTGGAGGCGAGGAATGAAATCGAGGTGCCGTCCCTGGAAGGAACCGCCCAAGGAGCCGGTGACGGAAATGGGAGAGGCGGGCTTGGCACCTCTTCGTAGGACTGGGCGGGAAGCTGTGCCGGTTTGGGTAAGGTTGGCGATAAAGGTGCCTTGGGAGGCGGAGGTGATGTCGCCACCGACGAGGGGGACGCCATATTCCCGGCATGCCGTTGCGAGGCCTTCGACGAAGGCAACGAGCCAGTCCGTTTGCAAGTCCGGCCCCATGGCGAAGGCAAGGAGGGCAGGGCCGGGTTTTCCGCCCATGGAGGCGATGTCGCTAAGGTTGCGCTTTAGGAGCTTGGCACCGGCTTTGGCAGCAGGGTCGGTGGCGGTAAAATGGATGCCAAGGACAACGGGGTCCGTGGTGAGGAGGAGCTTTTCCCCTGGCGGTGGGGTAAAGGTAGCGCAGTCGTCGCCAATGCCTTGGGGGGAGGGCGGGGAAACGTCGCCGAGGATCGAACGGATGGTTTGCAACAACCCGATTTCCCCGAGGTCGCCGACAATCGGGCCGGAGCCAGAAAAGGGGCTTGTTGCCCAAGTCATTGGGCTTCCGGCATCCATGGGGTCAGGAGCATGAGGGAAATGGTGGTGGCGTTGAAGAGGCCATGGAAGAAGATGGGGGCAACAATGTTCCCGGTCGCTTGGTAGGCGTGGGCAAAGAGGAAGCCGAGGCAAAACAAGGGTAGGAAAGAGGCGATGTGCATGTGGATGGCCGCAAACAGAACCGAACTGAGAACGGCGGCCTGGAGCATGGTCATCTTATTCAAAAAGTAGCGGTAGAGAAAGCCCCGGAATAGCAACTCCTCGGCAATGGGAGCAAGGACGACTGCACCAAAGGCGAGGGCGGCGAATTTTAACGGTGAGCCTTGGAGGGCGGAGAGGATTTGTTTGACGGGTTCCTGCTGGTCGATTTCTGCGCCAAGGCTTTCCAGGAAGTGCTGGGAAAGGGAGTTGACGACCCAGATGAGGGGAAGGAATTTGACGAAGGCAAATATGGCGTGCAGAATAGCTTTCCGGATCGGCAATGCGTCCGGGCGGGTATGGGGGGTGCCATAAGTGGTGGGCAACTTCTTGCCCAAGTAGGCCATCGATAGGAGGAGGCTGCCTTGCATGGAGAAGTTGGCCAGGATGGCAAATTCGGTGTCCCCGATATTGAAGGCTTTGGAGAGGAGCTGGGCGAGGGTGATGGAGAGGAATACCGCGAGGTAGCAAAGGGCCAGGAAGGTCGCGGCGTCGAGCCAACCGAGGTCAGGGAAGCTCCAGGAACCCGAACCGGAAGCGGGGACTTTGCGGGGCAGGTTGGCTATCCAGAGGAAAAGGCTGGCCGCGCAGATAGCCCCGAACCCGACGGAGATCCAGAAATAGGGGTTTGCTACCGGGAGATGGGCGGGGCTGGGCATCCTGGGCAGTTTACGGGAGGGGAACCCACGTTGTGCGGCCAACGTGGTTAAGAAGGGAGGATGGTATTGTCGGCAAAGACTTTTTTGCCTTCCACGTAGGTGGCGACGGCGCGGCCTTGGAGGGTTTTGCCGAGCCAGGGGGAGTTGGTGGAGCGGCCGTGGAGGGTGTCACGGGAAACGGTCCACTTGTGGTCTGGATCCAATAGGCAGATGTCGGCAGGGGCACCGTCGGAGAGCGTGCCGGCTTCGAGGCCGAGGATCTTTGCGGGCTTGTCGGTCAGCCAGGAGATGATTTGCGGGAGGGTGGCCTTACCGGTGCGGTAGAGGACGTCCAGGCAGACGCCCAAGCATGTTTCCAGGCCAATGATGCCGAAGGGGGCTTGGTCGAGTTCGACATCCTTTTCGTAATCAGTGTGTGGGGCGTGGTCGGTGGCGATGATGTCGAGGGAGCCGTCAAGCAAACCTTCGATGACGGCTTGGCGGTCGGCCTCCGTACGGAGAGGAGGGTTCATCTTGAAATTGGAGTCATAGTCCGAGAGGCATTCGTCGGTAAGGGCCATGTGGTGGGGCATGGCTTCGCCGGAAACTTTGACACCTTCCTTCTTGGCCTGGCGGAGGAGTTCGACGGCGCCTGCGGAGCTGATGTGCTGCATGTGGATATGGCAACCCGTGAGGCGGGAAAGGATGATGTTGCGGGAGACGATGAGGTCCTCTGCGGCTGCGGGCCAACCCGTGAGGCCGAGGCGCAAGGAGACTTCGCCTTCGTTCATGACCGCGCCTTTGGTGAGGCTTTCGTCCTGGCAGTGGTCCATGACGACCAGTCCGAACATGTGGCAATATTCCAGGGCTTTGCGCATGAGCTGGTTGTCCTGGACGCATTTGCCGTCGTCCGTAATGGCGATGGCACCGGCATTCTTGAGGGAGCCGATGGGGGCGAGGTTCTCCCCTGCCATGCCCAGGGTGATGCAGCCGGTCGGAAAGACTTTGACAAGGGCGTTGCGCCCGATGCTGTCACGGATGAGCTGGATGGTGCCAGGATTGTCACAGACTGGGCTGGTATTGGGCATGCAGACCGTGGTGGTAAATCCTCCGGCAGCGGCGGCGCGGGTGCCGGTTCGGATGTCTTCCTTGTGGGTCTGGCCGGGTTCGCGAAAATGGACATGGATGTCGACCAACCCCGGGGCAACGACTAGGCCGGTGGCGTCCACCGTCTGGGCGGCGGCCTTTTGTGCCTCACTGGGGGATGAGGTGATGCGACCGTCGACGACGTAGATGTCGCGGACTTCGTCCACATTGTTGGCAGGGTCGATAACGCGACCATTGGAAAATTTGAGGGCTTCCATGAAGGGGTTCTGGGTTCCTTGTTCTTAATTCTAGGGAGTGGGGGTGTCAGGCTTTGTGCTGGGCTTCCCAGGCGGTCATGCAGAGGTAGAGGACGGCCATGCGGACGGCGATGCCGTTAGTGACTTGCTCCAGGATGACGGACTGGGGGGAGTCGGCCAGTTCGGAGTCGATCTCGACCCCACGGTTGATGGGACCAGGGTGCATGATGATGGCGTTGGGCTTGAGCCAGGACGCGCGTTCTTTGTTGAGGCCGAACATCCGGGTGTACTCGCCCAGGGAGGGGAAGAAGGCGGCATTCTGGCGCTCGTGCTGGATGCGGAGGAGCATGACGGCGTCGGCATCATCCAGGCCTTTCCTGAGGTCATGCCGCACTTGGATGCCGAACTGGCCGAACTGCCGGGGGACGAGTGTGGCGGGGCCGGCGACAGTGACTTTCGCACCGAGCTTGGTCATGGCATGGATGTTGGACCGGGCGACGCGGCTGAAGAGGATGTCGCCGAGGATGGTGATCTTTTTGTCCTTCAAGTCACCGAGCTTTTCCCGGAGGGTATAGACATCGAGGAGAGCCTGGGTGGGGTGCTCGTGGGCACCGTCGCCCGCGTTTACAATGGGGATGTCCACGCAACGACTTAGGTACATCGGCGCACCGGCGCTGGAGTGGCGCATGATGATCATGTCCGCATTGAGCGCCTTGATGTTGGAGGCCGTATCCCGGAGAGTCTCCCCTTTGACGAGGCTGGAGGCACTGCCGGTGATGGTGATCATGTCCGCACCGAGGTTCCCTGCTGCCACTTCGAAGGCCAGGCGTGTACGGGTGCTGGGTTCGTTAAAGAAATTGACGATGGTCTTCCCGCGCAAGGTAGGGAGCTTTTTGTTGCTGCGGGCAAGGGTTTGGCGGAAGGATTTTGCTGTATCCAGGATGAAGAGGATTTCCTCGGCCGAAAGTTCCTCGATGCCGAGGAGATGGGGACGTTTCCAGGTAGTTTCCGGGTTCATGCAGGTTCGGTAATTTCAATTCTGTGGTTGGCCGGGTTTTCGGGATCAAGGGTGACGGAGACCCTGGTCTCGCGGGGAAGCTCGTGATGGAAAGCACGATAGTCTGGCTGGACTGGGAGTTTGCGCCCCCCGCGGTCATAGAGGATGACGAGTTCGAGCCGATCCGGGCGTCCAAGGTCGAAGACTTCGTTGATGGCGGCCCTTGCGGTCCTTCCGGTAAAAAGGACATCGTCGACCAGGAGGATGGTCGCCCCTTCCACATCGGCGAGGATTTGGGTGGATCCGGTCTCCTTGGGGATAGGGTTGTGGCCAATGTCGTCGCGGTGGAAGGAGATATCGGCCGTGCCATAGGGAATGTCCTTGCCAAGTTTGGCGGCGAGTTTGACCTGAAGGGATCTGGCAAGGGGAACCCCGCCGTTGGCAATCCCGACGATGCAGAGGTTTTCCGTTTCGGCGTGCATATCCGCCAAGTCGGTCGCAAGGTTGTGGATGGCTTCCTCGATTTGTTCGGGGGTGGGGATTTCTGAGGGGTCCATGGGGAATTTAGGAAATTGGGGATTGGAAGTGTGGGTTTACCAAGGGAAAACAATCCCGGTGGAGAAGGTGGGCGAAGCACCGCTATCGATCCCGACATCAGCGAAATCCTGGCTACCGAAGGACTCCAGGCCGAACCCCATGAAGGCGGTGAACCGGGGATGGGGGGAATAGAAGACGGATGCTTCCATATGACCGCCGAATGCCCAGGACGATTCCTCGGGGAGGGTGGTGGCACGGGACTTCGAGGAGACTTTGGCAAGGTTGATCCCCAGGTCGAGCTTGAGGAGCCATTGCTGGAGGATGAGATATTCGTAGCCTGCGCCGGTACGAATACCCATCCGGCTACCGGCAAGGGGGGCACCATCCGAACTGAGGACAGAGAGGTCGAAGGACGTATCCCATGTGACCCTGGACAAATTCTTGCCAAAGGGACGGAAGGGCAAGCGGTAGCCTAGGAAAATGGAATGGTAGGCGGCATCGTAATCGATTCCCGCAACTTTTGCATCCACCCCTCCACTGAAGCGGTAACCAAATTCCGAGCGCCCGATGCTGAGTTCGCGCAGGGATTTTCCGTGGGAAACCAGTACAAGGACGCATCCGGCAAAAAGGATCAGGAAATGGCGGGGTCTGGACATTGCGGGGGGTAAATTGGAGGGATCCCCGCAGCATGGCAACCGGGATTTTGGGGTTAAATTTTTAACGTCCACGCATCGTCGAGAACCCGAAGATGGCACCAGCGGCATAGTAGGGGAAGTCCATCCACACGAACGTGCTCCCGAGCAAGGCCGCCCCGATGAAGGTATGCCGGAATGAGTCAAGGAAAGGAGGGTGCCAGAGCTGGGTGATCTCGATAACACATGTCGAGGCCAGCACCCAAGAGGCCTTTTTCCAAGCCGGGCAACGGAGCCAGGCAAGGTGCGAAAGCCAGCAGAAAAAGACCACGTAAAATGCCCCGGCGACGGAGTGGTTCAGGGCGATCCGCATTTCCTGGGTATTGGTCCAAAGGCCCAGTGGGACAAGGACGCACAATCCCACGAGGGTCGCGCGGCGGGACATCAGGGGGCACCAAGGGGATTGGCGGAGAAGACGGTCAGGTCGTCAATGTGGATATGCCGGGTGGAATAAGGCGCGGCCCAAACGGAACATTTCCCGGCGGACTGTTTGGCATCGGATTCCAATTCTATCCCCCATTCCGCAGGCTCCTCCCCTTGCCAAGCCTTGGCCTTGACGGCCCAGGTCTCCGGTTCGTCCTTCACTTTTTCGCGCTGGACCATGATGGTCGCCCACTGGTCGCTTTCCCAGATAAACGGCACTTCGGCCAGCACCTCCCCTTCCCTTACCAATTGGAATTGCCGGTGGGCCAAATTGAGCTTGGCACGGAACCCGTCCACACCCCCTATCCCCAATGCGAAAGCCGGGACCCGGCGACCGGACTTCGATGACAGGAATTTGGCCTGGGCGCGAAGGTTGCCCGGAATGCGCGGGCCAAAAAGGACGCCGAAATCGTCCAAAGGCTCTGGGGGGAGGGTGAGGACTTTGTTGTCCCCTATCTTGGCCACGGAAAAGTCGCCGTCGAGGAGGAGCAAGCCTTCCGGCTCGTCCGTCCCCGTATCGTAATGGGAAAAGGAATTGGAATAGTAGGGGAACCACTTGGGCTGGGCTTCGGATGGCTTGGAGGCGCCAATAGTTTCACCGCCAGACCCAGGATCCGGGATATCCCCTCCCGGCGTTTCACAGGCTGCCAGCAATAGGATTGGGATGATGGTTATGAATACCTTGGTTGTGTGGGGAGGGTGTTTCATAATTTCCAAAAGAGTATTAGGCCTGGGTAGCTATAGCATGGCCGGTAGGCTGTCCACACCAGAAGGGATATCACTCCTCACGGAGCGCCGGGAGGGCGGATTCTTTGAGGGAAAGACGCGTGGCCAGGTAGATCCAGAAAAGGCTCAGGAGAAGCAGGGCCACGACGAGGCAGGCCATCGCCTCCAACGGAAAACCTTCTTGGCGCGAACGGATGGCGGGCCAGACGGCGATGATGGCGGCTCCGGTACCGGACATCAGGCCCCAGAGGAGGAGCCACCGGTGTTCGCTGATGGAGAGTTTGCGAAGGTCGGCCAGGGAAAAGCCGATGGCTTCGAGGATGCCAAATTCACGGCGGCGCTCAAGCAGGTTGCGGGCGACCACGATAGCAAGCCCGGCAGTCCCTAGGAGGAGGCCCAGCCCGCCAAGGGCTTGGAAAATGGCGAGGTAGGTATTCTCAACTGAGAAGAATTCTTGCAACCTTTGGGTGGAAGGGACGGCATCAAATCCCTGGTCAGCCAGGGCTTTGGCCAGGTAGGCGGAGACTTGGCCTTCCCTGCCGGCAGGAGTTTCGATGAGGAATTGGCGGTAGCCGGCCTGGTCCGGGAATTTGCTCATAAAGTTCTCCTCGGAGACCAAGACCTGCCCCTGAAGCAAACTGCCTTTTAGCATGGCAACAAGACGCACGCCGAAAGTGCGGCCATTATCATCCGTGTATTCGATGATGTCGCCCAGGCCTTTGTGGAGGGAATACATGGCAGTATTCTGGTCAGCGATGCCAGGAATAACGAAATGGTCATCGGGATCCGGTTCGAGGAGCGTCCAAGGGTCGGCAGGGTTGCCCTCCTTCGGGCCAACGGAAAAGCGGCCGGATAGTTCGTGTGGGGTAACGCCCAGGAGGGTAGGCCTGGTGGCTTGGTTGAGGTTGAGGCAACTGGCGTCTTCCCCCTGGCGGACGCGCATCGGGACAATCCGGGTGCCTTCCAATTTGCCAGGGTCGATCCCAAAACCGTCGCGCCCCTTGCTGGAGTTGAGGTCATCATAAACGGGGATGGCTGAAGAGGCGGCCAATGTGAAACCACCAGTCCCGGAGGACTTGTCCGAAGCGTTGTGCTTGGAGGCGTCCAGGTGGAAGGAACTGACCGCGACAACCATGAACGTCCCCGAGGCCAGGATGCCGATGGTAACGAGGCTACGGCCTTTCCGGCGGGAAGTGTTGCGGTAGCCAAGGAGGGTGAGGTTAGGCTCGTCCCCTCGGTGGAGGGGAATCCTGGAGAGCCGATAGTGGAAAAAAAACAATGCCGCCACGAGGAGCAGGAACCCGACCGCGAAAAACATTTCGCTGGAGCCGCCCCTCAATGCGAACAGGACCATGGAGAGAAAGAAGAGGGCGGAGGCTGCGTACTGGGAGGCGGTTCCCTGGTTGGGCTTTGGCTTTGTGGACATCTCCAACTGGTCGCCCGCATGGAGCAGTTCGCGGGGTTCGTGTTTGAGTTGGCTGCGGATGGCCACCCAAAGGGCGAAAACGGCCATGGCAAGCCCACTGAGCAGGCCGGTGGCTACTGTGGCAGGAAGGAGGGTGAAGGTAAAATCCATCGCCCCGGTGGCGTCCGTCCAGACATTTGCCAATCCCCACAACATGGCCTTGGCGTAGAGGAGGCCGAGGATGGCTCCGGGGATGGTCCCGGCGGCTGCCAGGATGGTTCCCTCGGCGAGCAAACGGCGGCGGATGCTTTGCGGGGTGTGCCCGAGGGCAAGGAGCAGTCCGGATTCCTGGTTGCGTTGCTCGATGTTGAAGACGAACAACATGCCGGTCAGGGCGAGGGCGGCCAGGATGATGAAGAAGCTGAAACCGGCGAATAACCCTGCAAAATCAATCGGGCCGTCGGTGGCATCGAGAGCCTGTTGTCGGAAAGGGCGGAACTGGAGGCCTGTTTGCTTGGCGGGAAGTTGCGCCCGGATGGCAGTTTCGAGGGAAGCGATGTCCGGGAAAGCCGCTTTGGGGATCCTGATGCCAGTGGTCTTTCCCCACCGGTTTCCCCACAGTTCTTGCCCCGCGGCCAACGTGATGAAGGCCTTGGGTGTGCCCCGGTATTCGTCCCAGTAGAGTTCGTCCTGGTCGCGGATTTTGGTTTCGTCGATGGAGAATCCCGGTTCCCAGTCCCGGCAATTTTCCTGGTCTGAAAGTCCCGGGAAATCGGGCGTCCAGGGCGACTTGCCTTCTTTGCCAAGTTTTGAGGGCATGGGGAGGATGCCCTGTACCGTGAAGGTGGCCGACTCCTCCTTCAACTGGCGGCGGCCTGTGGTGACGAAGTACTTGACCGTCACTTCCGACCCCGCTTGAAGCCCCAAGTCGTCGGCAAGCCATTGGTTGACGAGGATTTTGTCGTCCGGGAGGCCATCAGGAAGGCCGGGGGATGCACCTGTCCCAAAGGCGGTTGCAAAGGAGTAAGGGGCCATCTTCCCGTTTGCCTCGAAGGCGTTGACCAAGTAAGTCAAGACCCCGGAGTTTTCCGAAGGGGAAAGTTGCCGGAGGCCTTCCTCCAGGGTCTCAGGGATAAAGAGGCTGGCGGAACGGAGTGCCCATTGGTAGCCGCCTTCGGTTTCCAATGTTTCCAACCCCGCATCCACGGGTTCCCAGAGTTTTTCCAGGGCGGCATTGGCGGCTTCCGCATCCGACTTCCCGACCAGCATCAAGTTCGCCTTCCCCTGTGCATTTTCCAGCCCGTTCCGCAGGGTGGTTATGGGCAGCACCAATGTGTTGGGAGGGATCTGGGAGGCATGGAGGGAGAAGTTGCCAAATTGGCGGGGTTCCAGGATGGCGGCGACCTCCTGCCGGCTGATCCTGGCCACCTTGTCGCCTGTCCCAGAAAGCGGGGCGTCACGTGAAAATTGGGAGGGCTCTTCCAGGCGGAGGTTGAGGATGGCGCCCTCTTGGACACCGAGTCTCCTGGCAAGGCTGGGGTTGATGTAAATTTTGCCGTCCTCCAGGGGGACGTCGGCTGCTTCCGGGGCAAGATGGAAAAAGCGTTGGTCCACCCCGAGGACCTGGATGTCCGGTACCCGCGAAACCTGCCCGGCGTCTTCATCGGCATCTGGATTGCTCACCGTCCCCCGTACCATAAACGCCGGGGCGACGACCGCATCCAACTCCTTCCCCAGTTCGTCCGCCAACGCCTCCCGGAAAAAGCTGTCCTGTGTATTCAAGAAAGCCTCGGCCTGGCCCGTTCGGTTCCCGGCGAGTTCCCGGAGGCTGGAGCGGACGGAGTCCCCGACATGGAGCGCACCGGCCAGCACCATCGTGCATAGGGC
This sequence comes from Opitutia bacterium, assembly GCA_038125285.1. GTDB lineage: Bacteria > Verrucomicrobiota > Verrucomicrobiia > Opitutales > JABJCN01 > JAYPDO01. The sequence continues at coordinate 12,402 of JAYPDO010000101.1, forward strand.
TGCCCCGAGGACGACCCCAACATTCCGGCGGGCATAGTAGGAGAGGTTGCGGCGGATAAGCATGGTTCGGATCCCTGACCTTTAATTTCAAACCAGCTTCGCCCCGTCCAGGGCGTAGGTCTTTTGGAGTTTACCGGCCAATTCAGTGGAATGGGTGACAACCAGCATGGTCAGCCCTTCATCCTTCTGGAGCCGGAGGAGAACATCGAGCAGGTTGCGGGAGTTGCCATGGTCGAGGGCTCCGGTAGGTTCGTCCGCCAGGAGGAGTTTGGGCTTGTTGATGAGGGCGCGGGCAATGGCGGCGCGTTGGCGCTCGCCTCCGGAAAGTTCGCCGGGGCGATGGTTGGCGCGGGCGGAGAGGCCGACTTGTTCGAGGAGGGAGCGGGCACGTTGGTTAAGGGAACTTGCGGAGTCCTTGGTGTGCCCTGCCATGGTGGGGACGAGGACATTTTCCAGGACGGTACATTGGGGCAGCAAATGGTGGAGCTGAAAGACGAACCCTACTGTTAAGTTTCGGTAGGCGGCTGCTTGTTTGTCATCCAAGGCGGCCAAGTCCTGGCCATTGACCTTGGCGGTGCCGGAGGTGGGTTTGTCGAGAGCCCCGATGATGTTGAGGAGGGTACTTTTCCCGGAGCCGGACGGGCCGACGAAGGCGGCACTGGAACCCGCATCAAGCTGGAGGTCGATGCCATCCAGGATGGTAAGGGGTTGGCCACCTTCGGGGCCAGGGTAGGTCTTGGTGAGGTTGGAGAGTTCGATCATTTTATAGCGCTTAGCAATTAGCGGTTAGCTGTTTGTGGTTTTGTTCCAGCGGCGTGCTTTGAGTTCGTAGCGGGGAAGCGAGCCTTCGGGGACTGTATTTACGGGAATGCGGAGGAGGAATTGGGTGCGTAGGGCTTCGGTGGCCTCGTTGGCAATACTTGAGGATGCACCTGGGCCAGGCTCGATGTCGATGCGGATTTCTGGAAGTGTGGAGTTGGCGGTGTCGAGGTAAACTTGGTATTCCGCGATGCCGGGAACCCTTCGGAGGGTGGCGTCGACGGCGGCAGGGTGGAGGTTTACGCCCCGGATAATGACCATGTCGTCAATCCGCCCGAGGATGCCGCCTTGGAATGCAAGGCCACGGGAGGTTTGGACAGGTCTGACAAGGTCGCCGGTACGATAACGGAGCAAAGGGGAACCTGTCCGGCCAAGGGTGGTCAGGATGAGTTCGCCGGATTGGCCTTCCTCCGCGGGCTGTTTGGTTTCCGGATCCAGGATTTCGGCGAGGTAGGAAGTCTCAATGACGTGGAGGAGATCCGGGGAGTCCTGGGTTTGAAAGGTAACGGGGCCGACTTCGGTCATGCCGTGGTGGTCGAAGACTTGCGCACCCGGCCAGAGGGAAAGGATTTTTTGGCGGATCTCCTGGATGCTGCCGCCGGGTTCGCCAGCGACGAGGATTTTGCGGATGGGGGATTGGGACAGGTCAATGCCATGTTCGGCCGCAGCTTCGGCAAGCCGGATTGCGTAGGTGGGAGTGGCGCAAAGGACGGTCGCCTTCTGCTGAATGAGGAGCTGGAGACGTTGGTGGCTACCCATACCTCCGGCGGGGATGGCTAGCATGCCAAGGTTTTGGGCGGCTTCGAAGGCGGCCCAGAACCCGAGGAACGGGCCGAAGGAGAAGGGGAAGATGGCGCGGTCGGCAGAAGTGCACCCGGCTTCGCGGAAGACGGTTTCCCAGTTGCCCAACATCCATTGCCAGTCTTCAGGGCGGTCTAGCCAGGTGAGGGATTGTCCGGTCGTGCCGCTGGTGCGGCAAAAGCGGGTGTATGCCTCGGGCGGAAAGGTCAGGTTCGTGCCATAAGGCGGGTTGGCGGCTTGGTCGGTGCAGAGTTCCTCCTTGCTGGTAAAGGGGCAGCTGGAGAAGAAGTCTTGGATGGACTGGATGTCTTGGGAAACCCCTTTGAGCTTCGCTTGCTGGAAAGGATTGCTTGCACGGACTTCCGCAAGGAGTTTGCGGAGTTTTTCGAGCTGGTACTCTTCGATGGACGCTTGGGCCGCCATCGCGGGAAGGGGATTAGTGTTTTGCCGGGGAGTGGGCGGCGGAAGGAGGGGGCTTGGGCGCGTTTTTCGTAACCAGGAACCCTCCAAGCGCGGCACAGGCGATCCCGACCAGGAACAGGGGTTTGTCCATTACATAGGCCCAATTCCCCTCTTTGGTCGTACTGACAATTGCGTTCACAATTGGGGCACCGGCAAAGATGATCGACATGATGACGGGGACGTAGGATGGATTCGGCATTCTACCAAAAGCCAGGAGGACGCCTAATGCGCCGACCGCCCCGAGGGTACCCGCGAACAGGGACCATTTCCAACCCTTGGCCGGATAGGCCCAGAAATCGACCGGGCCGCCCTTGAGTTTAAAGATGATGAGAGGGGCGATGATCGCGGTAAGGAAATAGGCCAAGCCGACCCAGATGAAGGCCATCAGGCGGCCGTGTTCCTTGTCGGCCATCCCGACGGAGCCGATGTGCATGCAGACACCATAGGTGCCCCAGCAGACCACTGTGAGCAGGGCAAAGTAGAGGTAATCCATATTCTTGGGTTGGTTGTTGGACATGGGTAGAAGGAAGAGAGTGCGGGAGTGTCAGAAGTTTGCGAGAGGAAAGTGGTGGGGATAACGTAATTGACGGCATTGACCCGATTGATGGTTGGAGTTCCCCTGTCAAGGGTGCCAAAACGGTAGATTAAGTCCAAAACGACTACTCGTACCGGATGTCCTGGATGTCGATGGATAGCGGGCGGCCTTGTCCGGCCACGGTGATGCAGAAGCCGGATTTGATGCGCGAAAGGTCTTTGCCGGAGAGGTCGAGTGCGTAGGTTTGCCAGTCGGGGGTGAGGGTGACTTTCTTCTCTGCTTTGGCGGAGTCGTGGTGGGGTTTGTCCTTGCCGATGATGCCCATGGAGAAGGTGGCCACTTCCCCACCCTGTTCCCCCTTGGCGCGGAAGACGAGGCGTTTGGCACCGGAGAGGTCGTAGCCTCCCGGCTTGTCCCCCCAGTCGTTCGGGGGGTGTTGCCAGACAATGCCGCCCCAGTTGTCGTTGGCCTTATATTGGAAATGGAGGGTTTCGCCTTCCTGGAGTTCCATGGCCACGGTGTTGCCCATCCATCCGGTGGGGTAGTATTTGCCGACGGGAGTGAATGGAAGGGAAACTTTTGACGCGGGAGCCTCAACGCGCGTGCCTGCGACGAAGAGGGGGAGATTGGCGGTGGCGGCACCATTGTGGGGATCGGTAACCGTGGCGTAGATGCGGTAGGTACCTCCGTTGGAGGGCATCCGGATTTTGGCGGAAGTGCCGGAGGATTCGAGGATTGCACCGGGGAAACTGTTCGGGCTTTCACGGAAGTCGCCGCCGGTATTGTAGTCCTGGCTTTCGTCCATGAGGATCCATTCCGTTTTGAGCGGGTCGCCTTCGGGGTCTTTGGCGTCGAGGAGGACGGTGATGACCTGGCCTTGTCCGGTGACCGTAGCCGAGGCTTTGAGGGGTTCAATGACAGGACAACGGTTGGCCGGAGGCTTGCCTGTCCATAATTCCTGGAGGGTATCCACCACGCCAAGGCGGCGGCCACCGGGCAATAGCATCCCGAACCAAGTGGCCGTGCCCTCTTGTTTGTGCCCCCAGGTAAAGGCATAGGAGCCGAGGCAAAATTCGTCGGCCTGGAGGGCCAGGAAGGCATCCCCGTAGCGTTTGGCCTTTTGGGTACTGGTTTCTTCCGGGACGGCACCGAAGGAATTCTTTTGGGTTTCCCAAGTCCCGTTCGGGCCGTACTCGGTGACGATGTAAGGCTTGGATCCGCCGGCCTTCCGGTATCTTTCAGGCAGGGACAGCACGCCGCCATAGGAATTGATCCCGACAATATCGACATTCGGGCAAAGCTTGTGGATCGCTTCCACTTTCCGCCCCCCGATCTCAGCAATGACAGTGGCGACGGGATGGTGCGGATCCATCTTCTTCACCATGGAGGCCAGGGAGTCGATGTGCCCCCAGATGGCCGGGTTGTCCCCTGCCCCGAAGCCTTCCATCTCATTGCCCAAAGCCCAACAAAGGACTGCCGGATGATCCTTGTGCGCCTCCACCGCTTTGCGGACCTTCTCCC
>JAYPDO010000102.1:0-16427 GCA_038125285.1 Opitutia bacterium
ATCCTGGATCGCGTTCTTACTTGCCTTGCCTGCCGTCCTCGTCTCGTCACCCCCCGATCCAGCTACCTATGGCTCGGCACTCGAATCTTGGAAGGTCGAAGGTTCCAAGGGTTGCATGGCACTGGAAGTCTCTGGCGATTACCTTTACGCGGCGGGAGCGGATTCCCTGATGGTTTTCGACATCTCGGCAGACCCGGCAAAGCCCCGCTTCCTCTCCGAACTGAAGGGGATCCAGGGGAGCCGTCAAATGGCCATCTACGGGGACACGGCCTACATCACCGCCCGGAACCTGGGTTTGTGGATCGTCGACATTTCAGACCCACTCCATCCGGAACTGGTCCGCAGGTACGATACAATCGAGCTGGCGACAGGGATCGCGGCAACGGAGAATGTGCTCTTCATCGCCCACCGGGTCTACGGAGTCCAGCTCCTGGACGTAAGCGACCCGGCGAATCCCAGGCACATTTCACAGGTGAGGACATCGGAAGCCCAGTCCGTGGCCTACAAGGACGGCATGCTCTACATCGGGGATTGGGCGGTTGGCAAACTGACCATCGCGGATGTCCGGGACCCCAGGGATCCCAAGGTCGTGGCCCAGGGGACTTTGGATGGTTACGGCGACGGCATATTTGTGCAAGGCGGCCTTTGTTTTTGCTCGACCGGCCATGATGCAAAGTCGGGGTCGGCAGACTACCGACCCGGCAACGGGCGGGGCGTGGAGGCTTTCGACGTGTCCGACCCTTTGGCACCCAAAAAACTCGGCGTTTTCAAGTTTCCCCGGTTCCTCCCCAGGAACAATGACTTCTGGACCTCCCGCGCGTGCGGCAAGGCCCTATTTTGCGTAGATAGCCACAATGGATTCTACATGTTGGACGCCTCGGACCCGGCCAAACTGGTAGGCCGCGGGCATCTCTTGCTGCCGCCACCGGTTTATACATGGAAAATCCCTGATGACAGGAGACTGGCCAACGACTGCTGCGCCAGCCTGGCAACCGGGGACGGGGTCGTCTACATCGCCGGGCAGACGACCGGGATCCATATTGTGCGGGCACCCACTGCGTACAAACAACCCAAGCCCAAACTCCGGTTGGAGATCCCCCCCAAGAAGTGCCAGGAACCAACAGACCCACGCCTTTGGCATGTGGATCTCCATAGCCAAGTACACCAAGTCGCGGCAAAGGGCGGTTTGGTGTATGTGGCGGCATCCCATGGCGGGCTCAAACTTTTCCAAACCGGCCAGGGCAGAGCCCCAAAGGAAATCAATTCATGGGAGCGAGAAAGCGTCTACGATGTCTGTATCCAGGACGACATCCTCTACTCTGCCGAAAACAACAAGGACATCGCAGTTTACAAGGTTTCCGGGGACGGGAACCTTTCGGAAACCGCCCGGACCCAATTGGAAAGGGACCAGGCCGTCCGGATCCTGCATCCGTTCCTGGATGGAAAGTTCCTGGCCGTGAGCAGCGGTACAGGCAGGTTTTCCATCCTGGATTCGACGGATCCAACCAAGTTGAAGGCCGTTTACTCAAACGGGATAGGCGGCATCCTCTACGGGGACATGCTCCCTGAACGCGACTTGGGGGGCGTATTCCCGGTCAACTGGCATTCCAGGGGGATCGCATGGTACAGCCTCAGGGGCAAGGCACCGGACATGACCAGCAAAGGAAACCCTCGCCAAGGCAACCAATTGGACGGGATCGGCCTGCTAGACAACGGCCTTTTCGTATTCCCCTTGCACGGTTCGGAAATTGCCCTCCTGGATCCAAAATCACCCGAGGAAACAAAGGTGGCCAAGGTCAAAGGCCTCCTCCCTGGAATGCCTGTCCGTGGGATCCCCGCAGTCAGCAGGAACCTTGTCGCCTTTGCCTCGCGCCGGGATGGCAAGGTCGTGACAATCGACATGTCCAACCCGCTGGAGCCTGTGGTTGTCCCCGGCCGTTGCTACGACCTGTCCCAAGGAAATTGCGGGCGGGTCGCATTCCTAGGGGGCAAGATGGTCATCCCTGCCGGGCACCTCGGTTTGTTCATGGAGAAATGAAGCCGGGATGAAACCCCACGGAAAATTGCCCAAGATCCTCTTCCTTTGGGCATTCCTCCTTTCACAAGCAAAGGCTGGCGACTGGCCGGCCTTTAAGCATGATAACCGCAGGACTGCCACCTCCACAGAAGCACTGCATTTCCCCCTTTCCCAAACCTGGGCCGACCAAAGCGCCCAACCTCCTTCGCCGGCCTGGCCCCCGCCGCACTTCCTCCTCCTCAATCGCCTGGACTTCGATTACGCCCCGCAACCCGTAGTCGCAGATGGCCGCGTTTTCTTCGGTTCCACTTCGGATGACACGATCCGCGCACTAGACCTCGCCACAGGCAGGCAACTTTGGCAATTTCCTACCGGCGGACCGATCCGCATCGCACCCCAAGCGGAAGGCGGGATGCTATACTGCGCCTCGGATGACGGCCACGCCTATTGCATGGAAGCCAGCACCGGGAAGTTGGCCTGGGAATTCGATGCAAGCCCAAGCCCGGAACTCGCCATCGGGAACGGGCGGATGGTCTCACGTTGGCCTGTCAGGACAGGCGTTTTGGTCGAAAACGGAACCGCCTACCTCGCAGCAGGGATCTGGGCGTCCGAAGGGGTCTTTGTCTACGCCCTGGATGCAAAAACCGGCAAAGTCCTCTGGTGCAACGACACGTCAGGCTATGCCGGGGTTGACTACAACACCCTCCTTACCCTCGAAAACCGTTCCCTAATGCGGCACGGAACCCACGACGGGGACTTCGGATACTACGGCCTTACCCCGCAAGGCGCCCTCGCCATTACGGAAGAAGTCCTCCTTGTTCCCAATGGTTACAACTCCACCTCAGGGATCGACCGCAAATCCGGCAAACTCCTCTTCGCAGACCCTCAGGCCGGACGCGGCGGGACATGGATCCATGCCGGGAAAAAAGACTTCCACACCATCTACAAGCACCGCAACAACAAGATCCTCCTGATGAAGTGCGACGCGCGGACCGGGGAAAGGATCCAGTTCCACCACTACGGCATCCGCAACCTCACAACCCTGCCCCCGCGACCATCCGATACTGGACAATTCCATGAACCCGGCCAAACCCAAATCCTGGTCACGGAGGGAACCCCCGTCTCCAGGAATGCCTACTCCCTTGTCAAAGCCGGCCCGAACCTCATATCAGGGCAGGACGGGCATGTCCTCGCCACGGACTTGGAGGGCGAGGAAGTCTGGCGTGCTCCTGTAAATGGCAAAGCCTACGGCCTGGCTGTTGCGGACGGCCACCTTATCGTAACCACCGATACCGGCGCAGTCCACTGCTTTGGCAACACCCCCAAAAACCCCACTCCGGCTCCGGAAAAGCAGGTAGTTCAACCAACTGCCCTCCCACTCGTCCAAAAGCTCCGTGAAGCCAACATGGACAAGGGGTTTGCCCTCGTCATAGGAGATGCCGATGCCCGCGCCAGCCTATCCATCGCGGCCAACACCCAACTCAAGGTCATCCTTCTCCCGGCAGAAGGCCAGGACATCCAGGCCCTCCGGCACCAGCTCCTCTCCCAAACCTCCCTCTATGGATCGAAAGTCCATATCCCCAACCATGCGGATATCGAAGCCCTCCCCGATTACTTTGCCAACGCGATCCTCCTGGCCGGACAAACCAAAGCAGACCCCCAACAACTCTTCCGCATCCTCCGCCCATGTGGCGGCATCCTTACCCATACACCGGAAGGCCAAGGCGCATTCCTCACTGCAAAAGCTTCCCTCAGCCAATCCATCCCCAAGGAGGAAGCCTCCATCACCGCCGACTCGATCCTGCGCCACAGGCTCCCCGGCGCACATGACTGGGATTCCAAGGACGACGTCGACCACCGTGTCAAATGGCCATTGCGCCCCCTTTGGTTTGGCGGCCCCGAATCCAGTCAAGTTACCGACAACAAGAATGGCCACCAACGCCCACTCGCCGCCGATGGCCGTTATTACGTCATGGGGGAGGATAACCTCTCCGCAATCGACGCCTACAACGGCAACATACTTTGGAGCCGCCCCCTGCCGCCAAGATCCCCTGACCTGACACCCTCAGGCGGTATCCTATTACACACCGAGAAGGTATGGGACAGGGAATTGCGTGACAGCCACAGGCGAAGCATCCGGGTCAATGACAAAGACGTTTATCTCCACCTACAGGAAGGCTACTTCCAAGGCCAAGGCCCTGGCACGGTCATCCTTAATGCCCGCACAGGAAGCCAAACCGACATCTACGCACCCTACCAAACGCCGGAAGACTTCCTACTGGACAAACCACGGCAATGGAAACTGGAAATCGACGCCGACCACTCCGGCACACTCAAAATCACTCCAGACGCCAACGGGATCACCCTCGACCTGCAAACCAAGGACCCATCCCCCACAAACCAGGACGGCTGGGACATCTTCCTCGATTTCCGCCCCCCGAGCCAAAGGTATGGATTGCATGACGCCCAAGTCCTCCGCCTCCAAGCCAAGCCAGACGAAACCCTCAAAGTCCCCTGCCCAGTGGCCTCCTTCGGCTTCGCAGCCATCCTCTATTCCTACGACGGGACTCGCGGCGAACGCGTTCAACGTAAATACCTCTTCTGCGACCACACCGCCAGCGGCCTTAACAACGGCTGGGCAAACATCCAGTTGGATTCCTCAGAACCGCTACCCTCCAAGCCGGAACTGGTAAAGGGAACCAATAACGACCTGCCCAAAGCCGACGTCGTGGCAGGTTGGCCCAAAGCCATCGCCACAGAGATCGCCGCAATGCCCCGCAGACATCCCCTCACCCTGGAGCCTGGCCCGCGGATCTTCCGCACAGGGACAGGCACTTGCGGCGGCTTCGACTTTTCCGCAACCAGTGTCGTCAAACGAAGCGGCGCGGCCAAAGTCCTCGGCATCTACGATTTCCTGGACGATAGCGGCCTTCGCACCTTCGTCGGCGTCTCCGCAGGTTGCGGGCCGACTACCATCAACTCCCAAGGGCTCCTCATTGCCTCCGAGTCCAAAGCCCGGTGTGTCTGCAACTTCCCATTCCGAACCACCCTCGTCCTTGCCCCGGCAACCCGCCGCCTCCAGGAGGACTGGGCCATCTTCTATGACCGCGATGTCGATACCCGCGTCCGCCAAGCCACCCTCAACCTTGGTGCACCAGGGGACAGGAGGGACGCCCATGGCGACCTCTGGCTCGGCTTCCCTCGCCCGACCGGATTGCACGAAGCCCTCGGCTACCCCAACCAGCCGGGGACTAAAACGGAAGCCTTCCTCCCCGGTGTCTGGCCAATTGCCCGCCAACCAGGACTCCATATCCCCCTGGAAATTAGCCACGACCCGGATGGCGGCCCCTATCGGTTCAATGCCGACCGCACACCGTTATCCTCAGTATCACGCCCCTGGCTTTACGCATCTGGCTACCAAGGCATCCGCAAAGCCACCCTCCAGCTCGACTTCCTCAAGCCCCTCACCGCAAGAAGGGTCGCAACCCCTCCAAGAGTGGACGGAATCCTTCGCCCTGGCGAATGGCCGGAGGAACCGCAAGCCCGATTGCCCCACACCGGCACCTCCGTTTACCTGGCTTACGATGACAAAAACCTCTACCTCGCCGCTCAAAACCCAGCGTTTGCCATACCTGAGGCCAGGGAAGTGCCTCCCATCGAAATCTTCCTCTCCGATACCGATTCAGGAAAATTCCTGCACCTCCCCGGCAAGGGGACCGAATCCAGCTTCAAACCCACCGGGGCAGGCTTCTCCTTCGAGATACAAATCCCATTCTCCACCCTCGCAAACTCCGGCATTTCCACCACCCACCTTGGGATCAACCTCCAAACCAACAAAGATGCAAAAACCGGGGAAGCCCTGGCCTACCCGGCCCCGGCCAACGGCTCCAAGTGCACCAACTTCTTCCCCCTTGGCCTCGGGACACTACCCCCGGAAAAATCCCGTCACTACGATGTCACCCTCCACTTCGCCGAACCGGAAAACCTGCAACCCGGCACCCGCACCTTCGGGATCTCAATCCAAGGCAAAACGCTCAGGGAATCTTTCGACCCCGTCGCCGAGGCCGGCGCAACCCGCAAAGCCACCACCCTGTCCTTCCCGGGCATCCCTGCGACCGGAAGCCTTGAAATCACGTTCCTGCCCTTATCCGGCAAGCCCCTGCTCAACGCCATCGAAATCCGCGAAAGCCCGCCTGCCGAGTAGGCACCGCCCCATCACTCCAAGCTGGCGATGCGGTGGTCGAAAAGCTCCCCCCAAATGTCCGGGTCATCGATGACGAAGCCGTTCAAAACAAAAGAGAACGCATGCTTCCCTTTGCGAATGACAATCGTGTGCCCTTGGATCTATTCCTAATAGACGATGTGCCAAAACTTCGAACTGTCCCCGACCAAAATTTCCAGCGTCAGTTTTCTGGACACTTCACGCCCCAACCATAGGAAAGCCGGGTCAAATTTTTAGATCCCACCATGCTCACCCTCACCAAAGTCAGCAAACGCTACGGCCCGAAGGAACTCTTCCGGGAAATATCGCTCCGCTTGACGCGGGGTGACCGGATGGGTCTGGTCGGACCCAATGGCGCCGGCAAAACTACCCTATTCTCGATCCTCCTGGGCGAATTGGAAGAGGACGGGGGCGAGATCGAATGGGAGCGCAACACCCAAATCGGATACCTGCCCCAGGAAAGTGCCCCCACTGGCGACGAAACCGTCCTCGAACTGGCCACGGCCATCAACCCGGAACTCGCCCAAGCCCTCAAGTCCCTTAGGGAACACCCGGACGAACACGACACTGAACGATTGGAAGCCTTGGAAAAATTCGCCGACCACGAAGGGCACCACCTCGAAGCCAAGGCAAAAAAAATCCTCTCCGGCCTCGCTTTTCGCACCGACGACTTCGACAAACCTGCCAAGACCCTCAGCGGGGGCTGGATCATGCGTGCACACTTGGCCCGCCTCCTCGTCATGGAGCCGGACCTCCTCATGCTCGACGAGCCGACCAACCACCTCGACCTCGAAACCCTCGGCTGGTTCCAGGCCCAGATCCAAAAGTTCGCCGGATCCGTGCTCACCATCTCCCACGACCGCGAATTCCTGAACGCCACCTGCAACGGCATCCTCGAAATCCGCAACCGCAAGCTCCACGCCTACAACGGCAACTTCGACAAATTCCTCTCCGAAAAAGCAGAACGTGAAGCCCAGCACCTCGCAGCCTACCAAAACCAACAGCGCGAAATCGCCCACCACGAGGACTTCATCCGCCGTTTCCGCGCCAAAGCATCCAAAGCCACCCAAGCCCAGTCCCGCATCAAACTCCTCGAAAAGATGGAGCGCATCGAGCCCCCGGAAGCCTCTGAGGACACGATCAAGTTCAAGTTCGCCCAACCCCCTCGCAGCGGCCAAAGGGTGGCCACACTATCCCATGTCCGCCAAGCCTACGGGGAGCACGTGGTCTATACCGACCTGAACCTTGAAATCGAAAAACAGGAGCGCATCGCCCTGGTCGGCCCCAACGGCGCGGGCAAGTCCACCCTCCTCAAGATCCTTGGCGGCATTGTCCCCATCGAATCGGGCGCCCGCGAACTCGGTCACAACGTAAGCGTCGGCTACTTTTCCCAACAACGCGTCGAAGTCCTGGACCTAGGCCGCACGGTCCTTGAAGAAGCCTGCGACGGGGTCGATACTTCCGGCCTAAGTTACGATGTCCGCACCCTCCTGGGCGTATTCCTATTCCGGGGCGACGATGTCCACAAAAAGGTCAAAGTCCTCAGCGGGGGCGAAAAGAGCCGCCTCGCCTTGGTCAAACTCCTACTCTCCCCACCCAATTTCCTCCTGCTGGACGAGCCGACCACCCACCTCGACATGCCCAGCATTGACGCCGTGATCCATGCCCTCAAGCACTTCACCGGCACCCTCGTCTTCGTCAGCCACGACCTCCACTTCATCCGCGCCCTGTGCCAACGCACCATCCGAATCGAATCAGGCAAAACGACAAACTACGCAGGGGACTACGACTATTACCTCTACAAATCCGGCTCCGCCACCGCTACCACCGGCCTGATCGAAGGGCTCAAGGATGCCCGCCCGGAACAAACCAACCAAAGTTCCTCGCAACGAGACAAGTCGCTTAACCCCAAGGAACTCCGCCGCCAGCGCGCCCAGGAACGCGAACGCCTCAAGGCCCAAAAGGTAAGGCAACAGGACAAGGTCCGCGACCTGGAAAAAGAAATCGCACGCCTCGAAGGCGAACAAGAAGCCGTCAACGCCCAGCTCGGCGACCCCAGTTCCTACAACGACCCGGAAAAGGCCAGGGAACTCAACCTCCAGGCCTCCAGGCTCGCCAAGCAATTGGAGGAGCGCAATTACGAGTGGGAAATCGAGGCGGAAAAACTCCTCGGCCTGGAATCGTAGGGCAACACCGGCAAACAAGCCTTCCCCTGGCCTTAAAAACTTGACCAAACCGGTGGGAAACCAACATTGGCCGATACTTGGCGGACAAGGCTCTTTCCCACACCCGGACTTTTTCAAAAAACCAGGATCTCCATGACTCAAACGAAAAACCGATGGCTGATCGCAGCCTCCGCAGTAGGCATCCACATCTCCATCGGTTCGGTTTATGCCTACTCCGTGATGACCAAGCCGGTCGCCAAAGTGTTGGAACTGGACGACCCGACCAAGGTCAAGACCGCCTTCATGATCGCCATTTTTTTCCTCGGCATCTCGGCGGCCTTCCTCGGCAAGATGGTGGAAAGGATTGGCCCTAAGAAATCCGGGATCGTTACGGCCTTCCTTTATGGCCTCGGGACAGTCGGGAGCGGCCTGGCCATCCAAATGGGTTCCCTCCAACTCTTCTACGCCTGCTACGGTGTGGTTGGCGGTTTCGGGCTGGGCATCGGCTACATTACCCCCGTCTCCACCCTCGTCCGATGGTTCCCTGACAAACGGGGCCTGGCCACCGGGATGGCCATCATGGGCTTCGGGTTCGCATCCATGGTCTTCGGCCCACTCATGGCCGACCTGTTTATCGACAGCATGGCGGACGGGAAGGCGGTTTACACAGTCGCCTCCGTGTCCAAGACCTTCTACATCGTCGGCGCCATCTACTTCGCCCTCATCTTCTGCTCCTCCCTATACATGGCTAAACCGCCGGAAGGCTGGCTCCCGGCACACATGCTCGAAAACGCCGAAAAGCCGAAGGCACTGCCCAGGGATCTCGCCAACCTCGATGCCCACGAAGCCATGGGCACCCTCCGGTTTTACCTGATCTGGCTCATGATGTTCATCAACATCTCTTGCGGGATCGCCCTAATCGCCTCCGCCTCCCCGCTGCTCCAGGACATCTACAAGATTACCCCCCTCCAAGCCGGAGCCATTGTCGGGCTCCTCGGGGTTTTCAACGGCCTGGGCCGCTTCCTTTGGTCCGGCCTGTCGGACTACCTAGGGCGCTCCCGGACCTACGTCATCTTCTTTGCCATCCAGATCGTCACCTTTTTCGCCATGCCGCACTTGCCGTCGGTCAATGCGTTCCAAATCCTCTTTTACCTAATCATGACTTGTTACGGCGGAGGCTTCGCCGTTTTGCCGGCCTTCTTGGGTGACCTATTTGGCACCAAGCAACTCGGCGCAATCCATGGCCGCGTACTGACCGCATGGGCCTGCGCCGGTTTCGCAGGTCCCAGCCTCCTCACCTTCCTCCAAAAGCATTTCCAGGCCGATTACACCAAAATCTTCCCTGTCTTTGTCGGATGTTTCGTCGTCGCCCTGGCCGCCTCCATCCTGATGATACTCAACATCAAAAAACTGGAAGCCGCCCACCCACCTTCCCATTAAACCAAACCACTAACCAACCTCAGGAACCACCCATGCCACAACCATTCAAGAAAAGCCTTGCCCTGATGACCGGGCTCGCCCTGGCCAGCTTTGCATCGGCCCAAGACAAAGTCGCCCAACCCGGCGGCAAATTACCCAAGGACGTCTCGATCGAACTCGTCGAGGTCGCCGGAGGCTTCATCGACCCCATCAACGTCGCCATCCCCAAGGACGGCACGGACAGGGTCTTCGTCGTCGAGCGCCAAGGCGTCATCCGGATCATTAAGGACGGTGAGGTCCTGAAGCGCCCCTTCATGGACATTTCCGACATCGTCGTCTCCTCCTTCGTCGAGCAAGGCTTGTACGACATCGAGTTCCATCCCGACTTCAAAAAGAACGGACTCTTCTACATCCACTACAGCGACATGTGGTTCAACGGTGACTCCATGATCGCCGAGTACAAAGTGGATAGCAAAAACAAGGACAAGGCCGACCCAGACTCCGCCCGCGTCATCATCCGCATCCACCAACCCTATGCCAACCACAACGGCGGCGAAATTGTATTCGGCCCCGATGGCTACCTCTACATCGGTAGTGGTGACGGTGGTTGGGAAGGCGATGTCCTCAACGCTGGCCAGGACCTCTCCACCCTCCTGGGCAAAATCCTCCGGATCGACGTCAATGGCAAGGACAGCGACAAAGCCTACCGCATCCCCAAGGACAACCCCTTCATCACCCCGGAGCAACAAATGGTCCTCTTTGGGGTCGCCGAAGAAACCTTCGCCAAGATCCATCCCAACGCCCGCCCGGAAATCTGGGCATGGGGCTTGCGCAACCCTTTAAAGTTCCAGTTCGACGCCAAGACCAAGGACCTCTACATTGCCGATGTCGGCCAGAACCACTGGGAAGAACTCAACTTCCAGCCTGCGGACAGCAAAGGCGGGGAAAACTACGGATGGAAATGGATGTGCGGCTCCCACAACTTCCCCATCAGCCGCAAAGGCCCCCCTGTGGGCGTCCTCCCCATTGTGGAATACTCCCACGTGGACCAGGGCATCTGCACAGTCGGCCTCGGGATCTACCGTGGCAAAAAGTACCCCTCCCTGGACGGCATCTATTTCCTCGGCGACTGGGGTTCCGGGAAGGTCTGGGGCGTCGCCCGTGACAAGGCTGGGAAATGGCAATGCCAGGAGCTACTCGACACCCAACTCATGCTCACCGGCTCCGGCGAAGCCGAGGACGGCACCATTTACGTGACCAATGCACACGCCAACTATGGCGGCCCCGTCCGGCCTGCCGACAACCCGCGCGGCTCCGTCTGGAAAATCGTACCGACGGACAAAGTGCCTTCCGGCGCGAAAACCGCCCCTTCCGACAAGAAATGATGAAGGGAACAGCCATCGCCCTGGTTTTTACCTTCGGGGCATCCCCATTCCTCTTTGGAATCCTCCGTCCGGGACGGGAAGCGCGACTTCCCGTCCCGGCTGGTGCCGAAGTCTGCACCCCGGAAGCCGCCCCTTCCCAACCTAAGAAAAAAGTTGCTTTCCTTACTCCTGTTGCAGCGAAAAAGGAGGTGAACGTGACCCTCGTCGCCACCTACGACGACAACAACCACGGGATGAACTTCAACGGCCACTCCAAAGGCAGTGCCACCTACAAAATCCCGACCGGCTGGAAAGTGAACGTCACCTTCGAAAACTGGTCCCCCGTCCCCCACAGCCTCATCGTCGTGGAAGACCGCACTGTCCGGAAACCCCAAATGGGCGAACCCTATTTCGATGGCGCGGTCACCCCGGATGCCCACCTCGCCACTGCCCCCAAGGAAGCCAAGTTCAGCTTCACACCAGACGAGGCGGGCGATTTCGCCTTCGCTTGCGGCTTCCCCGCCCATGCAGCCAGCGGCCACTGGATCAAACTTGAAGTCTCCGACGATTTCGAAAAGCCCGAGTACCTGACGAAAGGCAAGTAGGACCGGGGCAGCCAATTTCAGGCTGTTCAATTCTATAATTTTAGCAGGCGTCCCTGCCTGCCATACCCTTGGGGATTCGATTTCGGGTGTAAGGTCGCCAATCCCACTGACGACCCATGGTCAGGTTATGGCTACAATTAGTCTACCTTTCCAAGCCTGCCCCGTCCCAAAATGTTCCCCAAAGCCAATCTACCCATTGCCTTGTCCTTCCTCCTCCTTGCTGGAGCCAAAGCAAAAGCCGGGGTCTCGAACTCCGATTATTACTTCATAGACGAGGCTGGGACAGTCTCGACCGACTGGAAATAAACACCCGGGTTCGCCTTCTTTACCGATTCCAACTTCCCTTGGCTATTCCACCATAAATTGGGGTTCGTCTTCCTTCCCGGACAATTCGTTCTGCATTTGGTTGCCTACATTGGAAACCTGGGTTTGGCCGTAAAAGGGAGTTTTCCCTTACGCCTACCACTTTTCCAACCAGGCCTGGATATGGTTCTGCCAGCATGGCTCCTCTGGTTGCTATTACAATTTTGACAAAGCCCGTTGGGCACGGTTGGACGGAGGGGTGCCCCCGTCCCCAAATATCCCTTCCCCCGACCAAACCCAACGCACTTTCACGACACAACGTCCGACCAAAACCCCATCGGCTTCCTTAACCGGGCTTGACCCGACCAAGGAATCCGGGTTTATCCACAGGATCCACGGAAAGTTCGTGAGTTAATTGCAGATTTGAACAAAGCCGGGTTCATCGACCCGGGATGCAAATGAAGCCATAGGAATTGCGTTCATCCCAAGGTTGCCAAACCGGTAACGCTCTCTGGCAAAACAGGCTGCGTCGCGAAAGATTACCAGGAAAAGGCCGTGAGGCTAGCCATCCAGGAGTCCAATCAATGAAAGAGAGTGCCAAAGTACGCAAAGATCGTGGAGTGGTTAGAGAAAGACCAATGTTTCATTGGAAGTTGCCCTGGACTGTTCTACGGGGCTGCCATGGGGAAGATGAGCGGGAAGTCTTTGATGAACTCTGTCAAATTGTGGAGGAAACCCTGGATCTCTATTACCAAGACAAAAAGCCTTTGCCACCGTCTACTTTCGACAAGTATTTTGCCAACAAGATGCTTTCCAACGCATAGGCACTATCCAATCCAAACTGCTCGACCTTCAAGTTTAGGATAATCTAACTTTTTAGAGCTTATTAGTATCAGCACCAAGAGCTGTGCCAAGTTGGGAAACCATACTCACCAAGCTTACCCTGTCGCAAGATCCCACAACTTTTTCGAAAAACCTGGATCACATTTTTACAAAAACTTGAATAATTGGACTGCCCCAAGTCGCGAAGCGACCCCTTCCATGCCCGTTCGGATGATGAACCAAGGTTTGCAATGATTGCCGCGTATAAAGGAAAGTTGTGGGCAGCCTTTTACACACTACGGGAAAATCGAAT
This sequence comes from Opitutia bacterium, assembly GCA_038125285.1. Lineage (GTDB taxonomy): Bacteria > Verrucomicrobiota > Verrucomicrobiia > Opitutales > JABJCN01 > JAYPDO01. The sequence goes on from JAYPDO010000102.1 coordinate 13,231, forward strand.
TCGGATCATCTCCGTAAGGCGTGTCCGGAAAGGGGAAAAGGTTTTGTATGAAAGCTGAAGACTTGGATAAAATTTTCGACGATGGGAAGGTGGATACCAACGACTTCCTGGATCTATCGAAAGCCTTCAAGCCGGGACAAGAATTAAAGCGGGTGAATGTGGATTTCCCTGTTTGGATGGTTGAGAAGATGGACAAAGAATCTTCCCGTCTGGGGGTGCCCCGGCAATCCCTCATCAAGGTCTGGATTGCTGAAAAACTTGAAAGTTCCAGCCTGGGGTAAAATCCAATCCAACAATCTCCAATGCCCATCTCCTCGGTTCAATCCCCCTTGGTTTGTGTAAAATATTTCAGCAAGAAAGGCCTACAAATGGTGGAAAATCAAGGAACAGTCGACCGACCCCTTTGTGGCGACTATTCATTTTGCACTCCTCGACTACTTCCCCGCCGCCTTGTCGCGCAGGCCCGCCTCCACCCTCGTTAGCTCTTCCGGGAGCGGGCTGTTGAAGCGGAGCGACTTCCCGGTGTGCGGGTGGATAAAACCGATGCTCGAAGCGTGCAGCGCCTGTCGCGTGCAGCCGTGCGGGGGGCTCGATTTCGTTTCGGCGGCCCGTTTAAAGTCGGGATTGTAAGTGCGGTCGCCAAGCAAAGGCACGCCCGCGCGCGCCGCATGAATACGCAACTGGTGTCGGAGTCCGGTTTCCAAACGCAACCGCAGACGACTGACCGTGTGCGTCTTGTTGTCCTTCGTCGGCCAAGTAAATTCGTCGAGCACCTCGTAGCTGCTAACAGCCACGGTCGCGCCCTCGGTCGGCTTGTCGAAAACAGTCTGGTGCAGGCCGGATTCGTTGAGCCGGAACCAACTCCGCCACTCGCCTTGCGGAGCGGCCAGCTTGCCGTCGCCGAGTGCGAGGTATTCGCGGATAAAGCTGTGGCTGCGCACCTGCTCGACCAAGTGTTCGCGCGCCTCAGGATTCATCGCGAGACAGAGCAGCCCGCTCGTGTATTGATCGAGTCGGTGGACGGGCAGTGGCGTCAGCCGCTGGCGGTTGATGCGGTTGCGGTCGAGCTCCGCCGAACCCTGCCCCTGCAAATAATCGTCGAGGATCGACAGCGCGGAAGGTTTGTCGCCTTCAGGCAGCGGCACCGAAAGCAACCCGGCAGCCTTTGTGACAATGGCAAGGTGCTCGTCGATATAGAGCAGGTTGAGGTTCACATGGATGCGCTTAGGCATTTCCGCAAAGAAGACGCGAGCGAAGACGGTCGACTTATCGCCGAGCGTGAGGCGCTCACCGGGATCGGTCATGCGCTCATGCGGCTTGGTAATGACCTCGCCATCCAGACGCACCCGCCCAAGCGCAAACCACTCCTTGAGCCGCTTTTTCGGCGAATCAGGAAACTGCGACGACAACCAATGCAAGGCAGGCAATTCTTCGGGAGCATCACTCATCACCGCGAAGCCTGAGCCATTCTCAGCAAAGCGCAATCATTTGGAAGGCGATGCACTGTGTATCGTGGAGAACCCAAGACGTAAATGAACACCGAACAAGCGTCCAACAAGGCAGTTATTTCTCGTTTGGAGGCCGCTTTGCGACTGTGGGATCCATTGAGGTGCAAATAGGGGTCAGTCGACAACTTTTGACAGTTTGCAAAGTTGCTTGGAGAAAATGTCAAAGGGAGAGGTTATGATTTGTCAATTATTGTCGACTGACCCCTATTTGCCCCTGCCCGGTAAACCCGCATTTGGAGGCGACGTTCACAATCAACAGCACCTTCCCCGCATATTCCCCCAAGGTCGTCTCGCTTCCATCAATGGTTTGTATCGGAATGTCGTAGAGCATATCTGGTTTTCCTTTGCTTTTTCAGGCCGGGATACAAAAACGCCACCTGCCGTAGCAAGTGGCGTTTAGGAAATTCCGGGGGACCAGGAAGTTATTTTTTATACTTCTTCGGCTTCGGGGTGCTGGCCGAACTGGCAGGGAGCTTGGGTTCGGCGATGAAGCAAGCGTCCACTTGGCCCTTCAAGCTGCCAAGGAAGGCGACGATGGAGCCAACTTCGCCGTCGGTCAGGATGAAACCTTGTTGGTACTCGGCCATCTTCTTAACCATTTCGGGAAGGGTCTTGACGGAGCCATCGTGAAGATACGGGGCGGTCTCGGTGATATTGCGGAGACTGGGAACCTTGAAGAACCCGGTCATGGCCTCGAAGCCTTTCAACCCGCCACGGCCTTTATCATTCGTCGGCCAGGGCTTCACGAGGCCAAGCTTTTGGTAGAGGTGCCCACCGACTCCCATGCCGTTGTGGCAAGTGGCGCAGCCTTTGTTGATGAAGAGGTCGAGGCCTTCCTTTTCCTTGGCGGACAGGGCATTATCGTCGCCTTCGAGGAACTTGTCGAAACGGGAGGGGGTCAGCAACTTGCGCTCGAATGCCCCGATGGCGCGGCCGATGTTTTTGTAGGTCAGGGATTCCTTTTCGCCAGGGAAGGCTTTCTTAAATTGATCCAAGTAACCCGGGATGGAACGAAGGACTTTGACCGTGTAGTCCTCGCTGGGCATCCCCATTTCGATCGGGTTGGTAATTGGCCCGACGGCTTGCGCTTCGACATCCGGGGCACGGCCATCCCAGAACTGGGCGATGTGGAGGGCGGCATTGTAGACGGTCGGTGCACTGCGCCCGCCCTTTTGCCCGGCAATCCCGGTGGAGACCGGTGCGCCATCGTCCCCGAAGGAGTCCAGGGCATGGCAGGTGTTGCAGGAGACCGTATGGTCGAGGGAGAGGCGCTTGTCGTAGTAAAGCTGGCGTCCGAGGTCGATTTTGGCATCGTTAAGCGGGTTGGCCGAGCTGTCGGCGACCTTGGCAATCGGTTGGAACATGCCAAGGCGGGCACGGTCGATTTTTACTTCGGCCCCGAGGGAGGAAACAACCAGGGAGGCAACCAGGGATACAGTCAGTCGGGTCTTCATTTGTCTCTTTAATCTATGTGTAGGTGCGATTGTGCAGATGGGTTCGAGGAAGAATTGAACGAACCCGGGAAAAAAAGACGAGTTTTTGGAAAATTCATAAACGGCCCTGATAACCACCGTTAGTTACCGAGTAAAATCTCGACAACTCCATAGACGGCAAACCCAGGGACTACGAACCTGGGTGCAAATAGGGGTCAGTCGACAACTTTTGACAGTTTGCAAAGTTGCTTGGAGA
>JAYPDO010000103.1:0-13909 GCA_038125285.1 Opitutia bacterium
CGGGGAGTTCGATCCCGGCGGGCTTGAGGAGGCGGCCTACGGCTTGTTGGGAGAAGTACTGTACGCCGCAGCCGATGTCCCCGCTCCATTCGTCGGCCGGGGCGTCGGGGTTGTAGTCGATGGGGGCGAAGGCGAGTTCGTTTAGGCGGGTGGTGATATTGCCCAGTTCGTTTACGTAGCCTGCTGCAAGGCTGGTGCCCATGGCGATCCCCAAGACGCTGTTTTTGCCCAGGGCCATGGAGCCTGCAAGGGCGGTGACTTCGCCGTCGTTGACCACGGTGAGGGGAACGCCGCCCATGGCGGCCTTGACTTCTTGGAAGATGTTGCGGACGCGGGAGTTGAAGAGTTCGGGGGAGATGCCGCGGAAGAGGGAGGAGACTTTGACCTCGTTGTTTATATAAACCCCGGCCGCGCTACCGCCGATGGCATCGACTTTGGGAAGGCGGGCGGCGGCTTTTTTGAGGGAGTCGAGGATGCCGTCGAGGTGGTATTGGGGGTCTTTCTGGTGGTAGGGATCCCATTCGGTTTCTGCGCGATATACGACCTCCCCGTCCTGGACGGCTGCTACTTTTCTGTCGCTGCCCCCGAGGTCGAAGCCGATGCGGCAGCCCTCGAGGTGTCGGCCGAGGGGTTGGGTCCTTTCGACGTCGGTCGGGCTGAAGTCGGTTTTGATGACTTCAAAGGGGTGGCCGTAGACTTTTTCGCCGATCAGCTGTGAGTCGAAACGGCCGGTCTTGGTTTCTTTGAAGTGCTGCTCGATCTTGCCGACATTACGGGAGGGGCCTTCGAGGTAGATCTTGTAGCCCCCGTAGGACCAGACTAGGAATTTTACGAGGCGCTCCAGGTAGAGGTAATTCAGCTCTTCGTGGGGGTGCTTTTCGTGGATTATGTGGGTTTTGTATGTGTGGGTAGTGCCGTCCGTCTGTACCAGGGAAATGTTGCACTCGACGGGGTTGTTGTCCTCGTGGACGTATTCTTCGTATTTGTTGCGCCAGAGGATAGCGGGTTTGAAACCTGGGTCGAGCGGGGCTTGGATCATGGCATTTCTTTTTTATTGGTCTGCCTGGTCAGTCCTACCTGACTGGTCTGTCGGATCAATCACTTTCCTGTAAACCCTTCGCGGTCTAAGAATTTGTTATACTCGGCGTGGGCGTAGAAGATGACGTTAGTGCCGAGTTGGTAGCAGAGTTCTGCGATTTCCGCGCTGACGCCTGCATGTCCGTCCGCCCATGCGTCTCCAATGTCCCCGGGGTGGTAGTAGGCGACGAGGCGGCTGTCCACTACCCATCCGTAGGCATCCTTGCCTCCATGGGGGGCGACGTAGGGGAGATAGGGGATGGTGAAGGGGACGCGGTGGACGTCGTGGTCGAGGGGGATTTTGACAGGGCGGACTTTGGGGAGGACTTGCTTCATGAGGTTGAAGAACTGCCCATGCCAGTGGCCGGAACCGCCGTTGTCTGCGAAAAGCATGCCGTTTTTATCTGTGAGGTATTCCCGGAGGATTTCGATTTCCTTGCTGTTTACACTTATGTTGCGCTGCCCGGTCATGTAGACCATGGGGGGGCTTTTGCCTTTGGGGAAGTTGGCGAGTTGTACGATTTTGCGGGATTCGGTCTGCTTGGCTACTTTTTGGCGGGTGCGCACATTATACTCGATGAGGAGGTTGAGGTCCGCGCCGACGCCGAAGTCCTGATCCCAGTCGCCACCGTTGTATTGGAGACGGATAAAGCGTACGACGCCGCGGTTGGTTCCTCCAGAGAACCCGGCGCCCTTGCCTTGCCCATAGCCGACGGTGTAGGCGTGCTTGGTGAGTTCGTTGAGCTGGAGTTGTACTTGGTCGATGGGGGGCGGGTTGAAGAGGACGGCACTGAAGGGGTTGATGACGAATTTCTTTTTTATGACTTTCTGGACGACGACTTGTTGGACGGGTTGCTGCTCGCCGCCGCCTGCGGGCATCTCGTAGAGTTCGAAGCATCCGGAGAGGCTGGTCAGGAGGAGGAAGAGCAGGAAAAATAGGATGGAGTAGGAGAGGATGGTGGAGAGGGATTGGTTGAGCTTCCTCCTTTCGCCCCCGCCGTAGAAGCAGGAGTCCAGGTCGAAGGGGTCGATGATGGGCTTGTGCCCATGGGAAATGGCCGCGGAGCTGTTCATGGCGATGAGGGGTCCCGTGAATTCGACCCGTTCGTGCCCTTCGGCAGCCATGAAGAAGCGGTTTTGTTGGAGTTCCCAGGATCGTTTGTCGACGTACCAGATGGTCCAGGCCAGGCCGGAGAAGAAGGCTGCTGCCAGGCCACCCCCGGCCACGATGGAGCGGGTTTCCCCCCAGCCTAGGAGATTGGTGGCGAAGACGAGCCAGAGCCAGACGGGGAATATGCAGGCGGTGAGGACTCCGCGGAATTTCAGGATGTCGTCCCATCGGCGCGCCATGTCCACCCAGATGTAGACGATGTAGAGGGAAAGGCTGAAGTAGAGGAGCAGGAATAGCTCGGGGACGAGAGCGGGGGTGGTGCTCCAGAAATACCAAAGCAGGCACCAGCCGAGGGTGTAGCCGAGGGTGAGGCTTTTGCGGACTTGGAAGTTCGCCATGGTGAGGTCCCAGCAGAACCATGTGGCCCAGGCGATGGCGTTTATGGCGAAGAGGGTGTTGCCGAGCGTGCCGGTGAATTGGTAGAGGCCTTCGAAATGGTTGCTAAGCCCGTCGAGGATGTAGGTGGCGAGCTGGGATGCGGGGAGGAACTGGAAGGTAAGGATTCGGAGGCGAGCCGTTTTGCCCCATTTGCCGGAGAAGGATTTTTTCAGCCAGTAGAGGGCGAAGACTGGGCAGGGGAGAAAGAAGGGGAGCAACACCCAGTGGAGCCAGGCCCAAGCGATGAGGTTTTTGTTCCAAACCGCGAAAAGGAGAAGCCAAACCGGGAGGTAAAAAAGGGTATTCCTTAGCAGGCGGTTCTCCGGTTTGACAAGGTCGGATTTGGTTTTCCCTGCCCATGTGCCAGTGGTGGACCGGGTTCTCCGGTAGGCCATCCTGGCCAGGCTGCCGAGGTTTGTACAGACGGCGATCCAGATGAGCTTGGCCACTTCCCTGAATTGGGGGTGTGCGGCACTGCTGTCGATGGAAGTCATCTGCTTTCTGGATGCAAACGGGACGTCCTAGCCTTACTTAAGGTCATTCAGGAGGTCGTCGTTGGAGCTGTCGAGAGGGTTCACGTTGGGGGCAGAGACTTTGGTTTCGCCGATGCCAAGTGTGTCGATGACATCATTTCCCGTGGAGCCTGCAGGCAGCGGGTTGCCTTCGGCGTCTACCGCCGGTTTGGATGTCCCGCTTGTACCATTTTTGGCCGTAGCGGTTGCTCCGGTTTGGTTTGTGTCCTCGGATTCATCTTCATCGGGTTTTTCTTCAGCCTCGGCATGCTCCTTTGCTTCCGGTGGGTTGATGATGTGGATGGCGAAGGGGATCGCAGTGAATACAAAGATGAGGGTGACGAAGAGGAGGGAGCTGGAGACCATGCCTTTGACGAGGCTGCTTTGGGCTACCAGCCCCAGCATTTCTTTGGGGGATTTGCCCTGCATTTCCTTGAGGAATTTGGAGAGATCCCCGGCAGTGAAGGCCAGGTTTTCTTTGATGTTCCTCATATCTCTGCCAAGGCTGGCCATGGGCGTTACACCAGCGTGGTGGGTCTCCTCCATGCGGTGGCGGGCTTGTTTGAGGGCTTGGTCCAAGTTGACGTGCTTTTTTTCACGGGTGAAGTCGAGGCCTTGGATCTTTTTGAGCGGCACCCACTCGGGTTCCCCTTCGGCCCAGGCGAAGTCCATCTCGGAGACGATGTTCTGATCGACCAACATCTGGATGTCTTTTTGGGAGTAAGGCCCGAATTTTTCTTTGTTCCTGGTGATGTAGATGTTCATGGGGGGGAAGTTCTTGGCGCTTGGTGCTCGGTTCTTGGTTGGTTGCTGGTTATTTCTTCCTGGCGTCATCGAGGACGTGCATGAGGTCGCCGCCGGCTTCGCTGATGGCTTCGATTACAGGTTCGAAGTAAGTGGCGGTGGCGTGTTTGTGGACTTTGAGGAAGACCATTCGTTTCCCGGCAGGGGCTTCGCCAAGGATGTCGCTGATTTGGGGGGCTAGGTCGGAGAGTCCGATGGGTTTGCCGTTGAGGTAAAGTTTGTTGTCCGCGTCGATGGCCACGCTGGCCTTGGCATTTTTTGCGGTGTCCAGGTTTTCCAATTTGGCGGGTTCCCACTGGATATGGCTGTCATCTTGAACACGGGCTAGGATGACGAAGAAAATGAGCAGCAAGAAAGCGATGTCGCCCATGGCCATGGAGGGCACAGTGGCTTCGTATTTCCTGCGGGGGATGTTCATGGTGGGGAGGTTCTTGGTGCTTGGTTGCTGGCTGTCTGAACTCTGTCCTAATTGACCATCTGGGTTTGTTGTTCTTCAAGTTGGAGGGTGATGATGCCTCCGGCTTCCTTGATGAAGCCTGCGGCTTCAATCCAGATTTCGTATGGAGTGTCGGGCTTGCTTTTGACGACCACGACCTTGTCCACATCCCGTTTTTTTTGTGCGAGGACTTTCTTGATTTCCGTCCTGAATTTTTCGGGTTTCAGGGGATTGCCGTTAAGGATGATGCTGTTTCGGGAGATGGCTACTTCAGGGTTTTCGCTCTGTTGCTTTTTATCCGGTTGGTCTTCACTTTTAGGGAGGCTTTGCTTCTGGCCGTCTTCTGGTTGGACGGATGCGCAAACCAGGAAGAAAATGATGAGGATGAAAGCTATGTCACTGGTCGCACTGGCAGGGGATTCGACGAGGAGATTGTTGCGCCGTTTGATTTTCATCATGGTTGACCCGGGAGGGCAGTCTTAGTGGAACCCGACTATCCGCTTGCCCTGGTTGTGGTCGCTGGGGCAGATGCCTGGGCACCTTGGGAGTCCCCCGCATTTTCGGCCAGGGTCAGTTGCATTGTGATCAGCTCGATCAGTTCGGTCGATGTGGTCTCGACGTCGAGGACGAAGGAGTTGATGACCCCGCTGAAATAGTTGAAGCCGAGGAAGGCCGGAATGCCGACAATCAACCCGAAGCAGGTGGTCAGCAAGGCGACTTGGATCCCGCTGGCGGCGGCCTCCACGATGTTGACCTCGCCCATGGTGGCGACGATGTTTGCGAAGGAGACGATCATCCCTTGCACGGTACCGAGGAAGCCGATCATGGGGGCGACGGAAGAGACCGTGGCGAGGATTGGGAGGTGCCGCTCCAAGGCGGCCACGATGTGGACGCTATAATTTTCCATACTCTTGAGGACTTGCTCTTCAATCTTGCCCGGGTCGTAACCCAGCCTACGCAGGACGATGTATTTGCGGAGCCCGTTGGAGAGGATGGCAGCGACCGGTCCGCGTTGGGAATCGCAGAGGTTGCGGGCGTCCTCGACACGGTCCTGGGTCAGGAGGTCGAGTACTTCCTTGCGGAGCTTAGCGTCATCGTTGCTGAGCATCTTGAGGCTGCGGTAGCGCTCGATGATGACAGCGATGGCGACGACGCCAAGGATGAGGATCGGCCACATGAAAGGGCCACCATCGACGAGCATCCCGAGGGCTCCGGAGTGGAAGAAGTCGGATAGCCACCCAGGGTCGGCGGATTCTGCCGCGGCTTGCACAGCGTCTGCCGCATTTTCCCCTGTATCAGCGGCTTGGGATGCGGCAGTTTGTAAGGTGTCTGAATCAGTTGGATCAGTAGGGGGTTCTGCGGCTTGAGCCAGTAGAAACGGGAGCATAGCGGTAATGTATTATTGGCTTTCAGGGCGGGCAATCGCAGTGCGGGTTACTCCACGTTGGCTTCGCGTTGGAATTGTTCCAACATTTCAGGGAGCGCCAAGCGGCCGCGGGCGTACTTTGCCGCATCACTCTCCGGGAAGTCCCAGCGGCAACGGTTGTACCGGCGGAAGGCTTCGGGGACATTGTTGCCCATGCGGTAGCTTTCGCCACTCCAGAAAAGGGCTTCGGAGGCGAGTTTGTCATCGGGGAAGTTCTTAACGAACTCGTCGAATGCTTGGCCTGCGACCTTGTAGTCCTCGGATTTGTAGAAGCATTGGCCTACCCGGAAGGCCATTTTTGGGGCTAGTTCGTTTTCTTGGAAGCGTTCGGTAAACTTCTTTCCGACTTGGGCGGCGATGGGGAAGTTTTCATTTTTGTAGAAATACTCGTTGATTCTGACCATGACATTTGCGATTAGGGGGCTGTCAGGATAGGTGGAGGCGAGGGTGACGTAGGCTTCCAGGGCGTCGTCGAAACGGTCGGCTTCTTCGTAACATTGGGCGAGTTTGTACTGGGCATCGGAAGCGAGGGAGCTCTCCCCGTGGTTGCGGATGATGTCTTCATAGGCGTCGATGGCTTCGTTCCAATTCTTGAGCTCTTGGGCAAATTGGCCACGAAGGTAGCTAACGCGGGCTGCATACTTGGGATTGGGGTAGTCTTCGATCAGTTCTCGGAGTACGCGGAGGCCGTTGGTCAAGTCGTGCTTGGCTTCGTCTTCCCGGCCTAGGTCGAGGTGGCTTTTGAAGAGTTCGAAGAAACTTTCTGCGATGTGGAATTGGGTCTGGATGGCGAGGTCTTCATTTTCAAACACCTTGCTGAAGGATGAAACGAGGCCGTTTGTACCGATAGCGATTTTAGCAGTCGCGGTGTGGACAGGTTGCTCGTCTATGGAACTGGACCGAGTGTCGCGGTAAGAGACGGTCATTGTCTCGCCAAAGAAGGCTTCGATCTTGCCGTCATCGCTGCCTGGGGTCGGCCTGTCGACTGCGGTGAGTTTGAATGCCCCGGAGAAGGCACCGCTGTGGGAGAGGGTTTCCTCCAATTGGACGGTTTCTTCCTCGCCGCGCTCAGTGGTGATGGTGACTTGGATTTTATCACGCTCTTCCGATGCGTCCATGTCGGGGTCGATAACGAGTACATACGCTTTGTCCCCTAGGTGGGCGACATCGGTGGGGTATTCGTAATCTGCGTCCGTGATGGCCAGGGTTGCATCGGTGACCAAGCGTGCTTTGGAGCCAAGGATTTCTTCGTCCGCACCAACGGGGCGGATTTTGTCCGTGTAGGAGGCATGGACAACGTCGGGGCCAGTAAGGTTCAGGACAAAAATGGAGCCTTGTGGTACTTCCATCGTGTCCCCTTCGGGAGTCTCGGGGGGGATGACCCTTCCGGTGAGGTTTTTCGGCATGTCCGGCAATTGGGGGACAAGGGAAGGGCTGTCCGTACTTCCGAGGTTGAGGACCATTTGGCCGATGAAGCGTCCGGCATGGAGGGCAGGGTTCTCGATTTCTGCCTCAGGGCTGTCCCCGGCACGGAAGTTGTAGGAGAGGGCGCATTCGACCATGTGCTTCTGGTTGATGCCAGTGGTGATTTCAACCATGACTTTGGAGCCGGAGTTCTTGGCTTGGTCAGGGTCGATGACTTCAACGGTAAGGGGCATTTCGTAAGCGATGCCGTTGATATAGGTGGCAGGGGCGTCCAGGTTGGGGCCGAGGTAGGTCGGGGTGCGGTTGTTTGTCCCTTCGTTGATGGCGTTTCGGGTTTCGACGATCTGCATTTTTGCCTGAGTCGGCGCATTTACGTAGACGATGGTTTCCCGGTGGTGTTTGTGGCCGGGGAAGGTGTTTTGTCGGTCAAGGTAGGAAAGGCGGATCTGGTCCCCAGGTTTGACGGCCAGCACTGGAGCCTCCTGGTTCCCTGCTGGTTCTGCGGGGGTGCCGCTGCCTGCGTCAGCAGGGGCGTTCCCTGCAGGTGCGGCAGGGGCTGCGTCCAGGGCACGGGTATCAATTTCTGTCCTAAAAATACCTGCAAAGGTGTCGATTTCAGTGGCGACGAGGTGGAGGGGTTCGTCATTGTTGAGCTGGACTTCCACAGGGATGCTGTCGATGTCCGCAGTTTCATCCATGTCAAAGTCGGTGACTTCGAGGATGATCCTTTCGCCCGGGTCGATGCGGAGGAGTTCCAATTCGATTTGGGTGACCTCGCCGTTTTCCGAACGCCGGAATTCGTAGGCAAGCTGGTCGATATCTGCATCGAAGTAGGTGGCGGAGAGGCTTTTAGTGAGAAGGCGGTTACGTTGTTGGCCTCCGGCTGTCAATTCGTCGATGTAGCTGGCGGTAACCGTGTCACCTGGGGTAATCTCCAGGGTTTTATTGTTTGCCAGTTCGAGGACGTCGCTTTCAGTCGGGATATATTGGCGTTCCGGGCCGAGGACTTGGACATGGTTCACAGCCACAGCCTCGCCGATGTATTCGTGGATTTGGAACTTCACGAAGCGCAGGATACGCGGGGCAAACGCAAAATTCATTTTATTCTCTTCCTTGGAGGTGACGGTCGCCACGGCTTCCACATCCTTTTGAGCTTGGGCTTCTTCCTTGAACTGGGAAAGTATTTCCGTTGTAGGGTAGAAATCGGACTTGCGGAAGGAGCGGATGTTAACCGCCGGGGAGTTGGGGTTTTCCCTTGCGCGTTCGGCAGTCACGCCATTGGTGGGGGAGTTGGTCACGGATACGATCGCAAGGTCGTGGATACCGCGTTTGACATAGGCGTCGATGCCTTGGTTGTTGCCCCTGCCGCCACCTTGGTTGCGGCGGTTTTGTCCTTGGGCGGGTGCTAGGGGTTCTTGGACGAGCTCGCCGTCCAGCATGAGAGCCTTGTTTTGGCCACCGACTTCGAAGCGTACCGCACCGTCGCGTTCCTGAATGAATTTCCCTTGCCAGACAACGGCATAGGTTTCCCTGAGTGCTTCGTTGGTAAGGCCGTCCGGGTTCAGCTTCCAGGAGAGGTCTTGGACGAGGCTTGTGGACACGGGCTCATTGTTGGAAACCAAGTTTTTCATGGATTCCCAGCTACCGAACTCCGCCGGCTTTTCGACTTTGTAAACCCGTTGTACAACTCCTTCTGGCATGGCGTCGGAGGTGTAGGAAAGCTCCAGGTCGAAGGCGAGATCCGAACTGCTGGCATTGTTTTGGTGGACTTCCGCCGCGAGGGTGTTGATACCAGAGACCAGGGTGTCTACAGAGAGACCGAAGGTTTGGTAAACCCCTTCGTCCTCGTCACCCCGGGCTGAGGATGCGGCCATTTCGTGGTTGGTATCACCAGCGGGCATGTTATCCCGTGCGACTTCCTTGCCATTTAGGTAAAGGACGAAACCGTCGTCGCTCATGACTTTTGCCGTGAGGGTTTTCACCGGGGTGGACGGGTCGTAAGCCAAGTTGAATGTTTGCCGGAAGTATGTGGTGAGGGGTTTGGCCTCGGGGTCGGAACCAAAGGAGGTTTCTGTGGCCGGGTTGATCTCCCCTATTTGGCCATAACCCAGGGGACCCGCTCCAAATTTCCAGCTCGTGTCATCGAATTCTTTGGATTTCCATTCTGCGGGGGGGGCTTTGGATTCGTCGAAGAACTTCCATTGGGATTGGCGGGGTATGCGGACGATGCCTTCCGGAGAGGCCAGGGGAGCCTTGGCTTCGGTGGCGGGATAGCTTGCCACTTTGTACCAGAACCGTCCGTCATGGGAGCCTTGGAGGGTGACACGGAGGGGAGCTTGGTCATCTGCGTTCGGTGTGTGCAGGATGACAGAGGAAACGGGGTTGATGTCCTTGAGGTCGATGCTGAGCCATTTTGGGGTGGCACCATCCGGTTCAGATTTCCACATTGTGGCTTCATCATGGTCGATGGCCATGAGGGGATTGTATTCGATGCCTGTGTCTGAGGCGAGTGCCCCTGCAGGGAGTTCCGATGTTTCAACCGTACCTTCGAATATCCCTGAGTGGGCTTCGGTTTCCTGAAGGTCTACCGTGACTTCGTCCCCGCTGGTGGCAACCAATTTGACCGGCACCATGTCCGGGCCGTCGGATATATTCCTGTCCCCGTCGTCCACACGGAGGTAAACGACGTTACCGGGTTTGATTTGGTTTTCCGGGCGGTCGATAGATCTACGAAGGTCTTGGTTCTCCTCCACTGATTCTTGGTTTAACTCTTGGGTGAAGGTTTCTTCCTCCTCTATCACGATCTTGCTGGAGGATGCGTAGAAATCCGCATCTGCTGCGACGTGGATTTCGTTGTTGCTGAGGATGTGGAACTTAAACTCGTTCTTGAAGGCTTCCGGGTAGTCTACCTTGATGACGTCCCCGCCTTTAAGTTCGAGTGTTTGGCTATTGGGAACCGCTTTCCCAAGGATCGTGGGGATTTCCGTCATGAAGAGGCCTTTGCCTGCCCCACCGGATACCAGGAATGCGGTCTCGGAGTCTTGTCCTGGTTCGGTGGTGATTACCACGGGGATTTTGGTGTGCCCGCGACTTATGCCGAGGTCACCGTCTTGGACGACGATGGAGAGTGCCATGCCGGGGGTGTGCCAGCGTTTCGAGCGTTGGCCGAGGCGGCCGACGGTGCGGAGGAGGTCAAGCTGGTCTTTGTAGCGTTGTTCGACGCCATAAACTTCAGCGAGGTTAAAGAGGGTCTCATTGGCCAGTTGGGCATCGGGCATTTTTTCAAGGACGTTGCGGAAGATCTCGCGTGCGGTGTCCCGGTCTTCTTGGCGGTGTGCGAGGACACCTCGGAGGAATTCCGCCCGGATCATGACCCGGTGGAAACGGCTGTTCGAAAGTTCCTCGAAGATTTCTTCGGCTTTGTCGTAGATCTTTTGAGCCATGTAGGTTTCTCCGACCCCGAATTTGGCTTCCGTAGCTTGTTCTGTTTCCTTGTATTGGTTGATGACTGAGAGGTACTCGTTGCGTGCGATATCGTAGTTGGCGGCTTTATTATAGTTGTCGGCGAGGAGGAGTTGGATCTTTGCTTTTTCGACGTCGGTGTACTGTTTGGATTCCCCGTTTTGGACGAGCCAGGAGCGGAGGATATCTTCCGCTCGGTCATGGTTTTCCTGTCCACCTCCCAGTACGTGCCTCCGGGCTGCGAAAAGGACGATGTCGACCGGGATTTCGTGGCGGTGTTTGTCAAAGAGATCTTGGTTTTTGTTGTAGGTGTCCAGGGCAGATTCTTCGTCCCCAAGACGGAGTTGGAGGCCGATCTGGAGGAGTGGGGCAAGGGGGCTGTTTTCGTCGATAGTTATGCCGATGGCACCCATCCGGGAATAGGCTTGGGTGACCATGTTGCGGGCTTTGTCCTTACGTGGAGAGTCGATTGCGGTAATATTGGCCAGCATGTTGGTCAACAGTGCCGCCGAGGCGGCATAGTCCTTCCTGCCTTGGGCAGCTTGGGCGTAGGACATGAGTTTGTCGAAGTTATGGGTATGGTTGGAGACGGACAGTGTGGCGTCCCGGTAGAATTTGAGGCGCTGCATGACGGGGATGTTCTGGTAGGAATCGACTTCAAGGAGCGCGATGATTGCAGCACCGCTGGCACCAAATGCTTCGACATCGCGAACCATTTTGTAGATACGGGCTTTGGATTCCGGCTCCATGTCCTGGCTGGGGCGGGTGTTGTCTATCCAAGAAAAAGCGGGCTGGTCCCAAAGTGTCCAACGGATAAGGGGATCCTTGTCCTTACGTTGCTTTGCCGTCTTGAGGACCTGTTCCATCTTTGCGTACTCCTTCTTCTTAAAGTGGATATCGGCAAGCCAAGCTGCATAGGCTCCTTGTTGCCTGGAGTCTTCTTTGAGCAGGAGTTCGAGGACGGGTATTTTCGCATCCTGTTCTTCAACCAAGCCGAGGAGCCGTTCGGCAAGGTAACGGTTTTCGTCGCTATTGGGATCTACGTTCACATGGCGTTCCCACCATTTCTTGGCATCTCCCTTAAGGTCGTTCCTTGAAAGGCGGTCTCCGATGTCAGCGGCATAGCTTAGCTCGATCCCATGCAGTTCTTCGGCCTTGTTAATCCATTCGAGGATTTTTGGGAAAAGGGATTTGTCGCCGACTTTTTCTGCAGCGTCCAGGAGATTACGCCAAAGGCCGGAATTCTTGCCCTCCGGTTCGTGGGAGAGGATCCTTTTGATAGCGGCGATGCGGGAATCATTGTCCCCGTAGCCGTTGGCCGCTTCGAGGTAGCTGTTTGCGTATCCGTGATCCTTGGGGAAGCGGTCGGAGAGGATGCCGTAGTATTTTGCGGAAGGCTTTTTGTCCCTTTCATAATGGCGGAAGTGGTAGGCATGGGTGCCAAGGAGTTTTTTGGCCTGGTTGTCGCTAAGGTTTTGCTTTGCCAATTCTTCCCTGGCGTCGATTCCCTTGTTTCCCCTGGTTTGGTAGGCTCCCCAATTGCGGATGGTAACGTCGTTCTGCAGGGTTTTGGCATGCTCGCCCAGCAGGTTTGCCCTTTGCTTCCTCCATTTCTCCCGATCCTTTTTGTAGGCGGCGGATTTTTCTTTGAAATATCCTGTGTAATAGGAGTATTCTGGGTATTTCTTAACTGCATCCAGGATGAGTTTGGCATCTCCTTTAAACTGGTCATCCTCGTCTTCTTTCCAACCGTCCAGCAAGTAATTCATTGCGTTGTGCACATGCCCTGTGTCCACCGGTGTTTCTTGGATCATTTTGCGGGCATATTCACGTGCTTTCTCCTTGTCTTTCATCCTGTCCCGGTAGAGATCGAAGGCCAAGGCGTAATTGACCGCCCAGTTGTTGTCCTTGGTTTTCTCGAGGGCTTCTTTGAGCTTGGCCTCAATTTCAGGGTATTTATCTTCTCCAGATGCTGCCCAGCGTACGTATTGGGAAGCCATGCTGTGGGCGTAGGCATCCTCGAGCATCGCCTGGGCAGCGACTTCGGCGGCTTTCGCGTCGTCCTTTTCCCTGGAGTAGGCATGTGCGAGGAGGCCAAGGACACTTCCCCTGTATTGGCTATCCGGGAAATTCGACAAATATTGGTCCACCACGGTTTTCATCTCCCCCGGCTTGGTCTGGATTTGGTGCATTGCATCAACAAGGTAGCGGTGGGTGGGCTCATCCTTCTTGATTTGCAGGGCGGCTTGGCGGCCTTTGATCGTGTTCGCCTTCTGGTCTTCGTTCCAATAGTGCGAGGATACTTTTGTATAGAGGTCGAAGCGTTGGTCGTTAGTAATTGGGGGGTTCTTTGCCAGGATTTGTGTGCCAGCCTGGATTGCGAGGCGGCGGTCTCCCGAGCGGTCTGCGGAATCAAAGGTAACATTGGCGACCCTGGCTGCAATGGATCCCTGCACTTTATTCAGGAGCTCCAGCCCAATTTGCGCTGCCTCGGAGTGTGCTTTTCCATTATTGAGTTCGCGGTAGATGGATATGGCCCTGCCGGCGTCGTAGATTGTGCCGTTTTTCCTTTTGTAAGCTGAAGCCCATGCCCTTGCGGCATCGTCGCGCTTGCCTGTCCGGTCAAGGGTTTCTGCAAGCTGGCGCTCGATTTCTGCGGTTTCATCTGCATCGGGGTAGGTCGCCGCGAATTGGCGGCAGGCATTGATCATGTCTTGGTTCCGTGCCGTAACGAGGAAGCCGTCGATCAACTTGATCATCACTTCTTTGTGCTTCGGGTGCTCGGGTTGGGCGTTAATAAAGCGTCGACCCGTACTAACTAACCCAAATGCCCTGCCCTCTTTGTAATATACATCGATTAGCTGCAACATCGTGATGGCCGCAAGGGGTGAGGTATCCAAGGTTTGGTTGAGCTTGGCCTCCAAGTCGGCAATCTGTTGATCCAGGGCACTGATACTGCCAGTAGCTTCATCGGGTTGGTCTTGTGCGGCTAGGGAGTAGGGGAGGAATGCAAGGGCAACTAGGATTCGGCAGAATTTCATGGTGGTGTTTCCTTATAGATTAAATGGCTAAGGGTAAGGCCGGGTCAGAACCCTGCTTTGGCAAGGGCGTCACTGATCCGTTTGGCTTCACCCGCCAACTTGCTTTCCGGGAAGTCCCCGATCAGCCGGTCGAATTGGCGGCGAGCTTGCCCTTTTTGATCAACCCTGTATAGGCAG
>JAYPDO010000103.1:13991-16313 GCA_038125285.1 Opitutia bacterium
TTGAAGAGGATGACGTCCAGGAAATTTGCGTCTGGGTGGTCCTGAAGGACGTTTTCAAAGACGTCTATGGCACGTTGGTAGTCCTTTTTCTTGTAGTAAAAATTTGCCATTTTAGCCACGGCGTCACCGACCCTCCCACTCTCAGGGAATTGGTCGAATACCCTTTGGTACGCCTCAAATGCCCGTTCGTACATTGCAATGGATGAGCGCTCGGGCGCGTTTTCCGCCATTTTTTCATAACAAACAGCCACACCGTAAGCTCCTTCCGACCGAAGCGGGCTTTCCTGTAGGCGAAGGAGATTGTTGTATAGCACGATGGCCTGGGCTAGATCCCCTTTTTCTTGGGCGATTTCTGCTTGGGAAAGGATGGCGTCGTCAATGAAGCCGCTATTGGGGAACTCACGCATGAGTCGGGCACTCATCGCCGCGGCAAGGTTCATATTCCCAAGGGCTTGGTATATTTCCCAAAGCTGTACGTAAGTGTTTTCAAGGATCGTTCCCCCGAGTTTATTAGCTTCGCGGGCGGTCTCCTCAGCGATCATCAGAGCTTCCTCATACTTCAAGTTCGCTTTGTCCTGGAGCCCGAATTCCTTATAGTGGTTGCCGATATTTGTTAGGGCATTCGCAGTTTTGAGCTGGGTTTGGAGACGAAGTTCAGGATCCTCGATTTCTGTTTGGGTGACCCTTACCCCGCCGAGGTTTCCTTCAATACATTGGGCTTCCGCCTCAAGTACGGCCGAAGCCACCCCCATGTTCACATCGTCGTTGTAGGAGACCCGGATGATATCGCTTGGCAGTCCTTGAAGGACGAAGTCTTCAGGATTACCCTCTTCGGCTTTTTCCAGAGAAATTGTTGCACGGAACACCCCCGTATGGAGGGTATTTGCAGCCTCATTTGCCGGAGGGGAAGACGGGGCTTCCGATTGTTTTTCAGGTTGGGTTTGGGGTGTCGGGGCTTCTTGGCCTGGATCGCCTTGGTCACCGGATTCCCCATTTTCCGGTGTTGGTTGCGCTTCTCCTTGGGCGGCTTGCCTGCGATTCTCCTTTTGTACCGGGACTTCAGTCAGGATAATGTTCACGCTATCCACCTGTCTGAAACGCTTGATTACAGGGGCTTCCCCTTGCATCAGGAAAACCGCAGGATCAGTGCCTGGAGGGATATCGATTTCCCCCTTAGCAACTACCGCAGCGATCTCCTCCTCTATTTCAGCGGCATTTTTTCGGCGATAGACGCCCATGAGGGCTTGGATTGTATCGGCATTGTCAGTACGATCCATGTCTGCGTCCTTGATCTGCACATTCACAACTTTTCCAAGTACTGCGCCCCTGAGAGTGTCATTGAAGGATCCATCTGTAATTTCCACCACCGCATTTCCTACCACTGTGATCTCCTTAGTCCGAGGTTTGTTGAATTCCATGTCAGAGGTATGGGCATCCGTATAGGTCACGGTCACCTTATCGTTGCCGACCAATTCGACGATCCCATTTCCAGGGATGGGCTTCCCTAAGTCTGTGAGGATGGAGCCTATGGCTAGTTTGACATTGTTTCCTACTGGTATGCAGTCGATGTGCTCTTCGTCTCCAAGAGTGGTTGAAATCTTTGCGGGGACTTTCTGTCCGTGCTCAAGGATGGCTAAGTCTGCATCATCTATTTTAACAAAGAGCCTTTTGCCTGCTTCGACCTTCTCCAACGATTCCTCGGAGTTGGTCAATGCTGTGCCGACCTTTTCAAGTGCTTCGATTGCGCGGCTATAGTGCTTTTGATTAAAGTGAGCCAGGCCGATGTAATAATAGGCTGAGTTCACGTGTTTCGAGGTAGGGAACTGCTCTATTACAACCCTGAAGGTCTTGTAACACTGGGCATAGTGGCGACCTTCATAAAAACAGCGGCCAAGTTTAAGGGTGGCTTCTGCCCGCATTTCCTGGTCTTCATTGTCCTCAGCAGCGACATTTTCAAAGTGTCCCCTGGCTTTTTCGTAGGCACCTTTGTCTTGTAGGTTGAGGTTTCCGAGTCGCATGTGTGCAGTAAACCGGTGTTTATTTCTAGGGTAACGTTCCAGGACGGATTGCCAGATCTCCACAGCTTTGTCCTTTTCCCCAGCCTCGTACCTTGTATCCCCAGCCTCAATGAGTTTCCTTGCAGCCCGGTCTTCGATCAAAGAGCCACGGAGAAGGGGGGAAGGTTGTTGCTGCGCGTTGGCAATTGGTTGTGTGAATGGGAGGAGTGCTGCGAGGAGCACGATTCGGGCGGTTATCGTTATTCTCATACTTGTGCGTCTGTTGAAAGAGGTGCGAAGGGGGGAAGCCAACCCTTCTTCAACC
>JAYPDO010000104.1:0-16266 GCA_038125285.1 Opitutia bacterium
CGTCCCCCACGTTAGATTTTATGACCTCGTTCCCCCCGTCGAGGATGTTGCCTGTCGGTGTCCGGAGGATCATGTTGTTTATCTTGGTGTAATAGTAGGAAAGGCTTCCGGAGAGCCGTCCAGTGTTCGCCTTGATCCCGGTTTCGAAGGTCAAGAATTCCTCCGGTTCCAGACCTGGGGACGGGGTCTCGACTTCATTGCTGCGGTTGGAATCCAGGCGGGAGAGGTCGGAGAAGTTCGGGGAGCGGAAGGCTTGGGAAATGCCGCCGAAGAGGCGGTAGCGGCCTTTTGTGTCCATACGGTAGGAGATCCTTCCGCTGCCGACCAGGTTGTCCCAGTTGTCTTTGATGGAAAACGGGTTGCCCGTGGCCGGGTCTTCCACCCTGCCGATGTTAGTTTGGGCGTGGGTGTACCTTGCACCCAAGTCCAGTGAGAGGCGTTCGGAAAGTAGGGTTTTTGTATTAAAAAATGTCCCGAAAAGGTGGTAAATGGCGTCGTCCCCGATGGGACCTTGGATGGCGCTGCTCCGGAAGGTGCCGTCCGCATTCCAGTCACTGCGGTAGGAGTCGGCCTGGTCTTGGTAATAACTTGCGCCGTAAACGATATCGGTATTCCCGGCGTCCTTTTCAAATTGGCCCCAGGCACCGTAGCTGCTGAGGTCAAAGCCCTGGATGTCGACCCTTCCGTTTCCCCTTTCCCGAGACCTTTCTTCCCCGTGGGATTGGTAGGAGAGGCTGAGGGCATAGCTTTCGAAGAAGGGGCTGGGGGCGATTCCCCGCAGTTGTATGTAGGAAAGGGTTCGATCCTGGTCGAGAATGCGGGCTCTTTCGTCCCCCACGGCCGTGCCTTCCCAGCTTTGTCCGAATATGGTTTTGTGGGTGCGCCAAGCATCGTCGATGTTGACTTGTTGGTGGAAGAAGGTGAGTTGGGTACTTTCGGCCAGGAAGTATTCCAGTTTGGTGTCAAAGTCGTGTTCATCGTAGCCCGTGAAGGGCAATTTCCCGAGTCCGGCAGCCTCGATGTCGCCAAAGTCCTTGTAAGTCCCGCCGACAATCACACCGTATTTCCCTGCCTCCGATTGGAACACTTCCCCGCGTTGGATGAAGCTGTTTTCCCCGGGCGAGAAGCGGGAATAGCTTCGCCCGCCTTGCCGGATGCCTTGGTCCGCATAGAGCGGGTCGCGGGTGAAGGCCTGGACTGTCCCGCCAACTGCGTCACTCCCGTAGATGACTGAACCTTGGGACTTGACTAGCTCCACCGCCCTGAGCCCTTGGGAATCGACAGTGTTCCAGTATTGGTTCGGGCCGGAACGGAAGGCGGCGTTGTTGAGCCGGATGCCGTCGATGAGGAAGAGGTTGTTGTAGGCCGTGAAGCCCCGGATGTAAGGCGAGCCTTGGCCATGTGCAGTTTTTTGCACGACCACACCCGGGGTCTCTTCAAAGATTTCCGGCACACTCCGGACAGAGCGGAAAACCAAGTCGGCTTCATTTACGCGGTATAGATGATACGGAGCGTCGAAGTCTGTTTCGGACACCCTTGACGGGGTGGCGAAAAATGGTGCCAACTCTTCTATCCGGGTGCTGTCTTCCTGGCTCCAAGCGGAGTTGCAGAGCAGGCCAAGGGCGGGCAGGATTTTTATGTTTTTCATTCTGACAGTGAAGGGGGTTTGTTCGGTGCCTTTTGGCATCAGATCCCCAAAACCGCAAGTGGTGGGCACAGCTTTCCCCTCAGTGGATAAAATTTAACCACCATCTGGGTAGGAATTGGGCAAGGCTACAGGGATTTTCCTGCAACCTCGTTGGGATCCGGCTCGACTTTAGGCGTTAGCCTTCGGCCAAGGCGGCTTGGGCGCCTTGGGCTGCCACGGCGAGGCATTTCTCGATGTCGGCGATGGGATCCTTCGGGTTTTCCTCGTACTCCAGGGAAAGGGCGCCGTCGGAGGGGAAATTCGCTTTCTTGAGAGCCTTGAAGACGGCTTTTACATCCATGTGGCCTTCGCCAAGGATCACGCCCTTGGTCTGCTTTTTCATTTCGGCGAAGTCCTTGAGGTGGACACCGTAGATGCGGCCGGTGAGGGCTTCGATGGCATCCTCTGGCTTCACACCCGAGCGGATATAGTGGCCAAGGTCAGCACAGAAACCGATGCGTTGGTCACGGCCTTTGACCGCCTTGAGACCGTCTTCGAGCTTATCGTAGAGGGCTCCTGGGCCATGGTTGTGGATGGCGATGCGGACGTCGTATTTTTCGACGAGCTTTTCGAGGCTGTCGAAGGAATCGGGGGTCGGGTTGGCGGAGAGGTTTTTAAACCCAGCTAGCTTGGCAAACTTGAAGAGGATTTCGTTCTTTTCGTGGTCTTTGGAGAAGCCGTGGACACCGTGGGAACTAACATGGAGGTCGAGCGGCTGGAGCTTGGCCTTCATCTTTTTGATGGCTTCGGGGTCTACGGTGGGCGGGTAGTGGGTGCGGAAAGGTTCGATCCAGTGGAGGCCGAGGGCATTGATCTTTTTAAATGCTTCGTCCGCGCCGTACCCGCGGAGGGAATAGGTCTGGATGCCCATGTTGAAACCACCGTATTTCTTGCGGGATTCTTCCATGGCGCTGGGTTTGGCAATGGCGGGGCAGGCGAGGCCGGCAGCTGCGGCGAGGGAGGTTTGGAGGAAGTTACGGCGATCCATGTTTGAAGTTCCTGGTTGTTTGTTCTTTGTTCTTGGTTGGAAGTTGTGGGTGGATGTGAATAGCCGGAGTTGCTGGGTTTCAAGGTTTTTGTTGGAATTCCGTTGCCTAGGCTGGGATGTGAGGGCAGTTAGGGTGGATGATCCGTGCATTACCTTTTTCCACGTTGTTGTTGGGATTGTTTCTTTCCTTCGGTTGTACAGACCAGACAGGCAAGGCTCCTGCCCCAGGGACTTCTCAACCCGCCGGCACCGTTCCCCACGCCCCGCAAACCGGCCCGGTGTCCCAGGTTGGAGGTGCATCCCCAACTGCCGGGGAAGAGGCAGCGATCGAGGATCAGCGGGATGTCCGGGAGTTGCTAGAGGCCTTGTTGAAAGCCAAAAACCCTGGGTACAACGGTGGGGTTCAGTTTGAAATGCAGGACGGCCTTCCGGTCGGGATCTCGTTGGCCGGGCAACCGGTATCCGACATTTCCATGTTCGAGAAATTGCCCCTCATGATGCTGGATTTGCAGGGTACCCAGGTCGCGGATATTTCGGCTCTCAAGGGGATGCCCCTGCGGGTGGTTTTCCTGGAGGATTCCAAGGTGGAGGACATCAGTGCCTTGTCCGGTGCCCCGATCATGCAAATGGCGTTGAACAATACCCGCGTGCGCCACATCGACAGCCTCCGGGGCGCACCGATTCGGGAGCTGAGGATGGCCGACACCCGGGTGCAGGATATTTCCGCATTGGAGGGGATGCCGCTGGAGCAGCTTTGGTTGAACGATTCTGATGTGGACAACATCGCCCCGCTAAAGGGTGCGCCTTTGGTTTCCTTGACCTTGAGGGGCACAAGGGTGAAGGATCTTTCCCCTTTGTCCGGATCCCAGACTTTGCAACGCCTTCATATTGCCGAGACCCGGGTGGAAGACCTTTCCCCCTTGGCTGGGCTACAACTGACCCGCTTGGTCTTCACCCCTTCCCGGATAGACCGGGGCATCGAGGTCGCCCGGGCGATCCCCACCATGAAGGAAATGGGCGATTCCTTGGAGGGGATGGTGCACCCCTTGCAGTTTTGGGAAAGGTACGACGCCGGGGGCTTCCGGTAAGCTCTACCAACCCCTTCTTCAATCCTGGGTCAATACGCCTTCCACAAGGTCGGGGAGAAGAGGACGAGGACTGCAAAGAACTCCAGGCGACCCAGGAGCATTAGGATGGTCAAGAGGATCTTGGCCGGGGCGCCGAGGAAGGAGAAGTTTTCCGTTGGGCCGACTTTGGCCAGGCCGGGGCCGATGTTGAAGAGGCAGGTCATGGTTACGGAGAGGCTGCTGTCCATGTCTAGGGATGGTTCCATTACACTGACCAATGCCGTGCCGACGAGGGTGGTGACCCAGGCGAAGACAAGAAGGAAGAGGGTTTGTGCGCGAACCCCTGGCTTGATCAGCTGTCCGTTGAGGCGCATGGAGAAGACTTGGGTGGGGCGGAAGGCATTGGTTATTTGTTGCCGGAGGACTTTGGCGAAGAGGAGCCACCGTCCCACTTTCAGCCCGCCTGCGGTCGATCCCGCGCAACCGCCGATACACATGAGTACCAAAAGGAGGATCCTGGAAAAGGGTTGCCATTGGTTGAAGTCTGTAGCGACGAAGCCCGTGGTGGTGATGATGGAGACCACGTGGAAGAGGGCGTGGCGGAAGTTGGTGAAGACTTCCGCCGCGAGTTGCTGGTGCTGGGAAAGGTCGGCGGTGATGGCCAGGGTGGAGGCCAGGATGATGATGAGGAACCACTTCGCCTCCTCCTCCATTTTCCAGCGTACCCACTGCCCCCGGAGAAGCCAGGCGAAGAGAATGAAGCTTATGCTCCCGAGGGTCATGAAGAGGACTAGCCACATTTCGATGGCCGTGCTGTCGTAGGCGGCGAGGCTTTTATTATCCACTCCGAAACCCCCTGTGGACAGGGCGGTCAGGGCGTATGTCGTGGCTTGGTAAGGGGTCATCCCTAGTATGAACAGCCCGACCCCACAGAGGATGGTGAGGCCTAGGTAGATGAGCCAGAGGTTGACAGCGATGTCATGGATCCGGGCTTGCAGGCCTTGGGTTGATTGGGCGGAGGATTCGTGGGCGAACAGTGCCTTGCTGCCAACCCCCAGGTAGGATAGCAGGGCGACGAACAAAACAAGGATCCCGACCCCTCCCAGCCATTGTGTGAGCGCCCGCCAAAGGAGAATGCTGCGGGGGTAGATGTCGAGATCGTTGATGACTGTGGCGCCTGTGGTAGTGAAGCCGGACATTGACTCGAAAAATGCGTCCGAGAAGGACAACCCGCCGTCCATGAAAAAATAAGGCAAAGCGCCGAAGATACCACAAGCAATCCAGCTGAGGCCCACCACTGCGATGGCTTCTTTGCGTCTGACTTCCTTTGTCGCATTCCGCCCCTGGTACATGAGGAATGCAGTGCAGGCAAAGACGGTGGCTACGGACTTCCCCAAGGCTCCCATGGCAAGGTCTTCTTTCGGGGAGTGGAAGTAGCCGAAGGCCATGCAAACCAATAAAATGACACCTAGGAGCCCGATGAGCAGACCAAGGATGCGGCTGATTAATTTTAAGTCCATTTTTAGCGGCTTGCGGTTGGCTGGCTTGCTTTGGAATGGTTGGCTGGCACGTTGTCCCAGTTGGTTCTCATTTCAGGGATAAAAGCTAATCGCTCTGAGCTAACAGCTTCAATTTTACCGGCTGTAGGCGTTGATGGCCTTGTCTTTCGATTCTGGCGTCACGATGGCGAACAAGGTGTCGCCTGGCTCGATCAAGTCTTTGCCGACCGGTACGAACGCCCCGTTGTCCCGGATCACGGCGATGAATGCCGCCCCATCCACTTTGGGGATTTCTGTAAAGTCTTTGCTCACCACCGGGCATTTATTGGAGATGGGGAAGGCTATGACCTCGATGCCTTCGCCGAGGCGGAAGGCATGTTGCCAACGCTCGGAGGTGACGAAGTGGAGCAGTTCGCGGCTGGTGGAGAGCCTTGGGCTGGCAACGGCCGTGATACCCATTTGCTCGGTGATCACGTTGGCGTAGTCCGCCCGGTGAACCAGTGCTATGGTGTGCTTGGTGCCGAGGGTCTTAGCCTGGAGGCACATCATAATGTTGTCTTCGTCCTCCCCGGTGACGGCGATGAAGAAGTCGGCGTCATCGATGTGCTCTTCTTTCAGCTCGCGTACGGAGGTTCCGTCCACATTCAGGATGGCGGCGGTGGGAAGGAGTTCGGTCAATTGTTCGCAGCGGTTCCTGTTTTTCTCCAAGAGTCGGATGCTGCAGTTGGCACTTTCCAGGAGTTTCGCGAGAGCCAGTCCGTATTGGCCGCCCCCGAGGATGACTACTTTTTGCTTGGCCTGTTGGGTGGTCTTTTCGTGGAAGAAGGTAACAGTTTTTTCGAGTTGGGCTGGTGTTCCAATCAACGTGACGAGGTCGCCGTGTTCTAGGTTTTCCCTTGCGTCCGGAACTGTGGATTTGCCGCCCCGCTGTATCAGGACGATCCGCACGCGTTCGGGTAGCCTGAGGTCTCGGATGGGTTTGTTGCAGGTCTGGCAACTTTCGGATATTAGGACTTGTTGGAGTTCGATTTGGCCGTTGGCCAGTTCTTCCACGGCTATGCTTTCCGGGTTGCGGACGTATTTGGCCATGTCCACGGCAGTGAGGCGTTCCGGGGAGAAGATATGGCTGATCCCGAAATGGCGTTTGTGGTTAAAGCGCCATTGCTCGGCGTAGATCCGGGGGTGAAGACGGGCGATGGTGATCTTTGCCCCTAGGGCTTTGCCGATGGAGGCGGAGACGAGGTTGGTGTTGTCGTCACTAGTCAGCGCAAGGAAAAGGTCGCAGTGGGCGGCATTGGCCTGGGTGAGGGTCTCGATGGAGGCACCCTCCCCTTGCAACAAACGGACGTCCAGGACTTCAGAAAGCTGCTCGATAACTTTTTCGTCTTTTTCGATGACGCAGAGGTTGTGGGTGCCGCTGGAGAGTTTTTCCGCGACGTGGCGGCCTATTTCGCCGGCACCGATAATGATGATGTTCATGCTTGTTAAGTTCGCTTTGAAAGTGCCCAGGTAAAGGGGGTCGGTTTGGTTTCTGCCGAATATGTCTCTTTGAAGAGCCTTTCGGATTCCGTGCTTCCCATGAGGATCATTTCACTTTGAGGCTGCAGGATGTCCGTCGCCCTTGGGTTCACCAACATTTTTTCACCTTTCACTATGGCGACGACAATGCATTGCAGATCCGGGAGCAATCGGCTTGCCAGGACTGTCTTGCCCACAAGTTTGTCCGGCACTGGGCAGCGGAATAGGTCCAGGCCTTCGGTGATGGTGATCAGGTTGTCCGGGCAGAGGTGGTTGAGGATGAAGTTTGCCCCGGTAGCATCATAGGAGATGACGAAGTTTGCCCCTGCGTTTTTAAGGCGGTCCAGGTTCCGCTCCCTGCTGGCGCGGGTAAAGATGTGGACATCAGGGCGGAGTTTCCTGCAGTACATGGTGAGGAAGAAATTCAGCTCGTCGTCCGCGGTGGTGATGATGACGGAGGTGGCCACGTCGAGCCCGACTTTTTCCAGGTCTGACCTTTCTGCGCCGTCACCAAGAACTGCGTTGGGGATGGTGTGTACATGCTCCACATCGTTGTCCAGGAGCTGGTAGGGGATCCCGTGATCTGCCAAAGCCCTGGCGGTAAACCGGCCGACATCGCCTCCACCAATAATGATGACGTGCTGGGGTGCTGAATTAGTACCCTTGGGGTTATAAAATTGGTTGTAGGCTTCGAACTTTTCCCTTGTCCCGGCTAGGAGCAGGGTGATGTTTTCAGTGATTTCCTTGTCGAGGTCCTTGAAGTGGTAGCGGCCTTGCTCCATAGTGCCCAGCACGATAAGGCTGAGTTTGTCCCGAAGGTTGCTGTTACGGATCGTCTTCCCAATTAACGTTGTGTTGCGTACCCTGGCTTCAGCGATGCAGAGGTCGTTGATTTGGCCTATGATATGGGCACTGCGCTCGCCCCCGATGATGCGGGTTGCGAAAAATTCCGCCATTTTTGCCGGCAGGCGTAGGACCTTGCTACTTCCGGCCAGTTCCAGGACGTCTTCCGAGGCTTGGTGGGTACAGAGGGAAAGGATTTTAAAGGCATCGTCCCGGCGAACGCTCCTAGCTGTGAAGGCGACGTTGCAGTTGGTGACATCCGAGGAAGTAGCCACAAGCATGGCCGCCTTTTTGATCCCGGCGTCAATGTAGGATTTTTGGTCGTCGAGGGGTCCATAGATGACAGGTATGCCGTGGTCCACTAGGTCGATGGCCGTCTCAAGGTCGTTGAGCAGGAAGATGTAACCATAATCAAATTCAGTTAGGCGTCTGGTTAGTTTTCTGGCGATGCTGTCGTAGCATGTTAGGATGACATGGTTCTCCAAGCCCTCGGGAGCTTCTCTTGGGACCCTCGACTCGCTCTGGAGCTTGACCAGTGGTTTGTAGAAGAACTCCATGAAGGAGAACGGGAGGAGGATGAAGAGGTAGACTACCCCGGACATCATGACGGCGAGGGAAAAAAATTGGCCCAGATGGGTCTCAAACGTTATGTCTCCATATCCCACTGTGGACATTGTGATCAGAACCCAGTAGATGGCGATCAGAAGGTCGTTGTCCAATGTCTGGTTCTTGCCTTCCGGGATGACAACTTGCTCCCTTTCCATGATGGCATGGAAGAGGAGGGAGTTGATTAGGACGATCGCTGCTAGGACGTAAAAAAAGTTGCGGAAGATGACCAGGTTTTGCCGCCCCTTTGTGCTATGGAGGTGGGCAACAATATGCCTGATGGCTTTCATTTCGGTGCGTTTGGCTAGGGGCGGGAGCATCATTGGATCCTCCCGCCCTCACCTTAAATCAAGTTCGGGCTGTTGGTTACTTGACGACCGAGAATTTGTAGGTGCAGTGGTGTGTGTAGGTCTCCCCTGGGTTGAGTATGGCCTTGGGGAAGCTTTTTTGGTTGGGGGAATCAGGGTAGACTTGGGTTTCCAGGCAGAAGCCGTAACGGTGTTTGTAAACGTTGCCCCCGCGTCCCGTGAGGCTGCCGTCGAGGTAGTTGCCGGTATAGAATTGGATCCCTTTTTGGTCGGTCAGTACTTCAAGGACGCGGCCGGTTGAGGCTTCAGTGACTTTGGCGGCCAGGGCTTTGCCGCCGTCCTGGTTGTCGAGAACCCAGGTGTGGTCGTAGCCTTTGCCGTTGGTTATTTGTTGGTGCTCTGCGCCAATTCGTTCGCCGATTTTGTGCGGGGAGGTGAAGTCGAAGGGGGTGTTGGCCACAGGGTCAATCTTGCCGGTGGGGATGCCGCCGTCGTCGGTGGGGACAAAGTTCTTGGCCACGAGGGTGATTTCGTGGTCGAGGATGCTTTCGTTGCCTCCGGTGAGGTTGAAGTAGCAGTGGTTGGTCAGGTTGATGGGGGTGGCTTTGTCAGTCTTGGCCATGTAGTCGATTTCGAGTGCGTTGTCGTTGGTCCACTTGTAGGTGACGGAGGAGACGAGGTTGCCGGGGTAGCCTTCTTCGCCGTCCGGGCTCGTGCGTGTGAGGATGAGGCCGACGAAGTTGGCGCCCCGGACCTCCTGGGCGTCCCAGATGAATTTGTCGAAGCCTTTTGCGCCGCCGTGTAGGTGGTTGGCTCCGTTGTTGGTGGCCAGGGTGTATTCGTTTTCCCCGATGGAGAACTTGCCTTCGGCGATGCGGTTTGCGTAGCGGCCGGCGATGCAACCGAAGAAGGGGTGGCCGGCGAGATATTTGTCCAGGCTGTCGAAGCCGAGGGTGACAGGGCCATTCTTGCCGTCCTTGTCGGGCACTTGGATGTCCGTGACAATGCAGCCGTAGTTGCTGATCTTGCAAATGGCGCCGGAATCATTGGTCAGGGTGTAGAGGTCGGCTTGTTCGGTACCGACTTTGCCAAAAGGGGTTTTCTTGATGGACATGGCCACTGTGTTGGTTGGGGCTTTCTTTGGGGCGGTTTCCGTTCCTTTGCTTGTTCCGGTTTTCGGGGCGGGTTCAGTGGTTTTCCCAGAAGTGTTGTCAACTGTGGAGCAGGCTCCGAGAAGGAGGGCGGCCAGGGTGGCGGAAGTGTATTTGGTAATGTTATTCATGGCAGGGTTGGTAGTTCCTTAATGGGGATTGAGCTGGGAAAATGTCGTAGTGGGCCCCGGCAAGTCAAGTATCCGCGAGCCCCTGCCATTCCGTCCTTGACCCTCCGGCCCGGAAACCTACGCCTACGCGCCAGAGAATTATGGACTGGCCATTTTATATTGCGGAATATTTGGATAAAACCATCCGGGAGGCCGCCCTGGGCATTGATGGCTTCGGGGAGGATTTCACGGCGGATGTTCGTCCCGCGGACGCGAGGTTCGGGGAGTTCCAGGCGAACGGGGTTCTGCCCTATGCCAAAAAAAACAAGGCGAATCCCCGCGCCCTGGGCGAGAAGTTATTGGCGGCTTTGCAAGATAGTGTGGGATTGCCCGCCGGGGATGTGGAAATCGAGGTCGCCGGCCCTGGCTTCATCAACCTCAAGTTCACCCCGGCCTTTTACCATGGTTGGCTCCGGCACCTCTCCAGCCCCCAAACCCTCCGGGACGCCGCTAGCCATGCCCATACGGGGAAGGCCATCGTCGTCGATTTCAGCTCCCCGAACTCTGCAAAGCAGATGCACGTCGGCCACATCCGCTCGACTGTGATCGGGGAGGCCTTGGCCCGCATCCTGGAATACCAGGGCGCTCGGACCTACCGGGACAACCACATCGGCGACTGGGGCACCCAGTTCGGCATCCTCATCATGGCCATCCGGCATTTCGGGGCGCAACTGGATGCGGACGCCCCTGACGCGATTGCCCAGCTCGAAGACCTCTACCGCAAAGGCTCAACTCTTTCCAAAGAAGACCCGGACAAGCTGGCGGCCGCCCGCCAGGAGTTGGTCAAGCTACAAGATGGCGACCCGGAAAACACTGCCCTTTGGGAGAAAATCAACACCGTCAGTTACGCAGCTTTCCAGGAAGTGTACGACCGCCTGGGGGTGCGCTTCGACCATGTCCTGGGGGAAAGTTTCTACCGGGACAAGGTTGCTGCCGTTTGCGAAGACCTTGAAAAACTGGCCATCGCCGAAGAAAGCCAAGGTGCCCTGGTCGTTTTCCATCCGGAGCATCCCCGTTTCAAAAAGCAGCCCTTCATCATCCGCAAGTCCGACGGGGCGAGCAACTACGCCACCACGGACCTGGCCACGATCGAGTACCGGCTTCGGGAATGGGCGGCGGACGAAATCATTTACGTGACCGACGGCCGCCAGCAGGATCATTTCCAACAACTCTTCCTAACTGCGGAAAAATGGCTTGTCAACCATCCCGTCCTCCCCTCCCCCAAGCTGCACCATGTCTGGTTCGGCACCATCCTGGGCGAGGACGGCAAAGCGATCAAGACCCGCTCCGGCGACCCGATAAAGCTCAAGGACCTCTTGGACGAAGCCGAGCAGCGCGCCCTGGCCATCGTTGATGAAAAGAATCCCGAGCTGCCGGCGGAAGAACGCAAACTCATCGCACGGTGTGTCGGGATAGGCGCTGTCAAATACGCGGACCTTTCCCAAAACCGTACGAACGACTACACCTTTTCCTGGGAAAAAATGTTGAGCCTTGAGGGCAATACCGCGCCCTACCTCCTCTACGCGGTCGTCCGGATCCACAGTATTTTCCGGAAACTGGAACTGGAGCCCGGACAAGGGGAAGACGGCGCATCCCCGCCGGAAACCTCGGAGGAATGTTCCCTCGCCCGCCAACTCCTCCTTTTCCCTTGCGCCCTTGAACAATCGACCGCCGACCTGCGTCCCCACTTCCTCTGCACTTACCTCTACGAACTGGCCGTGGCATTCAGCACATTCTACAACGCAAACAAAGTTCTGGTCGACGAGCCGGATGTCCGCGCCCGCCGCATCGTCCTTTGCAACCGCACCCTGACTGTACTGGAAACCGGTTTGCATATCCTGGGCATCGACACCCTGGAGAAGATGTGAGCCCCCCACTTCCTCCCATGGATCCAGCCATCCCATACGAAGGCGCCAAAAAGCCTTACAGCCTTTCGATCCGGTTCGAGCCCAACCGGGTCGACTGGGTGACCCCGGTTTGCATGGTCTTGCTCGGGATTACCAGCGTGATGCTCATCCACTCCGCCCAGACTTATTCCGGCGGCACCCAGTGGAAAAGGCAAATCCTCTGGCTCACTGTGGGCGCGGGTTTCTACTTCGGCCTGGCCTACATTAATTATAAAGTCTTCCTTCGTTACAGCCACATCGCCTACATCCTGGGGATCCTATTCCTCGTTTTGGTCCTGACCCCGGCCGGGAAGGAAATTTATGGCTCCCGGCGGTGGATCGACCTCAAGTTCATGAAAATCCAGCCCACAGAAGGGGCGAAAATCGGCACCCTCATCCTTTGTGCCAGTATCCTTGCCCGCTCCAGGGTCGGTTCCTTTGCGGAATCCATGCTCCCGCTTGGCAAAGTTTTTGCTGCCGCGGCCCTTCCAATTTTGTTGATTTTCTTACAACCGGACTTAGGCTCCACGCTCGTTTTCCCCCCCATGGTGTTTACCCTGTTATTCCTTTCGAGGATCGACCTCCGGTTCTTCGGGATCGTCTTTGGCGTCATCGTCCTGTTACTCGGGATGGTTTCCATTGACATGTACAGGTATATCCAACACCTGGAAACCACGGGCATGACCCCGCTGGAAAACCAGCAAAGCGCAAACGGTTACCAGCAAAAATCATGGCTTCCCCTCAAGGATTACCAACGCAACCGGATCCTCGCCTTTGTGGCACCGGAAGTCGCGGACCCAAGGGGAATCGGGGTAAACTGGAACAGGCAGCAATCCGTGATTGCCGTCTCTTCCGGCGGGCTTCTAGGGAAAGGCCTTGGCCAGAGCACACAAGCCAAGCTCGGCTACTTGCCTTCCTCCGTTGCCCACAACGATTTTATATATTCAGTACTGGCCGAGGAAAAAGGTTTCCTGGGTAGTGTTTTTGTCCTTGGCTTGCTGGCCACCATTGTCGGGAACGGTTTCCGCATTGCCAGCCTCGCCCGGGACCGCTTCGGCAT
Source organism: Opitutia bacterium (assembly GCA_038125285.1). Classification (GTDB taxonomy): domain Bacteria; phylum Verrucomicrobiota; class Verrucomicrobiia; order Opitutales; family JABJCN01; genus JAYPDO01. The sequence goes on from JAYPDO010000104.1 coordinate 12,784, forward strand.
GCTTGTCGCTGCCGGTGTGAGCGTAATCTTTATGATCCACATTTTCATTAATGTGGGCATGACGCTAGGCATCACCCCCGTTACCGGACTTCCCCTGCCTTTTTTAAGTTACGGCGGATCCTTCGTCATCAGTTGCTGCATTTTGCAAGGGCTTCTCCAAAGCATTTACCGTTTCCGGAAAGACTTCTCGTGACCCAAAGAAATACAGATGCCCCCCCGCCCCCGGACCGGGCCGCACCAACTGGCAGGACGAAGGGATCCCACACACTAAGGACCCTCCCATATGTCAAAACCCCAACGCAAACCCTCCCGCCAACGCCGGAATAACAATTCCCGGGACAGAAGACCCCAACGCAACCATAGCCAGGACGATTACGCCACTCCTCCAGACGAAGTCAAAGGCGAGCTGATCTCAGAAGAAGACCTCGCCCGCGAAGCCAGAAAACGGGAAAAACAACAGCCCCTCCTCAAGCGCATCGCGAAGGCGATGAACAAGGATTCGGACGAGAAGTTCAAGGAACTTATCATCAATTCCGAGCCCCTCGAACGTCGTGTAGCCTATCTTGAAGACGGCGTGTTGCAGAAGTTTGAAGTCGAGAAGACCGACCAGGAACAAATGGTCGGTGCCATCTTTAAGGGAAAAATTCAGAACCACGAGCCCGGTATCAAGGCCGCCTTCATCGATATCAACCAGCCCAAGAATGCCTTCCTGCATTACTGGGACATTGTCCAGCAAGGCCTCGGCGACGATGTTGACGCCCTCGAAGACGACGATGACGAAGACGACGAAACTTCTTCCCCGCGTGGTGATGCCGATGACGATGGTTATGAAGACGACCCGGACGGCGTCCTCGACCCGGAGGATGTGGACGAGGATCCAGAGGATGATGAGGAAGACGAAGGGGAAGAAGACGAAACCGACGAAAGTGCCGTCTCCTTGCAGGACGAAGGTGAGGCTTCCGGGAACGAACCTGACGAAGGGGACGAAAGCGAAGCCAAAGACGGCTCTGGCAAGGAAGCGGGAGCATCCAAAGGAAGGGATTCCAAAGGCCGGGGCGGTGATAAAAAAGGCCGCGACAATAAGAGCCGCGACCGGAACAATGGTAACAATAAGGCCAAGCAAGCCAAAGGCCGCAAGAGCCGCCAACAAACTCCCCCTCCCGAGGAAATCATCAAGGACCACCCTATCGGCTCCGAGATCATCGTTCAAATTACCAAGGCGCAGATCGGTACCAAAGGCCCGCGCACCACGACCAACCTCGCCATCCCTGGCCGGTTCATGGTTCTCATGCCCTACTCCCCCCAAAGTGGCATATCCCGCAAAATCGAAGACCGGGAGGAGCGCAAACGCCTCAAACAAATCCTTACCAAGCTCGAAATCCCCAAGACCATGGGAGTCATCATCCGGACTGCTGGCCAAGGCAAGAAGCTCCGGTATTTCGAACGGGACCTGGCCATGCTCGTGCAAATGTGGGCCGAAGTGGACGCCAAAATCCAAACTACGGAAAGGGGTCTCGTTTATAAAGAGCCGGACATCATCGGCCGGACAGTCCGCGATTTCCTCACCGAGGATATCGACCGGGTCCTGATCGACAACAAGGACGACTTTGACTGCATCGCAGAGGAGGTCGGCAAGATCTCCCGCCAGTCCAAGTCCAAAATCAGCCATTTTAAGGACGACATCCCCATCTTTGAGCGCTTCAACATCGAGCGCCAGATCGAGCAGACCTTCGCCCGGACAGTCCCTCTGCCCTCCGGCGGGGAAATCGTCATCGAGGAAACCGAGGCGCTGACCGCCATCGACGTCAATACCGGTGGACACCGCATCGACGCCAAGTCTGGCAACAACTTCATCCTGGACGTCAATATGGAAGCGGCTCGGGAAGTCGCCCGACAAGTGCGCCTTCGGAATATCGGCGGCCTGATCATCGTGGACTTCATCGACATGAAGCGCCGGCAGGATCGCAATACCGTCTTCCATACCATGCGCCGCATGATGGACCAAGACCGGGCCCGTAGCCACGTCCTCCCCATTTCTCAGCTTGGCATCCTCCAGATGACACGCCAACGGCACCACGAGAGCAACTACAGCACCATGTTCGACAGTTGCCCTTATTGCCGCGGCCGGGGCATTGTTAAGTCCTCCCGTACTGTCAGTGTCGAGATCCAGCGCCGTGTTACCGCCATTGTCCGCAGGATGCGGAACCGGGAACACAACGCTAACGAACTTCATCTCCGGGTTACCCTCCACCCTGAAAACTTGGAGCGTCTCCGGACAGAAGACGAAAAGCGCCTCGTGATCATCGAGCAGGAACACGGAGTGAAGCTCTCGTTCCGGGCCGACCCTAATTTCCACTTGGAAAATTTCAATATTACCAACGCGGAAACCAACGAAGTCCTCCATTGACGTGAGCGGTACGGAAGACCTCCCACCCCTGCTTCCGATCCGGCAATCCCGGAAAGTCCTTGTCGCCTTTGACAAGTTCAAAGGCTGCATGGATGCACAGGAAGCTTGCCAAATCGCCTCTGATGCCGTCTTGGCCCGTTTCTTGCCGACCCAGGTCACCCAATGCCCGTTGACTGACGGGGGCGACGGGTTTTGCAAAATCCTTACCGAAGGGGCCGATGGCGACATGGTGGAAGTCCGGGTCCTCGACGCACGCCACAGGGAGAAAGAAGCATTTTTTGGCGTAGTCCCGGTGGAAAACCTCCCCGAAGGCTGCAGGGAATACCTTGGCCTTCCGGAGGGAGCCCGGCGGATTGCCGTCGTCGAAATGGCCCAAGCCAGTGGGTTGGCTGATCTTCAGGAAGATCTTCTTGACCCATGGGAAGCTAGTTCCGTCGGGACGGGGCTCCTTCTTCGGGAGGCTGCCAACTTCGGCGTGGACGCCATTTTACTTGGCATTGGAGGCAGTGCCACCAACGACCTCGGCTTGGGGGCGCTGGAAGCCCTGGGGGCAGAGTTTTATGGCGAAGAAGGGGAATTCCTCTCCCCGGTCAAACCCCGCTTGTTCACCCGTTTGTTCGAGGCCGACCTCCTTAGCAACCAACTTCCCCTGCCGCCCCTCCTGGTCGCTTGCGACGTCCAGAACCCCTTGCTTGGCCCGGAAGGTGCGACTACCGTGTTTGCCCCCCAAAAAGGTCTTCCCTTAGACCAAGTGGCGGAAATGGAAACAGCCCTTACCCATGCTGCCTCTATCCTTTGCCAGGAGACCGGAAAGCCAGAAAGCATGCTCGGGCAACCCGGCACTGGCGCTGCCGGCGGCATCGGCCTGGGGCTCATGTTGGCCTATGAAACGCGCTTCATCCCAGGCTTCGAACTCGTGGCGCAATGGTTCGGGCTTGGGGAAATCATCAGGGACTCTGACCTCGTCATCACTGGGGAAGGCAATTTTGACGAAAGCTCCCTCCATGGCAAAGCGCCGTGGTCCCTCATCGGGGAAGCTGGGAAAGCAGGGATCCCTGTCCAGGTCTACGCCGGAC
>JAYPDO010000105.1:0-16217 GCA_038125285.1 Opitutia bacterium
GGATGGCTCTGACTTTTCTTTCTTTGAGACCCCAGCTTCTCCTGCCAAAGCCCCGGCTCCGTCCGTAGAACTTCCTGCCCAACCTGAGGAAGCTTTGTCCCCCGAGGATGGCTCTGACTTTTCTTTCTTTGAGACCCCAGCTTCTCCTGCCAAAGCCCCGGCTCCGTCCGTAGAACTTCCTGCCCAACCTGAGGAAGCTTTGTCCCCCGAGGATGGCTCTGACTTTTCTTTCTTTGAGACCCCAGCTTCTCCTGCCAAAGCCCCGCCTCCGTCCGTAGAACTTCCTGCCCAACCTGAGGAAGCTCTGTCCCCCGAGGATGGCTCTGATTTCTCTTTCTTCGATACCCCAACTTCCCCTGCCAAAGCCCTGGCAACTGGAGTAGCCCGTCAAGCCATTGCGCCTGCTCATGCTGCGGAAGAAGCGGAAACCCTTTTTGCCACAGACGTTCATACCCCAGTTCCGGCAGCTGTCCCGCAACCCTCAATTTCAGAAACCGCCTCTCCAACCCTTAACCTCCCTCCCTCAAAAGCAGAGGAAGAAGGACATTCCTCCTTTGCACCCACAACGGCCTTCCCTTTTTTCTTGAACGACAGCTTGCCGTCGTCATTGGAGCATTACGACATCCCCTCGGTTAAGCCGAAGCAGGACATCCCGGAGCCTACTGTGCCTTCCTCCCAAGATGTGCCCCAGCCCATCGAATCCTATTCAGTCGTTGAAGAAGGCCATGGGCTTACCGATCCTGCACCGGCAGTTCAGGAGTTGGTCAAGCCACGTGAGCCCGAATTAACTCTACCCTCCCCGAAAATCCATCGCACGCCACCACCCCCGTCCTCCACCGTGATCCTTCAGATCAAGGCCGATGTGGAGCTGCTATCTGGTGAGCAAAGCCGGGGGGACAACGTCCACCCAGCAGGATACACAGAATTTTACATTACCTCCTCCAGCTTTAATGAAATTATTCTTGGTTCTAGTGAACTAAAAGAAAACATGGACAAGGCGATGGTAGGCAAAAACCTCTCCTCCTATGCAGAGCTTTGGGCACGTGCCAACAAGTATGGCTACAATTATCCTGGCCTCACCTCCCACATAAGGAAAATCCTCCGCGAGAAGGGAATTCACAGGGTTCGGACGAATGCGAACGGTGAGGCAAAGCTCAGGGTACCCAAGTCCCTCGCGGAAAACGAGGAGCAAACGGAACTCTATATCATTGGTGTTTCAAGATTAGGCCAAGTGGGTGTTGTATGGTCCAAGCCCTTCTTCATACAGGATCATGCTGGGCATGATAATCCTCTGCACCTTGAGGATTTGGACGCTCTTTGGCTCCAGTAGGATTCGTCTATCCCCGTTATTGGGGCATTTTGGGCTACATAAATTTCCTGCTAACTCCACCCGAGATGTTAAAGGGTAGTGCGATCTTGCTGTATGCTGGACATGGGACAAAGTGACATTAAAATTTTCCAGTAACGGAAAATACCCTTGCAAGCTAGGCCTGAATTTCAATTCTAGTATTTTTTTTAGGGTTTAACGAAGTTTTTTCTCAATAACCCAATAACCCCATCCATTGCGTACAGCATTGCTAACCCAAGGCGAATTGTCCCCACACCTGACAAATTCCCCGGCACCCCACCCTAATTACCATGCCTCAAGACCAAACTAAGAGCGGAGTACCGCAGCTGACGTTTAAGCAGCAAATGGGTATACTCGTCCCGTTCGCATGGGACAAAGTTAAGGAGCAGATAGCCTGCGTCTGGTTCGTCCTCGCTTACATGATTGTCTTCCAACTTCTTGTCCTAGGGATCGACTTGGCCTATGCCCTGATGATAGCGGTCGGGATTGGTATCACAATCCTTGGCCTGGCCTTTTTCATGGAAGGTCTCCGGTTGGGCTTGATGCCCCTCGGGGAAGTTCTTGGATCCACCCTGCCTAGGAAGAAAATCATGGGGATCCCCTGTTTGCCCACCAGTTTGTTGTTCGGGTTCATCCTTGGTGCGTTTGCCACCTTTGCCGAACCCGCGATTGCCGTCCTCCAGCAGGCGGGTAGTTCCGTCCGGCCCGACCAAGCCCCCCTCCTCTACACTCTCCTCAATGATTATGCACCCACGCTTGTAAATAGTGTTGGTTTAGGGGTTGGCTGTGCCGTTATGCTCGGTGTGCTCCGGTTTTACCGTGGATGGTCCCTCAAGCCATTCATAGTTGTTGGCGTCCTTACCCTTAGTGCCATCACCATCTATTTCCAAAATAATCCAATCCTGAAACCTGTATTAGGGCTGGCCTGGGACTGTGGGGCGGTCACTACCGGCCCGGTTACGGTTCCCCTGGTTCTTGCCCTCGGTATCGGTGTTTGCCGGATTGTATCTAGTGGCGGCAGCAGCAACACAGGGTTCGGGGTGGTCACCCTGGCATCCCTGTTCCCCATTTTGGCCGTGCTTACATTAAGTGTGATCCTGTTTAGCAAAAACGATTACTTTGGAACTGAGAAATTCAGTGATGACGGTTTCCAAAAGGGTAATTCAGTAGTCATGAATTACATCAAGGACAAACGGGAAACTGCCAATCCGCCTTTGCTTCCCGAGAATGACCTCTTCACCGAAAAAGAATATCAAACATTCGATGGGAGCAAAGAAACCTTGCCCGCTTCCTTCCCTGGACTGATGCACGAACTCATGAAGGATATGAGGGACGGAAAGGATGTGAACCAAACCAAACTCACCACCTTGATTAACGACCTCAACAAACTTCAGCCCACAACGATCTCCGCACCCAACGAAGAATTTTCTGCAGCTGAAATTGCTAAGTTTGTAAAGGATGGTTCGCTTCCAGCCAACCATGCCATCCGGTTCACAAAACCTGTTGAAGGTTCTGTCGAGTCCTCCTCTGAAGAAATCCTACTGAATGGGGCACAGCTTAAGATTGTTAAACTTGGGGATTCTTCACCTGTTCCCCCAGCCGGTGCTTGGAAGGTAGACAACACTGATATGGTAACAGGCAAGGATGTTTCCATTTCGGAGGATTTGAAAATCAAGTTTACCAATGGGCTGAAATTTTTCCCTGATGAGAAGAAAGACGAAAAGCCTCGTGGTGCACTTGAAGGTGCCATCTGGGCGATCATTCCCCTCTGCTCTATTCTTTTGGGGTTCCTCATGATTGGTCTCAGGCAAAATCCCAAGCACCTTGACGAGCTTCTGATAGGTGTCGTGTGCGCCCTGATCGGCATGACGCTCTTCGGACTTGGGATAGCCATTGGCCTGACCCCACTGGGCGACCAACTTGGTTCCAACATCGTTTCGGCTTTCAAAGCCATGGTTCCTTGGGAATTTCAGCGAGGCATCAAAGCTCCCCTGATTGACGGGGAGGCCGGCAAATTCATTGCTGTTATTTTTGCCTTTATCCTTGGCTACGGGGCCACTCTTGCCGAGCCAGCCTTGAACGCCCTTGGAGCAACTGTGGAGAAGATTACCGTCGGGGCATTTAAGAAAAGCTTGTTGATGCAAGCCGTTGCCCTAGGCGTAGCTATGGGGATCGGCACCGGTGTTGCGAAGATCGCCTTTAACCTCGAGCTTACATGGCTTCTTGTGCCGCCCTATTTATTACTCATCCCGATTACATTAATCTCTTCCGAAGACTTTGTTAATTTCGGCTGGGACAGTGCAGGTGTGACAACAGGGCCGATAACCGTTCCGCTCGTCCTGGCCATGGGACTTGGCATCGGTGCCAAGACAGGAGCCGTTGACGGTTTCGGAGTTCTGGCACTCGCCTCTGTCGGGCCGATCCTTACAGTCTTGACTGTCGGGCTCCTGGTCGGAAACAAAAAAACCCAGCAGGTTGAAGACCAAGAGGAAACTCTCGAACCCCAAGCCAAGGCTGCATAAAATGAGCGACTTTAAAACCACATCAGACTATTCGCTAGTCTCCGTAGTTCTTCCCAAAAGGACTGGTGAACCTGTATTGAAAAGCCTTAGTGCAAACGGTATCCGGCACATTATCCAATCCACTTCACGGGGTACATTGCTCAATGAGGGGGGCGGCTTCTTCCAAAAGATGTTTCCCCCTCCTTCTCCTGAACAAGAGTTGATTCAATTCCTGGTACCTGGCTCCAAAGTTTTAAAAACTATGGAAGATGCTGTTGTGGCCGGACGTTTGAATTATGCCGGTGCAGGTGCAATCTTTGCCATGCCATGCACAGGCGATGTCCAATATACGGATGAGTTCCCCCTCCTCCTTGGAGATCCTATTGCTGAAAGCAATGATGGTGAGGATGGCCTCCGAGGTATGGATACTCTAAACGCCGACATGGAAGCGATCATTTGTATCATTGAAATCGGTACCGGGGAGGTGATGGCGGAAGCCGCCCTAAGGTCCGGTTCTGCTGGTCCGACTATTACTTATGGCGAAGGCGGCGGTGTCCGGGACAAAATCCGTCTTCTCCGGCTGACGAAAGGCCCGGAAAAGGAGATTGTCATTGCTGTGGTTGACAAGGGCGAATCAGACCAAATTTTCACTGAAATGGCTCGGGCCGGCCGTATCAACGAACCCGGACGAGGCTTCATGTACACAACCCCCGTGAACCGTGGGGTGATCAATGTTTCCACCACCTTCAGCACCCAGCATGCTGGTGCAACGATAGACCAGATTGTGGCCGTCCTTGACGAAATTAAAGGTGGCAAGGAATGGCGCGTGGGCACTTTGGCTGCGGATTCCAACAACAAAGGTGTCGGGAAACCCAAGCTCCTCACTGACTTGACCCCTCTTGTCGGCCTCTTTTGCAACGTACACCGCGACCACTACCAGTTTATCTACGATGCCATCCTTAGTGCCGGTGCTGGCGGGGTCAGCGGGATCTTCGGTATCCTCCGCGATCCCCAACAGGCCGCTGACGCTGCTAACGAGGAATGGGCTTCCATCCAAACATCCATTGCCCCCAAGGCATTGGATAAGGTTCGGGACGCCATCAAGGAGACCATTAAGGCTAACAATATAAACAGGGCATGCCTCTTTGCACATAGCATCGGAAAGGCTGCTACTTACCTTCCGTAGTCCCATCCTGGACCAAACCTTGCCCGGGCTCCAGTGCTTTGCTTTACAGGACTAGGGAGCGGGCTTCAATTTCCTGTTTCTTCATGTTCTTCTTTGTCCCGGATGATCATCATTTCGAAGTCTTTGTCAGATTTGGCATCCCCGACCAGAGCCCTGAACCGGTTCCTGATTTTTCGGTTCTGATTTTTGGCATGTTTTGCCATTTCTTCCAGGAATGGGAGCGGGTCCTTTAAATCCCTGACTAAGGAGGCGGTTTGCATGATAGTGGCTAACTCAACGTCAACTTTCCTACTGAACCCCTGCCCCTCAGTATAGACAAAGACCAGCGTTCCGGGTTCCAGGCTGACGCCTTTGCCTTCCATGCCCAACTGAAGCGTTGGGTTCCCATGTAGCCCTACGGCTTTTAACCCCCCGACCTCTGTTACACCAAGCATCAGGCCACCTTCTCCTTCGAGGTGGATTTCGGACAAAGGGGATGCCACCCGGATGCCTTCTCCCCCAGATGGTAGCCATAGAAGGATAGCTCCTTTGTAAAGCTCCAGTTTCCTTGCCTTACCAAGTGTGAAATTCGTGTTGGAACCTGCCCTGATAATTTCCCCCTGTCCTGATTTGGCTTCTAAAATTGAGCCTTCCCTGGCGAAAACAGCCGCGCCAGCAGTAAGTTTGTCCATTGGCTCCAGCTTAAGCAAACCTGCCACTTGCCTTACAAAGTGAGCACCTTCCATCTGGCTGATGGTAAATTCCAACTGATTAGATGCAGCGAGATTCTTCCCTATGTCTTCCTTTACGTAATGCGGGGCTTTGAATAACCCAAATTTTTCAGGTGCAGATGGATAGGGAAGGTCAAATCTCCTCCCCTTTATTGACGGGTCTCCCCAAAAGTCTGTCGGGACGGCGAATGCCGCCAGAGCAAGCATGAAGGCAAAGGATTTAAGGTTGTTGGCTACTTCCAAGGGGCGAAATGTGGATTTTGTCTTTGAAGAGGTCAAATGTTTGCCGGTTGTTGATGATGGTCTCGGCGTATCCCACATTCTCAATAAAATTCACCCGTCCAAATTGCCTGTTTCCGAGCAAGTTATTCGGATCGCCGGTGGGGAAGGTTGGATATAGGCCGTCGATCCCTCCGAATTGTGATTGGAGGTAAACCATCGATCCATCTGGGAAGAAGACATTTTGGAGGTCGACCGTGATCGCTTGCATGTAGACTTCTTTGAGCTGGTTGGAGAATTGGAGGCCATTGACGGAAATGTCGTAGGCCGCTTCCAGGTGGATGCTGTCCCCTGCCCTGGCTTTTAAGGAGCTGTCCTGGAAGACCAGGCTTTCCAGGGAGGCAATGCTAATATCCCCGCCAGCTTCCATGCTGACTTCTACAAATTCACTGGTTTCGCGTGATCCCAAGTTTAGCCTGCCGTCCAGGAACGTAAGTTTGGAACCTGCTGTAAAGGAGAAGTGGCTTCCTGCTCCGAGTGACAAGGCCAGATCGCTTGTCACTGATTTTTTGGCAGCGGTGAAATTCACATCGCCGGAGACGGAGATTTCATTTGCCGCCGTCAGGAAAAACTCCGTCTGTCCTTCAGCGAAATGGTTGTCCAAGTCGTAATTGCCTGCGTTGATGGCCAAATTCTTGGCTGCGAAGATTTCCCCTAAATTTTGCAATGCTACTTCCGGATCCACGTCTTCAGGGAGAACCCATGTTTCGAAAAGTAACGCCACTTCCTCGTAAAACAGATTCATGACAGCGTCCTTGGCACTGAAGAAGCGGCTGGAGTCTAGGCTCCCGTCCACAGTCACTTCGGTCAGGATATCGTTGCCCAGTCGGCCGATGGCCAAAAGGGTTTCGTCAATTTTTCCATCCCCTGCCTCGTATAGGATCTGCACAATTTGCTCGTTGCCGTTAGCGCGGCAATCTTCGAGCAGTGCCGCGATCGCGTCTGATACGACGTCTTCGCCGGTCGTGCCGTCTCCTTTCCCTGGATCCTTGTCATCCGTGTCCACTTGGTCGACGATTTCGCCCTTTTCTATAAAGCTGGCAAGGATCGTAGCAGTTTCCTCTTCCGGCTGGTTCAGGCTGAGTAAGGATTTTACAAGGGCTTGGTCATTGGCATCCACAAAGGCTTGCCTGAGTTTCGCGCTGTATTTGTAGAGGACTTCGGCTTCGGCATTGGTAAGGCCGTAGGCGAGGATGGCGACCAGGCGGTCGGTAGGCTCTTCGATCATGGAATCCCGGGTGGAGCCGGTTTGGGACATGACTGTGGAGGCTTGGGAGTCGTCCAAGTTGTGGCCAAGGAGGGTTTTGACTTGGGTGGGCTGGATGTCGGCCACGACTTTGGCGCGGTTTTCCTGTGAGTAGGTGTAGAAAAGGTCGATGGCACTGCCCGTAAGTTCCTGGCCGACCAGGATGTCTGCCGTTGTGCGCGTGTCTGCGACCAAGGAGGCCAGCGTGCTTTGGGTGTATTCTCTCCCGACAAGGGTTTTGACAAAAGCGGCGTCACCAGTGGCGACCAGGTCGGCCCGGAGGGTTTCCGTGTAGCCCAGGAGTTCGTCCAGGTCACTTTCCTGGAACCCCATGGCCAGGGTATCCTTGAGGCGTTGTGTCGGCTCCAGGATAAGGTTGGCTTGCGTCGAGAGGTCATAGGACAACGTCTTTTTGACTTCTTCGTCATTGAGAGGATGCTCGATGATCCTAAGGGCGTGAGAGGAGTCCTCCATAGCCAACAAGTCTGCCTTGGTCTGGTTCTCGAGAGTAAAGAAACGGTTGAGGACATCCTCCGAAGTGTTCATTATGAGAAGGAATTTTACCTCGCTGCTTTTTAGTTCCACAAAGGCTTGCCTGAGTTCCGCGCTGTATTTGTAGAGGACTTCGGCTTCGGCATTGGTAAGGCCGTAGGCGAGGATGGCGACCAGGCGGTCGGTAGGCTCTTCGATCATGGAATCCCGGGTGGAGCCGGTTTGGGACATGACTGTGGAGGCTTGGGAGTCGTCCAAGTTGTGGCCAAGGAGGGTTTTGACTTGGGTGGGCTGGATGTCGGCCACGACTTTGGCGCGGTTTTCCTGTGAGTAGGTGTAGAAAAGGTCGATGGCACTGCCCGTAAGTTCCTGGCCGACCAGGATGTCTGCCGTTGTGCGCGTGTCTGCGACCAAGGAGGCCAGCGTGCTTTGGGTGTATTCTCTCCCGACAAGGGTTTTGACAAAAGCGGCGTCACCAGTGGCGACCAGGTCGGCCCGGAGGGTTTCCGTGTAGCCCAGGAGTTCGTCCAGGTCACTTTCCTGGAACCCCATGGCCAGGGTGGCTTGGAGGCGATCCGTGGGTTCGAGAGCCAGGTTTCCTTGGGTTGTCAGGTCGAAGGTGAGGGTTTGCGCGATTTCGTTGTCCGTGAGCGGGTGTTCGATAATCCGGAGGGCTTGGGAGGGTTGTTCCATTCCCAGGAGGTTGTTCCGGGTGGTGTCCTGGTAGTTGAAGAAACGGTTGAGGACATCCTCCGACGTGTTCATTATGAGGAGGAATTTTGCCTCGCTGCTTTTTAGTGCCACGATTTTCCTTTGTAGGTCTTCGGGATAGTCCTGGAGCCGCGATTTCAGGTCAGTAGGCAAAGCCAGGGCTTGGATTGCCTTAGCCAGTTCTGAGTCCACCTCCTTGATTTCTCCGGTTTCGTTGATGATGTCTACTTCATCGGAGTTTTCGAGGTTCTGCTGGGTCGCATCATCTGAGGAAGTGGAGGAGGTTTGGCTTGCGGAGGATTTCTCCGAGGTGCTGGTCTCTTCAGTCGGAGTGGACTCTTCAGTCGAAGTGGACTCTTCGGAGGATTTCTCATCACTGGATTCCTCCTTCTTTTCTTCTTTTGACTCCTCGGAGGAGCTGGAAGATTCTTCTTGTGCGGCGGCTTGGTTGGCTTCAGAAACGGCGTCAGCTGTCTCAGATACCGTGATATTCCCAGTGGAAGTTTCCGCTTCGTTCGTGGTTTCCTGCATTTGCTGGGTTGTTTCTACGGGGACTTCCCCGGTTTGTGTTTCCCCGACTTGCTGGCCTGTGGCGTCGGTCTGTACGGATGTACCTTGCCCTGCAGGTACGTCTTGTTGGGTTCCCGAGGGGTCGGTGTAAACCACTTGACCGGCCAACATATTGACGCCTCCGGAAAAGTTGCCGTTATCATCTTGGTGGGCACTCATTTGGCCGTCCGTACCCCGTATACCAGCATTCCCAACCGGGGAATCGATTTCAAAGGAAGATCCAGGGTTCAGCTTCTTGACATTGAAGACCATATCCCCGTAGCCGAGCTTGAGTTTGGTCGTCGAATTGCTGGGTTCGCCTTTCAATTCCGACATTTTGGTATCTGACTTTTCGAAGGGTTTTTGGGTGAATTCGGCGAAGGTCAGCTCTGACTTTGGGGTTACGGTGGTGATGCTGCCGTTGGAGAGGAGCAATACTGCCTTGGATGCTTCGCCGGTGATGACGGTGTGGCCGTCAAAGATGGTTTTCCCTGCCGCAACGTCGGACTTGGGGAGGAAGTCCTCTTTGTCTGCTTTCTTGACCTTCACGTCGCCCTCGACTGCCACTATAATGATTGCTCCTTTGGCTTTTTTGGCAGCGTCGTCGTTTTGAGCTTGGGAGAATCCGTGGGTCAAAAGCAAGAGGAGGGCAATAAGTGATGGGTATTTCCGGTTGAGCTTCATAGCTGAAATATTGGCTAAGGTTTTATTAGAAAGGGTAGTATTCAAGCTGTTTCGCTGTGGAGTTGTAGAAAACTCGGTCTGTTGCCGTGTTGAGAATGTAGTAGATCCAGAAGCTGGAGTTTACCTTCCAGAGGTAGGGGAATATGTCGAAGCGGGACCAGACCCAGCCGAGCTGGTTATTCCACATCCAGAACCCGTCAGTATCTGCCACGGTGTAGAGCCAGCCGAGGTGCTCATGGAAAATCCAGTGGTTGTCTTGGAGATAGAACAAGCCGAACCCGTCCAGGGAGTACCAATTATCGCCGAGGGCTAGGGCACCGCCCCAGAGTGCTGGTAGGGCTGACTTCGGGGTCTTGAATTTTAACTCCTTGCCGTAAGCGACGCCCTCGTTGTTTTCCGCGAAGGAGCGGTAATAATAGGTGCGGTTCGGGAGTAGGCCTGTAAGGGTGGCCTCGATCACGTCCCCAGAGGAATAGGAATTGGAGGATTGGGCACCGTTCGAGCTTTTGGCTAGCCCGGGTGAGGTCCCGTACAGGATGCCTTTGGAGGTAATTTCCGCACCCCCGTTGTGCAGAATGAACCCGGAGGCAGCGAAGGTGCCTGCACCTGTTTCGTCGATCGGGTTGGTCGTAAGGATGGCGGTAAAGATATTGGTAACCTTGATGGTGAATGCCTTGGTGAAGGATTCGCCGTAACTGTCCGTCACTTTGACATGGACGATGTGGGAGGCTTGGTTTTCGTAATCCAGGGATACGGTGGTGCGGAGGGAAGTCCCCTCGATCCGGAAGAGGCTGTTGTCATTCGACTCCCCTTCCGGGGCGTCTACCAATTCGAAGGTGAAGGAATCGTCGTCATCCGGGTCGACTTCCGTGAGGGTTCCGATGTGGGTTTGGGAGGGGGAGTTTTCTGCCACTTGGTCATTATCCAGTAGGATGTCCTCGGGGGCATTATTCGGGTCTTCAACGAGGATGGATTGGCCATCCAGGTTTTCCGCGATGTCGGTCAATTCAGCTAGAAGGATTCCAACCGGCTCGATGTCGGTTTGGTAATCGTCATCGCCGTCCAAGTCGATGAAAGCCCATACTTTGTATTGCAAGTCGTTCGGCAGGTTCGGGATGAGGAAGTCGCCTGGGGCTTCCAATTCTTGCAATGTTGCACCGCCATCTTGGCCGCGTTCAATGACGAGGTAGATTTTTCCGTCGAATTTTCCGTCGTAAAGTAGTTCCCCAGAGATGTGGACAAGGTAGTTGTTTTCGTCGAGGACAGCGGTGCCGTAGGTGATTTCATCCCCGTCAGTGCTCCCATCCTTGTCGGTATCCGCATCGTTGGGATTGGTCTGGAGGGAAAGCTCCTCTTTGTCCGCAATCCCGTCGGAATCGGAGTCCGCAAGATCCGGGTTGGTATTGTAGATGTTGTTTTCTTCCCCGTCGGTCAGGCCGTCGCCGTCTGAATCATTGGTCGTGTCGACGAATAGGTCCATCGGGGATTCGGCGCTTCCTTCGGGGACTTCCCGCGGGTCGAGCAGGTTGGTGCCTGTTGCGTACTCGTGCCCGTCAGTAAAGGTGTCGTTGTCCGAATCGGGGTCGTTGGGGTCGGTGCCAAGTGCGATTTCTAGTCCGTCGGGGATGCCGTCTTGGTCGGAGTCGGCGATGTCGGGGTTGGTCTCGAAGAGGATGGATTCCTCTGCGTCGGTGAGGCCGTCATTGTCGGTGTCGTTGGTGGTGTCTGCATAGACATTGATTTCGGAGGTAGCGGAGGAGACGGGGACTTCCTGCGGGTCGAGCGGGTTGGTGCCTGTTGCGTACTCGTGCCCGTCAGTAAAGGTGTCGTTGTCCGAATCGGGGTCGTTGGGGTCGGTGCCAAGTGCGATTTCTAGTCCGTCGGGGATGCCGTCTTGGTCGGAGTCGGCGATGTCGGGGTTGGTCTCGAAGAGGATGGATTCCTCTGCGTCGGTGAGGCCGTCATTGTCGGTGTCGTTGGTGGTGTCTGCATAGACATTGATTTCGGAGGTAGCGGAGGAGACGGGGACTTCCTGCGGGTCGAGCGGGTTGGTGCCTGTTGCGTACTCGTGCCCGTCAGTAAAGGTGTCGTTGTCCGAATCAGCCGAGTCAAAATCTGTTCCTAATGCGACTTCCTGGGCATCGTTGAGGCCGTCCCCGTCTATGTCCGCATTTTGCGGGTCTGTTCCAAAAATGTGGGTCTCCTGGGCATTGGTAAGGCCGTCCCCATCTGAATCGTTGGTGGTGTCTGCGTAAACCCCGATAGGCGAAGTGCCGATAGAGACGGGGAACTCGTCAGGATTTCGAGGGTCGGTGCCGGTTGTGAACTCGTATCCGTCCCCGAAGGTGTCCCCGTCAGTATCCGCATTGTCGTAGGATGTTCCGAGAGCCACTTCTGCGGCGTCGTTGAGGCCGTCCTGGTCTTGGTCACTTTCATTTGGATTGGTTCCATAGACCTCCTTTTCCATGCCATCGGTCAGGCCGTCGCCATCAGTGTCATTGGTGGTGTCGGCCAGGAGGTTGAGAGGTGAGGAACCTGTGGCTTCAGGGTATTCAGACGGGTCTAAGGGATCCGTCCCGGTTTGGAGTTCGTGGAGATCGGTAAATGTGTCGGAATCCGTGTCGGGGTTATCCAGGGCTGTTCCAATGATGACTTCCAGGCTGTCCTCCAGGCCGTCCTCGTCAGTGTCGGCTGAGAAGGGGTTACCATGGTAGTAAAAGACCTCTTCGCCGTCCAGGACGCCGTCTTGGTCAGCATCCGGGTTATTGGGGCTGGTCCCGGTGTCGGTAGAGGAAACGAAGGAACCTGTTCCGGTTTCGAAGATGTCAGGCAGGAGGTCGCCATCCTGGTCCTGGACGAGCGCGATTAGGAATGTAGGGCCTTTCTCCGCTTGCTTCACGCCAGCCAAAACCGTCGGGGGAAGTTCACCAACGGTTTCTTGCGTTTCGCCCCAGAGGTAAAGTTTGCCTGCCGAGTCCAACAATGCTGCTTCGGCTCCTTCGCCAGTGAGGAACGTAGAAATGTGTAAGCGTGTCTTGTTGGGGATTTCAATCAGGCCGTATTGTGAGCCATTCGCACCCAAATCGTTCCAGAGGCCGTTTGAGTACATTTGCGTGACCGGTTCCCCTCCTGGGCCAGGGCCGTTTGGTTCCCCGCCCGCCCAGTTCCTGTAGGAGGATGTGGAACCATTGGACCATGTCGCCGTGTCCCATGGATCCCCGGCGCGGTACAACCCGATCCACACGGAGGAAAAGTTTATGTTTTCTATGATGAACTGGTTTTCTTCAGCGTCATCGATGGAGGCCAAATGCCCGCCGTATGTAATGGCCAAGTCCTCTGCCGCTTGCCAAGTCATGGGGGAGGGGGTGAGTAGATAGGTAGATTGGTTGTACTCGTAAACGGCGGTGTCCAGCTCCGTCCCGATCCCGTTCCCGCCGGTGGCCAGGACGAGTTGGTGGTCAGGATCCACACCACCATCAAACCGGTCCAGGGATGATCCTGGAACCAAGCCGACCAAGCCGGAGGTGAGCCCGTCCTGGTTGTTCCCCCAAGCTACGACTGTACCGTCGATTTTACTAACGAAAAGGGCTTTGTCCTGGGCGTGAACGGAAATGACATTGGCCAGGGCCTCAGTGGGGATTGTCGTCAGGCCATGGTCTGCCGAACCGATGACCTGGGCTTCCCCGTCCAACAACGCAATGTTGGCAAGAGGGGAGGATGCAATGTCTTGTACTCCGGTTGCCCATTCGCTCACATCGGAGATGGCTGGATCCCCTGTTGAGCAGATGTGGACTTTTCCGCCTTCATCAAGGAAGAGGGCGGTGGCACCTTGGTCAGAAATTTTCACAATATTGGTGAGGCCTTCCACATCCAAGCGATTACCGTCCGCCTTGCCCCAGGCGATGACAGAGCCGTCGTTTTTCAGGGCGTAGGCTACTTGTTGGGAAGCTGCGATTTGGCGCACACCGGTTGCGGCTTCCTGGGGAATGGTAATTTGACCTTCGGTATTGTCCCCCCAGCCGAGGACTGTACCTTCCGCAGTCAAGGCCAAGGCATAATCTGGACCAGCCGCGACTTGGCGGATGTCGGCGAAGAGAATTTCCTCCGGGATGGATAGGATAGTTTGATCCTGGCCGAATGCAGTGACTGAGTAATGCTTGCGTAAGTCCCAGGGCTCTTGGCCACCGCCTGCCGGACCGTCCCCGTATTCTGAGAATGTATAGTAACCGACCAAGCCCGGGTTGGAAATGTCGGCAACGCCATTGGCATCGTCCTTGATTTCCTGCGCTGTGCGGATGGTGTTGTAGATGCGGAGGTCTGCGATTTCCCCGGCGAAGGGGTTGAGGAGGGTCTGGAGCTGGCCGAGGACGAGCCGGGTGGAGGCTCCCAAGGGTTCGGTGTTTGCGAAATCGCTCGCTTCCAATACACCGTCGATGTAGAGCTGGATCTCTCCGGTTTCCATTTTTCGGGTTACTGCCACATGGAACCATTGGCCAAAATCGACCTTGGTGGTAGAGTGGATAGTGGTATCCCCTGTACCCTCCGACCCGATGCCAAAGGCGATGCCCCGTTCCAGGAGTGAAATCCCGAAATCGTTTTGGAAGCCCGGCATTTCGGCATCGACCAAGCCCTGGCCTTCCCACCACCCGTAATGGCCACCGTCTTCACTGTAGCCGCTATCCGTCGTGTTGATCCAGAATGCTATGGTAAAATCTTCTGCTACCGGAAGAGGGTCGATTTGGAGCCAAGAAGCCGAGCCGCCTGTGAACATGGCCGAACTGGATCCGGCGAACTGGACATCGGCTACAAATGTTTCGGTTGTGGCTGTCTCGCTGGCCGTCCGTTCAGTCCCGTCGATAATTTCAAAATCAAAGGAGTCCGAGCCGGAGTACCCTTCGTTGGGTACGTAAATAACCCTGGCGATTTGGGATGTTCCCGCGACAAAGGTGATGGAGGCAAGCCCCGGTTTGCCAGCTGTGTTTGCTACAGTAGCCCCAAAGGAAAATTCCTCGGAAGGCAAGTGATCCGACAATGCGGGGGTTGCCCTGTTACCCGTGTAAGTCGCACCTTCGATGACAAGTTGTGGATGTACGTAGCCACTCCCGCCCGCGCCACTAGTGGCGTCTTGGAAACCGCCTTCACCGCCGTAGTAGCCTCCACCTCCGCCACCGCCGTCGTCATACAAGGTGTCGAGGTTGCCGCGGATGTCGCCGTTCCCCCCCTGCAGTTCGGAACCTGATGCGCCAAATTGGGTAGCGTTGCCCCCAGCGGTTTGGGAGCCTCCTTGGGAACCGGCTTCCGAATCTTGCCCTTCAAGGCCGCCACCTGCACCGGCGTTCCCTCCGCCGGAGTAGCCTGTACCTCCACCGCCGCCACCGGCGATGAGGATGGAGTTTTCATGGGCAATCGAGTTGATGAACAGGCCGGTATAGCCTCCCCCGCCAGCGCCCGAGGCGTCCCCTAGTGTTCCAGAACCGCCACCTGGGTTTCCGCCTTCACCTGCTGCGGAATCGGAATCCGCTCCTTGGCCCCCGGTGCCCACAATCAATTTGTAGGAAGTGTTCCTCACAAGGGTGAGCAAGCCCTCGGTCATGCCGCCGCCGCCGCCGTTGCCGCCGCTTGAATAAGTGCCCCTGCCGCCCCCGGCGCCCCACATTTCGATCGCGACCGTGATGTCGCCAGCTAGCGAGGTGATCGTGTATTCCACCCCGGGTACGAAACCGCTGAAAGTGCCTTGGAGGAGGTCTATGGTGCTGGAGCCATTGACCGGAGGGGAAACCTGGAGAAATCCGGCCGGGAAAAGGTAACTGGCATCAGTCCCGGGGGTGGCAATCAAAGTGCCGGGATGCGCGCCGTCCAGGGTTTGGTAAAGTTTGCCGTTTTCCGGAAGTGAGGTGATGGTAAAAAGGAGTTCGGTGTTTTCCGGGTCGTAGCCAGCGAGGTCGACAGGCACGGGTACACCCTGTTTGCCGGCCCCAGTAGAAGGATTGGCAATCGGGTCGTCCTCAACCCCGGAGACATTGATGGACATCCGGTAAGGAACAGCGCTGAATGACGCCCCGTCTGAAACTTCGAACTGGAATCCGGCGACCGCCTCTCCTTCCACATTCAACGGAGCAAGGAATTTGATATAGGGGATGTTGTCTTTGCCGATGGTTTCAGGCACATCAATTTCAGTCTCATTTCCGTCGAGGACACCATTTCCATCAATGTCGAGCCAGAGGGTGCCACGGTCCACAGGGTGGATACGTACTGCCGCCATCGAATCTTGCTCTAAGTCAGTGTAGGGGAAGTTGGCCTGGGCAAAAGTGAAGACTGTGTCCTCGGTGGCAGTTACCAGGGCATTTGCGGAAGTCGGTGCATCGTTGACCGGTGAGACCACCAGGGTGAAAGTTGCCGAAACCAGGTTTTCGTCCGGATCGCCGACTTTCACAAGTATACTGGCCGACCCAGACCAATTTGCCGCAGGGGTGAGGGTCAGTTGGTTGCTTGCCATGGATGCCGTGACGTC
>JAYPDO010000106.1:0-815 GCA_038125285.1 Opitutia bacterium
CACACCCAAAATTGACTTCTTGGTGGCCTCAGGAATTTCGCTAATGATTGAGGGAAACACTTCCGTAACAATTCCCTTGGGGGCTTGTAGGAACGGGGTGGGTCTGCATAGTTTAGCCGGGTATCCTAATTGTTTTCCCAATGTTGCGAACCGTGCCCTTTTCCGAGGAAATCCTTCGAAGCCTCCAAACCGTCCCTGGTTCTGTCATTCCAACAGGCATGGAGCCAAAGCTGCAAATTTTACCCGGCATCCGGGCTGTGTTGTTCGACATTTATGGGACTTTGTTGGTCTCCGGGGCAGGGGATATGGAGGATGCGGATGCCAATCGTTGTGAGGATGCCATGCCTAAGGTGTTGGGTCGGGTGGGGATTTCTACGACTTTACCTGGTGCAGAGCTTTGGGGGCAGTTCCAGGAAATCCTCCAGGGGCACCAAGATTGCCTGCGCGCCGGTGGCATCGGACATCCTGAAGTGGAAATCCGTTCCGTTTGGATTGACTTTGTAAAACACATTTCGGGTAGCGAGCCTTCACTGGAGGATGCCAGTGAAATGGCTCTGTTTTTTGAATGCCTGGCAAATCCTGTCGCCTTGATGCCAGGGGCAAAAGAAGTGCTCGGGAAGGTAGCCGGTTCGTCGTTGGACTGTGGCCTAGTCTCCAATGCCCAATTTTATACCAAACCGGTTTTGGAGCATTGCATGGGGGCGACTTTGGAATCTCTTGGCATCCCTGGTTACCTGACCGCGTTCTCCTTCGAATTCTTGGAGGGGAAGCCAGGTAGCAGGATGTTCCGGTACTGCGCGAAATCCCTGGCCGAG
>JAYPDO010000106.1:825-16019 GCA_038125285.1 Opitutia bacterium
TGAAAGGAATCCAGGCGCATGAAACGTTGTATGTGGGAAATGACCGGTTGAATGATTTGTACCCAGCCTCGCAAATTGGCTTCCGTACGGCACTGTTTGCCGGGGACGCACGCTCTTTGAGGTTACGGGAAGAGGATCCCCGCTGCAAAGGCCAGTCAGAGGATCTTGTGCTAACCAGTTTGAACCAATTGGCCAATTGTTTGCTCGGATTATAGGGGGTCTTGGGCTATCTTCCCCTGAATCCTCAGAAATACTGTATTTGAGAAAGTGAGCCTAAACTTCTGAAAAATGATTCTTTGAGTTCAGGTGAACAATGGGTATCTGAGCGATTACGCCATATCCAAGATTTTCCTGGAAAGGGTTTCAGGTTGGTTCCTTTCCAGGGTTGTTATCCAGGCCGTGTCCAGGCTAGAAAAATTGGATGTGCGCCTTTTTGCGAAGCCTTAGCAACCATGCCTTTTGCGCTTCCCGGGCTGCTTCGTCAGAGAGGAGTTTTTCAATTTGACCGCGCACTTCTTCCAGGGGTTGTATGCCTTCGTTGCGCTTCTCGTTGACTTTGAGGATGAAGACATATCCGTCGACTTCATAGGGTTGGCTATGGTTGCCGGCTTTGAGGGTGAAAGCCAAGTCGGAGAGTTCCTTGCGAAGGTCCGTGCGCTTGATCCAGCCGTAGTCGCCCCCTTCTTTCCGGCGGTCATCACGGCTGTGGAGGCGGGCAAGTTTGGCAAAGTCCTCTCCCCGATCCAGGCGTTGGACGATGCGTTCGGCAGTCTGTTTGAGTTGCTCGGTATTCGCCTCGGCATGGGGTACCAGGGTGATCTGGCTCAGGTTGAGGCTTTCGTCCTGGAAGAAAAACACCTTGTTCTTGCGGTAATATTCCTCGATTTTTTGGGGGCTGATTTCCGCCTGGGTCTTGCGCATCCTTCCCGCCATTGACTGAATAATCATTTTCTCTTCCAGTTCCTCCCTATATTGGCGCACGGTCTTGCTTTGATCCCGGAGGAAACGGAGGAAACGGCTCCGATCTCCCCCGAATTCGCGCTGGATTGCCTGCTTGTATTGGTTTTCGATAACGGTTTTCGGGATTTGGAAGCCTTGTTCGCGGAAGTCGTGGACGATGAGGATGTCGTCGATGAGCTTTTGTATGATGTCGTTGACGAGTTCTGCGGTCATGCGGTCAAGCTCCGCCTTGTTCCTGGCCTTGCGTAGGATTGTCGACATGGAGGGGAGCATGATCCTGCGGACTTGCTCCTCCGTGATGACTTTTCCTTCCACGACCGCAATGATGCTGTTGCGGGGAGTGGCCCCGGGGACAAATCGTTCCGCGGCGAAGCTCGGGGTTTTGGTGTCGGTTTGAGCCGGGAGGGTGGAAAGGGTGCCTATGGCCAGGAAGAGGGATGGCAGGATTCGAGCCGGTTTCATGCTTTGTGTTTTTTTACGTTCCGGAGGATTTCTCGTAATCTGGGAAGTGGTTGTTTTGTTGTCAAACGTGGAAAGCGTTTCCCGATCTGAACATATTCTTGGGGGTTCCCTTTGGGCAGGCGGAGTTTGAGGCGGTTGCCCACGGTTTCTACCCTCAGGATTCCCCTGGATTCAGCGTGAATGCGGATTTCTGTTGTGAGCAAAAGGGCTTCCACGGGCTTGGGATATTTTTTAAAGCGGTCCACAAGTTCTTCTTCCACGCTTTGAAGGGTTGCTTCGTCGGGGCAAGTGGCTAGTTTGCGGTAAAAGTTTATCCGGAGGTGGGCGTCCTCGATGTAGGATTCCGGGATGAGGGCTTCGATGGGAGGGACATGCGTGTCCTCCAGTTCGGCGTACTTGAGTTGTTGGAAGTTGGTGGCTTTGGTTGCATTGTGGTGGGCCACGGCGGGGTCGCTTTCCCCGAAATGGACAAAGTCCAGTTGGACGGAAGCGCGGATGCGTGTGGCTTCCACTTCGCCTTTGAGGCTGGCTATGCTTTGGCGCAGGAGTTGGCAATAGAGGTCAAACCCGACGCCGGCGATATGACCGCTTTGTTGGGTGCCCAGGAGGTTCCCCGCGCCCCTTAGTTCAAGGTCACGCATTGCGATCCTGAACCCTGCCCCGAGCTGGTTGTAATGGCGGATGGAGGCGAGTCGTTTGCGGGCCTGGTCACGCAGATGGGTATCCCTGTGGAGCAGGAGGTAGGCATAGGCTTGGCGGTTGAAGCGGCCAACCCTTCCGCGGATCTGGTAAAGCTGGGAGAGGCCGAAGCGGTCCGCCCCTTCGATGATGAGGGTGTTGCAGTTGGGGATGTCCAGCCCGGATTCGATGATGGTGGTGCAGACCAGGACATCGTAGCGGTATTCAACGAACTCCGTCATGATGGTCTCAAGCTCCCTTTCTGGCATCTGGCCATGGCCGACTGCGATCCTGAGTTTTGGGAACATTTCCTGGAGGCGGCTGGCCACCTGGCTGATGGTCTGGACTTTGTTGTGGAGGTAAAAGACTTGGCCGCCCCTGCCGGTCTCGTGCAGGATGGCCTTCTGGACTAGTTCCTTGTCGTAGGGTTTTACGAAGGTCTGGATCGGGAGACGGGATCTGGGCGGGGTCTCGATTGTGGACAGGTCCCTAGCCCCGGCCAAGGCCATGTAGAGAGTCCGGGGGATCGGGGTGGCACTCAGGGTGAGGATGTCGAGGTTGGCTCTTAAATGTTTGATCCGTTCTTTGTGCTGCACCCCGAAACGTTGTTCCTCGTCTACGATGAGCAGCCCGATGTCCTTGAAATGGACGTCCTTGCTCAGTAGGCGGTGGGTTCCGACGAGGATGTCGATTTTCCCTTGCTTGAGGTCTTGGAGGTTTTTCTTGATCCTTCCCGCGGGTACGAAGCGGCTGGCTTGCTCGATAAGGATCGGGTATCCGGTGAACCGGTCTTTGAGGGTACGGTAATGTTGTTGGGCCAGGACTGTGGTCGGGGCAAGGAAGGCGACCTGTTTTCCCGCCATGACCGCACGGAAACAGGCACGGATGGCGACTTCCGTCTTCCCGAACCCTACGTCCCCGCAGATGAGGCGGTCCATAGGGCGAGTTTCCTGCATGTCCGTTTTGACCGAGTCGATCGCCTTTTGTTGGTCAGCGGTCTCGCGGTGGGGGAAGGCTTGTTCGAACTCATCCTGCCAGGGGTGGTCCTCGCCGAAGGAGTGGCCTTCCTCGACTTGGCGTTTGGCCTGGAGGCTGAGGAGCTCCGCTGCGTAGTCCAGGGCCGCCTTTTCGGCTTTGGCCCGGGTTTTTTCCCACTGCGTGGAGCCGGGTTTGCCGAGTTTCGGCCTGGTTTTGGCCAGACCTACGTAGCGGGTGAGGAGGTGGGACTGGCGAAGGGGCACATGGAGGAACGTCTCCCCTTCGAATTCCAGGGTAATGACTTCTTCCTGTTCCCCCCCGAGGCGGATGTGTCGGATGCCTCGGTAGAGTCCGATCCCGTGTTGGAGGTGGACGACAGGATCCCCGTCCGCGAGTTCCGTGAAATCCAGGAGGTGGTCGACCTGGGTGTGCTGGGGAAGTTTTCGCCTGTGGTAGCCAGGCAGGCGTGTTTTCTGGCGCCCCAGAATGTCATCCGTGCTGATGAAGGCGATCCCGTGCTCCGCTTTTTCCCTAAACCGGGGGAAGATTTCCGGGAAATGCCGGTCGCGCACCCGGATGCCTTCGTGGAGGTTGCCTTGTACGAAATCCGGTTCCAGGCCGGATAGGTCGGGGTACTGGGCAAGGATTTCCTTGGTCTGTCGTTCGTCCGCAGTGGTGCGGTACACGATGATGGTGTGGATGCGTTCCCTTTTCCAGTAGAGGAGTTCCTTGAGGAAGTTGTGGCGTTGTTGGTGGAGGGTTTCGAATTCATCCAGGGCAAGGTTGCCGCCGTCGTCCATTTGGCTGGCCAGGCTGATGTGGAATGCCCCGGACGGCTGGATGAGGTGCTGGGTGTGTCCCTTGATATGGGTAAATAGCTTGGAAGTGCCTTCGAATTCCGCCAGGGCGACCCATCTGTCATTATGGAGGTTGGGGCGGTCAAAAATGTCCCTGAAGTCACGGTGGGCGTTTTTGATTTTGTCAGGGTGTTGGAGCCATTTGTAGTGGTTTTCCTCGATCCTGTGTGGCTCGTGAACGATCCAGAGTATTTCCGGCGGGAGGTAATCGAGGCAGTCCCGTGCCCGCTCCAGGTCATCTCCCTCGGGAGCAGCGGCGATGGTCAATTCGTCCACATTGTGCAGGGTCCTTTGGGTCGTCGGGTCGAATACACGGATCTGCTCGATCTCGTCGCCGAAGAAATCGATGCGGTGCGGTGCAGGGGCGTTGAGGGGGTAAACATCCACCAATCCCCCCCGGACAGAAAATTCGCCCGGCGTCTCGCAGACGGGCTCGTTGTAGTAGCCCAGTTTTTCAGCCAAATCCCTGACCAGTTGGTCGAACGGGACTTCTTGTCCCCGTGCCAGGCGGATCTCCCGTGCTTGGAGGAACTCCGGGGTGGGGCAGGGCTGGAAGAGGGCAGTCGGCGTGGCCAGTAGTAGGAGGGGGCGGCCACCCTTCCCCTTGCCATCGTGGTACTCCAGCAGGTGGGTCAGGGTGCTGATCCGGTCACAATGGATGTCGAAAAATCGGTCTTTTTCAACGTCGACCTCCGGGGCGTCGGGCAAAATATGGACATCCGGTGACAGGCCAGCCTGCGATGCATAAAACTCGATTTCCCTGGCCGAGTACTCCAAGTCGCTGAGTTTGTTGTCCAGCAAGACGGTTACCGAATTTTTTCCCTGCAAGGCCTCCCTTACGACCATCGGAGCCACTCCGGCATCCGGTATCCCGCTGTGGAAATGGCCGTTTGTGCCCTCGGGAATGCGGATTGGGGTCATGATTCCAGTGGAATACGGTGTTTTCTGGGGAGCCGATGCGCCTGGCTATTGGCACGATATACGAGGCAATGCCCTTTTAGCGGCTTCTTCCTCGGCCTTCTTTTTAGAATTACCAGTACCCGTCCCCTTGCGTTTGCCATCGATGAAGACGGCGCATTTGAAAATCCGCTTGTGCTCCGGGCCTTTCGTCTCCAGGAGGCGGTATTCGATGGTAGTCTGCGGGGATTGGGACTGGATGGCTTCCTGGAGGTTTCCCTTGGGATTGATGGTTTCGAGGGTTTCCCCCAGGTCTTTGGTATAGTTTCCCAACCAACTTAGGACTACGGATCTGGCGACAGGGTAATTGCTATCCAGGAAAATGGCTCCGATGAGTGCTTCGAGAGAATTTTCCAGGGTGGATTGGTTTTTTCGCCCGTTGTTTCTCTCCTCCGACGGGGCAAGGCGTACAGCATGTTGGAGGCCAAGGTTGGTGGCAGTCTTGGCCAATGCGTCGCCCCGAGCCAGGATGGAGCGGCTTTGCCCAAGGAAGCCCTCACGTTCTTCCGGGTACCTCAAATATAAGTCTTCGGCCAGGATCAGGTCCAGCACCGAGTCCCCCAAGAACTCCAACCTCTCATAATGCTCCGTCGGTTCGTCCTGGGTCTTGCAATAGGAAGGGTGGGTCAACGCAGTGTCCAGCAGGGCAGTGTCCCTGAAATGGTATCCGATGTTTTCCTGGAGGGTGTCCTTTGGGGATTTTGGCATCAGTATAACCGTTAAGTCAAGGGACGGCAGTGGCATGCAGTTGCTAGGGAGAAATAGGCCGTTTCCTAGAGCTTGAAGCGCTTCACGAACTCGTCGGCCAGACTTTTGTAGGCCTTGGCTCCGGCGCTGAAGCGGTCGTAGTCGAAGATGGTCTTGCCGAAGCTGGGGGCTTCGCTGAGGCGGACGGAGCGGGGAATGATGGTTTGGAAAAGTTCGTTGGGGAAATGTTCACGGGTTTCGGCGAGGACTTGCTCGGAGAGCTTGGTACGGCCGTCGAACATAGTCATGACAATGCCCCCGAGTTGGAGTTCAGGGTTGGCTCCAGATTCCTGGATTTGCCCCATGACCTTGAGGATCTGGCCGAGCCCTTCGAGGGCTAGGTATTCGCACTGGAGGGTGATCACGAGTTTGTCAGCCGCTGCGAGGCCGTTCATAGAGAGCATCCCGAGGGCGGGGGGGCAATCAAGGAGGATGGCCTTGTATGCACCTTCTTCCTTCAGCGGGGCCAGAACCGAGCGGAGTTTGGTTAGGTAGTTTTCCTGGCGGGCGAGTTGAGTCTCTATGACGGCGAGGTCGAGTTCGGATGGGATGATGTCCAGATTATTGACCGGGGTGGACTGGATCTTTTCCCTAGCATCGCCCTCACCCAGGATGGGGCCGCAGAGGCTGCCGTCCTCCTCCTTTTCTATTCCCAGGCCGCTGGAGGCGTTTCCCTGAGGATCCATGTCTACGAGCAGGGTTTTGTGCCCTGCTGCGGCAAGGGCGGCGCAAAGGTTGATAGCGGTAGTGGTCTTGCCGACTCCGCCCTTTTGGTTTGCTATAGTGAAGATGTTTGTGGGCATCGAAAATTTGAAAAGTTGTCCAGGAAAAAACGGAAAAAGGAAAGACTGCGTCAGTTAGGGCCGCCCCCGAAGCCGCCCATAAGTTTTTCCATCATCTTGCGGCCTTTGCCGCCAGATATTTTCTTCATGACTTTGCGCATCTGGCCGAACCCTTTGAGCAGTTGGTTCACGTCCCTGATCTTGGTGCCGGATCCTTTGGCGATCCGCATCCGCCGGCTACCGTTGAGGATTTGGGGGTTGCGGCGCTCTTGCTTGGTCATGGACTGGATGATGGCCTCGGTCTGGCGCATCTTTTTGTCCTCCTTGTCCCCGACTTCGATGCCGCTCATCCCGGGCATCATGCTAGTGAGGGAGCCTAGTGAGCCGAGTTTCTTGACCTGTTGCATCTGGGAAAGGAAGTCCTCCAGGTTGAAGTCGGCGGACTGCATTTTGGCGGCCATCCGCTCGGCTTCTTCCTCGTCGATGCTTTCCTGGGCCCTTTCAACGAGGGAGACAACGTCGCCCATCCCGAGGATGCGGGAAGCCATGCGGTCCGGGTGGAATGTGTCAAAATCGTCGACCTTTTCCCCGATACCCGCAAAGCGGATGGGTACTCCGGTGACGTGTTTCATCGAGAGAGCCGCTCCACCACGGGCATCGCCGTCCAGCTTGGTCAGGATGATGCCGGTGAGGGGGACGGCTTCGTGGAACGCTTTGGCGACTTTGACGGCTTCCTGCCCCAGGGCGCTGTCCGCGACCAGGAAGGTTTCGTCCGGATCGACTTGGGCTTTGACGCGTTTGACTTCCTCGATGAGGTCTTCGTCGATCTGGAGTCGGCCGGCGGTGTCGAAGATGATGAGGTCGGATCCTGCTGCGTGGGCTTCCTTGAGGCCTGCCTTGGCAATGGCAGGTACGTCCTTGGAGTTTCGGTCGGAGTAGGATTGGAAGCCTTCTGCCTTGGCCAGGGTCTCCAGTTGGTCGATGGCGGCCGGGCGGTAAACGTCGCAAGCGATGAGATGGGGGCGGTAGTTTTCTTTTTTCGATAAGAGCTTGGCGAGTTTTGCGGTGCTAGTAGTTTTACCGGAACCGTGGAGCCCGACCATTAGCACCTTGAGGGGTTTCTTGGCCAATGGGGGAGGGGACTTCCCGCCGAGGAGTTCGACCAGTTCGTCGTTGATGATTTTGACGACTTGTTGGCCAGGGGATACCGTTTTGAGGACATCCTGACCGATGCAGCTTTCCTTGACCTTTTCGATGAATTCCCGGGCGACTTTAAAGTGGACATCCGCAGAAAGGAGGGCAGAGCGCACTTCCTTGAGGGCGTCAGCCATGTTGTTTTCCGAGAGTTTTCCGACCCCCGCGAGATTGCGGAAGGTTTTGCTGAGTCGTTCTGTGAGTCCTTCGAACATATTGGTTTTGTAAATTGATTTGGCTAATGGCGACCAGGCATGTCTGCAAGCAGTGTTTTAAGGGAGGCCGTTTTAAACCCCCCATGGAAACTCCTGACTAGGATTTTGCCAGGGAATGTGATTGGCTGCGCTTTATGCCCAACCCTCCCGAAGATTGTCCGTGCGGAAGTTGCTTGGCTTACGCCGAGTGCTGCCAGCCCTTTCATTGTGGGAAGAAAAAGGCACCGACGGCAGAAGTCCTCATGCGTTCCCGCTTCACAGCCTATGTAAAGGGGGAGGTTGGATACTTGGTTGCCACAACCCACCCTGACCGGCGGCGCAAGGGCTTGTTGGAGGACTACGCTTGCACTTACCGCTCCATCCAGTGGCTCAGCCTCGGGATTATAGGCCATTCCCAGGGCGGCCCGAAGGACAAGGTCGGAAAGGTCGAGTTCAAGGCCACTTACTTGCAGGGCGGCAATCGGGCCATCCACCACGAACTCTCCCGTTTCCGCAGGCACAATGGGGACTGGCACTACGTGGATGGCAAGGTTTCTGACGTTCCAGCCTGAAAACTTGTATTCATGAACCCTGGCATTGATGAGGTAAAGGGGGCTGTAAAAATGGTCTACCGAACGATGCTCCCAACCCCGCAGATTTCTTGGCCGAAGTTGAATGCCAGGCTGGGTGTGGAGGTTTGGTTGAAGCATGAGAACCACACCCCTGCGGGTGCATTTAAAATTAGTGGCGGCTTGGTTTATTTCGAGCAATTGGCACAATGCCGCTAGGTGCGTGCGCGATGGCAGTCGCGGCCTTGGCAAAAGATTCCCCGAAACTCAAAGGGAAAAGGGTCGGCGCTATCCTGACCGGGGGGGAATATCGACATGGATGTGCTGGCCAAGGTGTTGGAAGGAAAGTGAAGCGGGTCTGGCCTTCGCCCCTCGAATTTTCTGCTCCTCTTCTGTCCCCTTGTCCCCCCATCCCCCTTTCATTCCCTCTCTTTTCCATCTGAGGTGTTGCATTTTCGCGGGGAGGGATTTTTTTCCTTGGTCCGCATGAAAATATTAGTTGCTGACCGGATCTCCCAAATGGGGGTCGATTATTTTAAAGCACAGGGCAGTTTCGAGGTGATCGAGGCCTATGGTTCCACAAAAGAGGAATTGCTCAAGATCGTCCCCGACGTTAAGGCGATCGTCGTCCGGAGCGAGACTATGGTGGACAAGGATATCCTTGCCGCTGCCAAGGAGTTGGTGGCTGTAGGCCGTGCTGGTGTGGGTGTTGACAATATTGACATCGACGCTGCAACACAGGCTGGCGTGGTCGTGATGAACACCCCGGGTGGCAATACCATCGCCACGGCGGAGCTGACTTTCACCCACATGCTTTGTGGTGCCCGCCCGATCGTACAGGCTTGTGCCACCATGAAGGAGGGGAAGTGGGATCGCAAAAAGTACCCAGGCACCGAGTTAAAGGGGAAGACCCTGGCCGTCCTCGGTTTGGGGCGGATCGGGTCCGAAGTTGCCAAGCGGGCTCAGGCTTTCGACATGAAGGTTTTGGCCTACGACCCCTATTTGACTGAAGCCCGCGCCGATGCGATGGGGGTCAATAGTGTGGATCTGCCTACAGCCCTTGCCCGTGCTGACTACGTCACTGTGCACATGCCCATGACCGACTCCACCCGCGGAATGATCAACAAGTCGTCCATAAAAAATATGAAGGACGGGGTGAGGATCTTTAATTGCGCCCGTGGGGGGATTGTGGACGAGGAAGCCCTGGCCGAGGGTTTGAAGTCTGGCAAGATCGCCGCCGCAGGGCTCGACGTCTATGCTTCCGAGCCTTTGGCTGCGGACAGTCCTCTTCGCCAGATTGAGAATTTGAACCTTACTCCCCACCTTGGTGCCTCGACTATCGAAGCCCAGGAGAGTGTCGGCCTGGAAATCGCGGAGTCCATCACCCGTGTCCTCACCGGCGGACCCGCCACCAACGCGATCAACATGCCGACCGTCGATGCCGTGATGTTGGAGTCCCTGAAGCCTTACATGGCACTGGGTACCAAGCTGGGCACTGTCCTCCAGCAAGCCACTTCCTCCAAAGTCAACTCGATCCGTATAACCCTTTGGGGTCCTGTCAATTCACTGGATACTAAGCCCCTTGCCCGAGCCATCCAGCTCGGCTACCTCCGCCACATCAGCGGGGACTCCCTGAGCGAAGTCAACGCCCCTATGAAGATGAAGGAGCTTGGGGTGACCGTTGACTTTGTGGAGTCCAGTAGCGAGGCCGATTACACTGACATGATCAAGCTTGAGGCCGTATGTACGGACGGCAAGACCATCTCCGTGACCGGTACCCTTATGGGCAAGGACCGCCACTTGAGGATCGTCAGCTTTAACGGGTGGGAAATCGAGGCCAACATGCAAGGCAGCCTCCTTGTCCTTAACAACCGGGACACCCCTGGGATGATCGGCAAACTAGGCACGATCCTAGGCCGGGACAATGTCAATATCGCCAACCTTTCCCTCAGCCGCAGCGGCGGGAACGGCAAGGCGTTGACCATTTTCGAGTTGGACAGCAGCCCCTCCAAGGACGCCATTTCCGAAATGCTTTCCATGCCGGATGTGGAGAACCTCCTCTTCATCCGGGTCTGACCCGGCCCTCTTTCCCTCCAGACCGCCCATGCCGCCCAATGCCAGCTTCCAGCAACTTCTCATTGGTGCCCTGGGTGGCTACCTGCTAGGCTCCATATCCTTCGCCATCCTTGTCGCGAAGGCCAAAGGGGTCGACATCCGCAAGGAGGGCAGCGGAAATCCCGGGGCCACCAACGTCAAGCGGGTGCTTGGCAAGGGTGCAGGGAACCTCGTCTTCCTGTTGGATTTCTTGAAAGGCTTCCTTCCTGCGGCGTTGCCCTTCGCCTTGATGGGGGAGGGCGCGGCCACGGTCTCGGTCACCAGTTTGCTCGCCGCCATCCTTGGACATAGTTTCCCTGTATTTTTCAGGTTCAAGGGCGGCAAGGGGGTCGCCACCACAATGGGCGGGCTGTTCGGGATGATGCCAGTGGTGATGCTCATCGGCCTCGGCGCATGGGTCGCCGTGTTTTATATAACCAGGGTCGTTTCCATCGCCTCAATCGCCTTCGGGCTCGCCCTTCCTGCCTGTGCTTGGGGGATTCACCATTGGAAGGCGGGGTGGTTCGTCAACATCCTGGGCGGATCCGGAACAGAGCAGGACCGGCAGACCCAAGTGGCGTTCTCCCTTTTGATTTCCATGTTGATATTGGTAAGGCACCGCTCCAATATCTCGCGCCTCCTGAGCGGCCAGGAGCTGGCTTTCAAAAAGGGAAAAGAAGATTCCCCCCCCCACTGACTTGCTCCTGCCCCAGCCCTCCCTTTCCTTAATTCCCAACTATGCCGGAAAATCCCTCATTGAAATTAGGCTTCATCGGACTTGGCGTCGTCGGCCAAGGCGTGTGGAAACACATCCTCCGGCACAAAGAGGCCTTCAAATCCCGCCTCGGTGTGGAATTGGAGCTTTATCGTGCCGCCGTAAGGGATCTTTCTCGCCCACGCCTCCCAGAAATCCCCGTTGCCGCCCTCACGGACGACCCGGCTTCCATCGTGGACGACCCTGATGTGGACATCGTTTGCGAGCTCATGGGCGGGACCTCCCTGGCCAAAGAGCTTACCCTCAATGCTTTCCGCAATGGCAAGACCGTCGTCACCGCCAACAAGGCGCTGATCTGCGAACACGGGACCGAGCTTTTTGAAACCGCCCGCAAGAACGGTACCCACTACCTTTTCGAGGCCAGTGTCGCGGGTGGGATACCGGTGATCAAAGCTCTTCGAGAAGGCCTTGTCGCCAACCGTTTTTCCCACATTTTCGGCATCCTTAATGGCACCTCTAACTACATACTTACACGCATGGAGCGAGAAGGCCTGGCCTATGAGGATGTCCTCGGGGAAGCCCGCAAGCTAGGCTATGTCGAGGCCGACGAAGCGTTGGATCTCGATGGTGTGGACGCCGCACACAAAGCAGCCATCCTCGCCTACCTTGCCCACGGCCGCTGGATTTCGCTGGAGGAAATGGTCGTCGAAGGCATCAGGGAAGTCAGCCTGCTCGATATCGGTGCCGCCAGGGATCTCGGTTACAAAATCAAGCTCATCGCCATCATCGAGAAGAATTTCGAGACCCAGAGCATCCGTGCGGGGGTCCATCCCATGTTGGTGCCCCTTGACGAGATTATTGCCCGGGTAGACGACGTTTACAACGCCGTCAGCATCAAAGGCGATGTGGCTGGCAACACCATCCTGATCGGCCGGGGTGCAGGGCAGGACGCCACGGCAAGCGCGGTCATCAGCGACATAGTCGACGCCGTAAAATCCATCCGCCAAGGGGATCCTGCCGATTCCCTAAGGCGACAGGAACTTTACTATAACCGGATTTCGGACGGATCCTCCATCGCCGGCCTGGATGAAATCGAAGGCTGTTTCTACCTCCGCCTATCGGTGCAAGACAAACCCGGCGTCCTGGCCAAAGTCACAGAAATTCTCGCCAACGCCCACATCAGCCTCTCCACTGTTGACCAGACCCTTGATGGGGCGACCCAGACCGCTAACCTTATCCTAACCACACACACCACCACGGAGAAAGCCATGGCCGAAGCCGTTGCAAAGCTCGCCGTCGAATCCTCCGTCCTGGGCAAGCCCGTCTTACTCCGGATCTTCGAACCACCCTCCTGACCCAGCACCTTCCAAATGAGAATCGTAGAAAAATATGGCGGCACCTCCGTCGGGGATGTCGACCGCATCAAAAACGTGGCCTCCCGTGTCAAACGGAGCTATGACGAAGGCCACCAAATGGTTGTCATCGTTTCCGCACGTAGCGGGGTTACCAACGAACTCATCGCCCGGGCCAAAGCCATTACCCCTCATCCGGACGAACGTGAAATGGATACTCTAATGGCCTGCGGGGAACAGGAAACCATCGCCCTTACCACCATGGCTCTCCATGCCATCGGCATCCCCGCTGTATCCAGGACCGGGCCGAGGGCAGGCTTCAGAACCGACGGCGACCACATGCGCGCCCGCATCCAGGACATAACGGGGGGCGATATCCCCGGGCTTCTCGACGAAGGCAAAGTCGTCGTTGTGGCCGGGTTCCAAGGACTTAGCCCCGACGGTGAAATCACCACCATGGGCCGTGGCGGTTCGGATCTCAGTGCCATTGCCCTTGCCAAAGGCGTCAACGCCGACCTTTGCCGCATCAATACGGACGTTGACGGGGTTTACACCGCAGACCCTCGGATCGTCCCCGACGCCCGCAAACTCCACGAAATCCACTACGAAGAAATGCTCGAACTCGCCAGCTCCGGCTCCAAAGTCATGCAATCCCGTGCCGTGGAATTCGCCAGCAAATTCAAAATCCCCTTCGAAGTGCGATCCAGCTTTAATGACAACCCAGGTACCATCGTGAAAGAAGTAGCCTCCATGGAAGACATCATGGTCAACGGCGTCGCCGTTGACAAAAACCAGACCCGTATCGGGGTCAGCAAAGTGCCTGACCGCCCAGGTGCTGCAGCCAAGGTCTTCAACTCCCTGGCGGATGAAGGCGTTAATGTGGACATGATCGTCCAGAACGTTGGTCGCGACGGGTATGCCAACATCTCCTTTACCGTTCCCAAGGACGACACCTACAAAGCGGAAAAGGCGCTCGCCAAAGCTTTGGAGGATTTGCCCGGGGCCACTTCCAAATCCATGGGGGACATCGCCAAAGTTTCCGTCGTCGGCCTCGGGATGCGTTCCCACAGCGGCGTCGCTGCCAAGCTCTTTGACGCACTGGCCAAAGCCGGCATCAACATCGGCATGATCACCACCTCCGAAATCAAGATCTCCGTGGCCCTCGACCTTAAAGATGCCGATGAAGCCGTCCGCGTAGCCCACAAGGCCTTCGATTTGGGGGAAGAAAGGTAATGTGACAGAGGCATTCCTTACTCCCCATGAAATACATCAGCACCCGCGGGGAAGCGCCGCCCGTCAGCTTTTCCGAAGCCGTCGCTACCGGCCTTGCGCCAGACGCCGGCCTCTACCTCCCGGAGACCCTTCCTTCGATCGCCGACAAGCTGGAAGCATGGGAACGCCTAGGTTATGCCGACCTCTGCTTCGAGTTCTTGCGTTTGTTCGCCACGGACATCCCTGAGGACACCCTCCGCTCCATCTGCACCCGTGCCTACGAGAGCTTTGACGATCCCACCATTGCCCCCCTCAAGTCGCTCTCGAAAAACCTCCACGTCCTCGAACTCTTCCATGGTCCAACCCTCGCCTTCAAAGACTTCGCCCTCCAAGTCCTCGGCAACCTCTACGAAGAACAAGTCCGCCGCACCGGCCAGCCCATCACCGTCCTCGGCGCAACCTCAGGGGATACTGGCTCCGCCGCCATCCACGGCCTCCTCGGACGGGAAGGCATGACCATTTTCATACTCTACCCGGACGGTCGCATCTCCCCGCTCCAGGAGCGCCAGATGGCCTGCACCGGCGCCCCCAACGTATTCCCGATCGCCATCCGCGGCACATTCGACGACGGCCAGCACGCCCTCAAGGAAATCTTCGCAGACCAGGGCTTCCGCAAGAAACACGGCCTCTCCGCGATCAACTCTATCAACCTCGCCCGCATCCTTGCCCAGTGCGTCTACTACATCCACGGCTGGCTACGGCTGCCCGCAGCCCAGCGCACAGAGTGCGCCGTTGTCGTCCCTACCGGCAATTTCGGCAACATTTTCGCCGGTTACCTCGCATGCAAGATGGGGCTTCCCATCGCCGGACTCAAAGTCGCCACCAACCAAAACGACATCCTCCACCGCTTCTTCAGCACCGGTGACTATTCCCTTGGAGACGTTAAGCCCAGCCACGCCCCGTCCATGGACATCCAAGTAGCCTCCAACTTCGAGCGCTTCCTCTGGTTCCATGAAGACGGCGACTCCGCCCGCGTCCGCGAAGTAATGAGAACCTTCAAGGAAACCGGCAGCGTCAAGTTCGACCACTTCGAGTCTGGCATCTTCTCCAGCAGCCGCACCGACGACGGCGAAATCCTTGGCATCATCCGCGACGTCCACCATAAATACGGTTACACCGCCGACCCGCACACCGCCTGCGGCTTCAAAGACCTCGACGATTCCCTGCCGCACGTAATCCTCTCCACCGCACACCCCGCCAAATTCCCGAACACCGTCATCAAAGCCACTGGCGAAGAACCCATCTCCCAAACCCTGGAGGCGCTCAAGGCCAAGGAGTTGGTGAAGTATCCGCTGGAAGCTTCTGTTGAGGCTATCTGCAATTTCATCGAAGATAAGGTCTGAAGGATCGGCGAACTTTGGTCGCCGCTTTCAGGAATCAGAA
>JAYPDO010000107.1:0-242 GCA_038125285.1 Opitutia bacterium
CCGGTTCGTGCCCTTCAAGTTATCGAGAACCGAGTGGGCTGTGCGGGTGTCCACTTAAACTTAGGGGGAGTATTGCCTGGTCGCTTTGGTTACCCGGAGGATGTCGACCTTCTCTTTTCCCGCTTGCTAGGTGGCTAGTTGTCCAAAGTGCCCTCCAAGCCCTAGGTCTTTCCTGCCAGCAATACGACTTGTTTCCCTACGGAGTTGTATTTGTTGAAGTGGGTGGGGAGGATGGTGTGGGT
>JAYPDO010000107.1:252-12686 GCA_038125285.1 Opitutia bacterium
AAAGAGGGTTTTGTAACCTCATTTTGGCCTTCCTCTTCTCCGGTTGGTTTGTCGGGTACTACATGGTTTTCTTTATTCGGTTCCCGTCGAAGCCGCATCTTGTCTTGGGTATTCCAAGGCGGACGCCTTCACACTGGATAGGGTTTCCACCCGGTTCAGGCGGGTGAAGGTGTTTTCGTTGTTGGTACTCCTCGCGAATTCAGGGAAACCGACCAGGAATTCGGATTCCTGGATAAAGGTTTCCTTTTGGGCAATGGGCTTTTACTTGTGGTTCCAAAAGAACACGGCGGCCGCGCTGGCAGCGATGGAGATTATACGCAGCACGCTTTTGAAGGGCAGTCATCGAGCCACCTTACATTCCTGGGTTTGGGTCTCAGCTTGGGTGGATTGGGAAACGGGCTCCAACTGAATTGCCAGTGGCCTTCCGCCGAAGCCCACTTAGTGCGCAACTAATGCTAGCTGTAAATGAATTTTGTGTCTTTAAACGGTGTAGCCGGTTGGGACTGGATCCTGGGTTCCGGTTTGGCCGCAAGGCTGCAAAGGAGTTTGTAAGTCGTCTCAGGGTCTGTACCTTGGCCGATTGCAGCGGCAAGGGTCTCGGCGGTGTAGGCGGTTCCTTTGTTGGACGCCAAATGTTTTTGGATGGCTTTGTTTAGCTCCAAAATGCTGGCGGCGGCTTTCTTTCCTGCTTCGACTCCGGGTTGGTGGTAGGCGTTGATGTTGACGAAACTTGCGTAGAATCCGACAGCTCGTTCAAAGAGGGCGATGAGTTGCCCCACGCTCCTTGGGGAGACGGACTGGATGGTCAGTGTGACGGATTCCCTCCCGTTGTCGTGCAGGGCTTGGCGGGTACCCAGTAGGAAGCCTTGGAGGTAGTCCCCGGATGTGATCCCTTCTTCCACTTCCACAGGGGGCGTGGTTGCTTCTTGGAGGACTTCGATGAAAGTGGCGAAGAAATTGTTGGTGCCTTCGCGGAGTTGCTGGACGTAGGCGTGTTGGTCCGTGGAGCCTTTGTTCCCGTAAACCGCGATGCCTTGGTTCACGGTCTTGCCGTCGAGGTCGAGCTCTTTCCCCAGGGACTCCATGATTAGTTGCTGGAGGTATTTGGAGAAGAGTTGGAGTCGGTCTTTGTATGGGAGGACGACCATGTCCTTTTCCCCGTTTCCGTTTGTGGCGTGGTACCACATGAGGGCAAGGAGGAGTGCAGGGTTTTGTTTGGTATCCGGAACCCGGGTTACGGCGTCCATTTCCTTGGCGCCCACCAGGAGTTGGTCGGTATCGATGCCTTGGAGTGCGGCTGGGAGGATGCCGACCGGTCCTGTCTCGGAAGTGCGCCCTCCGACCCAATCCCACATCGGGAGGCGGTGGAGCCAACCGTTTACCTTGGCATAATTGTCCAGTTTGGAATCTTTTCCCGTTACGGCTATGGCGTGTTTTGCGAAGTCCAGCCCGGCGGATTTCCATGCGGCTTCGGCCACGAGCATGCCGTTACGGGTCTCAGGGGTGCCGCCTGACTTGGAGATTACGACGGCGAGGGTCTTGCCTAGTTGACCCCTGAGTCGAGCGAGGACAATGTCCATGCCTTCGGGATCCGTGTTGTCGAAGAAGAAGGGGGTGAGTTTGTCCTTTTCCGGGTGCCCGAGTGCTTGGGCTACAAATTGGGGGCCGAGTGCCGATCCTCCGATCCCGATGACCAGGAGGTTTTCGAATTTCCCGTCCACCCCTTGGGTTTCGCCATTGTGGATTGATGCCGTGATGTTGCCGATCGTCCCCAGGGTTTCCTTGATGGAGTCGACGATGCTTGCATCTGGGGCTAGTTCTGGAGCGCGCAGCCAATAGTGGCCGACTTGCCGGCCTTCGTCAGGATTGGCGATCGCACCTGCTTCAAGTGCCTTCATGTCCGCCACTGCCTTGTCCGCCTTTGGCTGCATTTTGGCCAGGAAATCGTCCGGGAAAGCCATGCGGCTGATATCGATGGCGAAATCTAGGTTTGGGAAGGTGTAATGATGTTCTTGGAATCGTTGCCAGCTCATGAGGAGGTATAAGGTGACAGTTGTCAGGTTTGAAAAGCCAAGTGCTAACAGCTAATGGCTGAGAGCTTCAAAGGTCTTTGTCGGTGACGGCACCGAAGGAGGCCGAGGAGACGAGTTTGGCATATTTGGCCAAGGTGCCCCTAGTTTCTTTCGGGGTTGGTGCCTTGAAGTTGTCCAGGCGTTTTTGGATCTCGTCTTTAGGGAGGTCGAGGTTGATTTCGTTTTTCTCCGCGTCGATGGTAATGGGATCACCGTCCTTGAGGATGCCGATGGGGCCGCCGACCGCGGCTTCCGGGGTGATGTGGCCGACGACGAAGCCGTGGCTACCACCTGAAAAGCGTCCGTCGGTAATGAGTGCGACGTCTTTGCCAAGGCCACGGCCCATGATGGCTGAGGTGGGCGCTAGCATTTCGCGCATGCCCGGGCCGCCCTTGGGGCCTTCGTTGCGGATGACGATGACGTGCCCGGCTTCGACTTTACCGCGGAGGATGCCTTGGAGGGCGTCTTCCTCCGACTCGAAGACGATGGCATTGCCGGAAAATTGGAGTCCTTCCTTGCCGGATATCTTGGCGACGGCACCTTCCGGGGAAAGGTTGCCGTAGAGGATGCGGAGGTGGCTGTCCGGCTTGATGGGGTTGTCGAGAGGGTAGACGATGTCCTGGTCCTCAGGGTAGGCAGGCGCGTCGGCGAGGTTTTCTGCGACGGTCTTGCCTGTTACGGTCATGCAATCCCCATGGAGAAGCCCGGCGTCCAGGAGCATTTTCATGAGCGGGGTGAGGCCGCCGATCCGGCAGAAGTGGGACATGTTGTACTTGCCGCTGGGTTTGAGGTCGGCCAGGACGGGGACGCGTTTGCCGATCTCCGTAAAATCGTCGAGGCTGAGTCCAACCCCGGCAGCATGGGCCATGGCCAGAAGGTGAAGGACGGCATTGGTCGAACCGCCCAGGGTAATGACCACGGTAATGGCGTTCTCAAAAGCCTTCCTGGTCATGATGTCACTGGGCTTGATCCCCTTTTCCAACAAATTCAAAACCGCTGCCCCCGCATTTCGGCAGTCGGCCTCCTTATCCTTGGAGACGGCGAGTTGGGCGGAACTATTGGGCAGGCTCATGCCCAAGGCTTCGATGGCGGAGGCCATGGTGTTAGCCGTGTACATCCCACCGCAAGACCCGGGGCCAGGAATGGAGTTGCACTCGATCTCCTTGAGTTCCTTCTCATCGATGGCTCCGGCAGCTTCTTTTCCGACGGCTTCGAAAATGGAGACGATATCGACTGGCTTTTCCTTGTGGATGCCGGGAAGGATTGTACCTCCGTAAACGAAAACCGACGGACGGTCCAGCCGCGCCAGTGCGATAAGGCAGGCGGGCATGTTTTTGTCGCAGCCACCGATTGCGACCACCCCGTCAAAAGCTTCTGCCCCGGCAACCGTTTCGATCGAGTCCGCGATCACTTCCCTGGATACCAGGGAGTACCGCATCCCTGGAGTTCCCATTGAGATCCCGTCGCTCACAGTGATCGTACCGAAGACAATGGCCTTGCCCCCTGCGGCATTGACCCCGGCCTCCGATTCCCTTGCCAGGGCGTCGATGTGCATGTTGCAGGGGGTTACCATGCTCCACGTCGACGCGACCCCTACGACCGGTTTCTTGAAATCCTCGTCTTTAAAACCGACAGCCCGAAGCATTGAGCGGTTCGGTGCGCGGTCTTTACCGTCATTGATGATACAGGAATGGGCACGTGGGTTGATGTCTGCCATGGTACTCTTGGATTTGGTGGTGAAAATTCTGGAAGGGGTGCGGAGGATGGGGCGAGGCATGGCATGGGCAAGCTGGAAAAAGCCAGTTCCCGAAATTTACCCACCCTGTCGAGGGAGGCTATTGGATGCCTTCTGCCCATTCGTTGGCTTTTGGTTTAACAGATGTTTCAACCCCGCGTGGTCATGTTTCCGTGTGCCCATCTAGGATTGGACGGCAATTCATGGGGAACGGGTTTTTGCTTCACGGCACTTGGATTTTCAGCTAAGGGCTGGGGGTATGACCCTGGAAGAGCTGCGCGAACAAATAGACCTGATCGACCGAGAAATCGTGGAACGGCTGAACAAACGTGTCGGCTTGGCTGCAGAAATCGGTCACATCAAAGCCGGGATGGGGGCTGAAATGTATGTGCCTGTCCGGGAGGAAGAAGTTTTCCGGAAGTTGGAGAAACTGGCGGCCGGGGGCTTGCTGGATTCGCCTGCGATCCGGGGGATATACCGGGAGATCATTTCCGCTTCCATCGCTTTGGAGAAACGCCTTTTGATTGGGTATTTGGGGCCGGAAGCCACCTTTACCCAGCAGGCTGCCCTCAAGAATTTTGGCACTAGTGTCAATTACCAGTCATTCAACAGCATTCCGGACGTTTTTTACCACGTTCAGAAAGGGGAGGCGGACTATGGGGTTGTCCCGGTTGAAAATTCCACTGAGGGGGCTGTGTTCCATTCTTTGGACATGTTGGCCGAATCGGACCTGAAAATCACTGCCCAGGTGTACCTCCCTATCGAGCATTGCTTGCTTTCCAGGAGTCCGTTAGGGGAAATCATGGAAGTCCATTCCAAGGACCAGGCCCTGGGACAGTGCCGGGATTGGCTTCGTACACACCTTCCTAACGCGGTTCTAGTGAATTGTTCCAGCACGGCCCATGCGGTTGAATTGGCCAAAGAGCGCCCGGAGGTCGGTGCTGTTGCGGCCGGCTTGGCCGGCGATTTGTATGGGGTTCCCATCTTGAAGAAGGGTATCCAGGACAATATGGAGAACATCACCCGTTTCCTGGTTATCGGCAAGAAGTCTGGTCCGGCGGGTAAGAGGTGCGTCGCCCAGCGATCCAGCTTCGTCTTTTCCCTAAGAGATAAGACTGGCGCGCTCCAGGCGGCATTGGAGCCTTTCAGCAAACGCGGCGTCAACCTTTGCAAAATCGAGTCCCGCCCTTCACGGAAGAAGCCTTGGGACTACTACTTCTTCATTGACTGCATCGGCCATTTCGAGGAAAAACCTGTCAAAGAAGCCTTTGCGGAGCTGGAGGGGATGTGTTCGGTAGTGAAGTGGCTCGGGAGTTACCCGGATGTGCGTTAGGGGTGGCTTTCCCGCAATTAGCATCCGTAGTTGACGAAGGAGGCCAGGATTATTCCTCGTCTTCTATGATGGGTTCCAGGCTGCCGTCCACTAGGTAGCGGAAAAACTGCTTGAGCCCAGGCTGCATGACCCTGTCCTTTTTCCGGATGATGGCCATAGGGCGTACCAAATCCTTGTCCTTGATGGTGATCGCCTTGAGGATCCCTTGCTTGACTTCCCGCTCTATGGTCACGTCGGGCAAGATAGCGATGCCCATGTTGATTTCCACTGCACGTTTGATGGTCTCGATATTGTCGAACTCCATGACGACGGGCATGTCAATGTCGGCCTTTTCCAGTATCTCGTTGAGGTAGAGGCGGGTCGGGATCTCGTCGCTGAAAGCGATGGCATTTTGCCCCTTCAGCTCCTTCAGGTTGATCGCGCTCTTCTTGGCCAGCGGATGTTCGGGGCTGGCCGCGAGAACGAGCTTCTCTTGGGCGTAAGGCGTGATTTCCAACCCGGGCTGTTTTTCCGGGTAGGCGACCATCCCCATGTCCGCCGCGCCTTGCAAGACATCCTCGTAAATCAAATTGGCATGGCGGTACTCCACCCGTATATTAACGGAGGGGAATTCCTTCATGAATGTGCGAAGGTGCTCGGGCAGGGAGTGCAAGCCGATACTGTAGATCGTGGAGATTTGGATATTTCCACTGAGAACTTTCTTCATTTCCAGGATGTCGTGATGAAGGCTGTCGTAGCGCTTCATGATGTCCTTGAACCCTTTGAACAGGCACTTCCCCTCCTGGGTGAGGTTGAATTGCTTCTGGGTACGGTCGATGATCAGCGTGTTGAAATGCTTCTCCATGGATCGTACCTGTTGGCTGACTGCCGACTGGGTGATGTCATTGAGTTTTGCCGCTTTGGAAAAACTCTTGCTTTGTACTAGGTCGCAGAAGACTTTAAGGTTTTCTATGTGCATTTTGTAGAGCAGGTATTTTCAGGAAAGGGTGCGAGTAAATAAATTTTTCTAATGAAATCAAGGGGGTATTACAGAAACTTATGAAGACACTCGATGGGTTCCAGGACAGCTTGCGGCATTTGCGGGAAGAGTTGTCCCTATGTTGTAAAAATTATAGCAGGGAAGAGGGCTCGGTCACCATCCTTCCTGTCACCAAGCGTCTGCCTTTGGATGCCGTCAGGTTCTCTGAATTGGCCGGGTTTGCGTCAGTAGGGGAGAACCTTGTCCAGGAAGGGGTTCGGAAAGCCGCTGAGTATGCCGGGGACATGAAGTGGGAGTTGATAGGGCATCTCCAGTCCAATAAAGTGAAAGCCGCCGTAGGGGTTTTTGACAGGATCCAAAGTGTGGATAGCGAAAAGCTGGTTCAACGTCTCGACAGGCTGTTAGGGGAATCGGGCCAAACCCTTCGCATCCTTATCCAGGTGAACACTGCCGAAGATCCGGCCAAACACGGCATCCAACCAGGCGATGCACCGGCCTTGGTGGAAGCCGCGCTCAATTGCCCTAACCTTATTCTAGAAGGTTTTATGACCATCGGGCGCCTCTCCGAAAATCCTTCCGATGCCGAACTGGCCTTCTCCACTCTCCGGGAACTCCGAGACCGGATGGCAGGGGTTTTTGGCCGCCCTTTCCCCGAACTGTCCATGGGGATGAGCGGCGACATTGGGATGGCGGTAAAATGTGGCAGCACGCAAGTGCGTGTAGGCACGATGCTCTTTGGCGAACGTCCGGCTGT
Organism: Opitutia bacterium; assembly: GCA_038125285.1. Lineage (GTDB taxonomy): Bacteria > Verrucomicrobiota > Verrucomicrobiia > Opitutales > JABJCN01 > JAYPDO01. The sequence goes on from JAYPDO010000107.1 coordinate 7,126, forward strand.
GTCCTGAGGATCGCTTTTCCGTTTGACGGGGTATCATCCCCAGGCCACTATCCATCTACTATCCAAGGCGAATGGACACCCTCTCAAAGCAACTGAAAAAGGCATATCTCCACTTGTTGGACGATGAAGATATCATCGTCCGCAAAGGGTTGGCCGACGCCCTCCGGAACCATGGGGAAGAAGGGGTTGCTTTTCTGAACGGGATCCTGGACGGCTCAAGCGAAGGCTTGGCAAGGCACGCCCGTTATTTTCTTCGGGAGCTTGGCGAAATCAATACAGTCTCCGAGTTCCGGGAGTTCATTGGCTCGATGAACTACGAGTTAGAGACCGGTTCCCTCCTGCTTGAGCGCACAGTCCATGTCGACCGCTCCGTCGAGGATTACCAAAATCTCCTCAACGAAATGGCAGGGCGCGTAAAGGAGTTGCTTGTAGAGAATGCTTCGCCTCGCCAGACCTGTGAGGCGATCAACAGGGTACTTTTCCACGAGTACGAATTCCGGGGTGCTGTAGAAGATTTTTACAATCCACAAAATAGCTTCCTTGGTGTTGTCCTTGAACGCCGCCGGGGCATCCCGCTCAGTCTGTCCCTCGTTTACCAACTGGTTGCTGGGCGATGCAATTTCCACCTCGAACCCCTCGGCTTCCCGATCCGGTTCATGCTCGGATGCTTCGAGGGCGTGGAACCTTTTTTTATAGACCCTTTCACCAGCGGTACGATCCTCTCCCGGGGTGATATTGAGAACTTCCTTCGGGAAAACGGGGTCTACCCCGAGGATGCTTTCTTCCAGCCCACCCCCGTTGGTGAAATCCTTTGCCGGTGCTGCCGCAACTTGGCCCATCAGTACGACCTTGCCAACCAATCCGACCTCTCCGACCGGTTTTCCTCCTTTGTCGATGAATTTGAGCGCGTTTACCAAGAGCACTCCGCCCACAAATAAAGTTTACCAACTTCCCGACCTGGAAGACTGGAGTTTCCCCGGTCCCTCCCTCGCAGTGTTGGGCCATCCCATCGCCCACTCCCTCTCGCCCAGGATCCACAATGCGGCGTTGGCCAAGATGGGCGGGGAGTTTGCAAAATGGCGTTATTACGCGTTCGACATCCCGCACGAACTCCTCCCCGAAGCCCTGGTCGCCCTCCATATCAACAACTTCCAAGGGATTAACCTCACCATCCCCCACAAGGTTGAAGCCCTCGAACTGGTCGCGACCCTCGATCCGGTTGCCGAAAAGATGGGTGCGGTCAACACCCTTATCCGCGAAGAGCACGGTTTCACCGGACGCAATACTGATGGCTATGGCATCGAGACCGCTTTGCTCCAAGACCTTGGGGCTTCCATCCCAGGTTCTGACATCATCTTGCTTGGCGCAGGAGGGGCATCCCGGGCGACGGCCGTCCAGTGCCTCGAATCCGGAGCCCGCAAAGTCTGGCTTGGTAACCGGTCCCAAGCCCGTCTCCAGGAACTGCTAGATAGCATTGGCGACACCGGAGGGCGCATGGAAACCTTCCCCCTCTCCGCTCCCCCGTCATCCCGGATGCCCGAGGACGCCATACTCATCAACGCCACATCGCTTGGGCTCAAGGCCGGTGACCCGTTCCCGGCTGACCTTACAAAGTTCCCTCCCGGTCTCCGTGTTTATGACATGATCTACAATCCACCCGAAACCGCCCTCCTCAAGCAAGCACGCCAGCTCGGTTGCCTGGCTTCCAACGGTCTTTCCATGCTTGTCCACCAAGCCGCCAAATCCCTAGGTTACTGGACTGGTGCCGAAGTCCCTGTCGATGCCATGTTCGCAGCCCTCCAAGATGCTTAGGATCCAATCTTCCCCTGGAAAGTCCTGAATCGGTACGCCCCTTCAGACCAATTGACCCATGGCCAACCTTGCCCTCATCGCCCAAGCGGCTCCTTGGGTATTCCAAATCTTCTTCTTTTGCACCGGTGCCTGCCTCGGCAGTTTTTTCAACGTCTGCATATACCGGATTCCTGAAGGCAAGTCCGTCGTCACCCCAGGATCCACCTGTTCCTGTGGCCAGCCCGTCCGTTGGTTGGACAACATCCCAGTCCTTTCCTGGTTCCTCCTCAGGGGGAAAGCCCGTTGTTGCGGGGCAAAGTTCAGTATCCGCTATGCGGTCGTCGAACTCCTGACCGGCCTCCTTTTCCTTGCCTCCTGGCAACTATACGGCCTCCACAACCCACCCCTTGCCATCGGGACAATGCTTCTGTGCTGCTGCTTGGTCCCGTCTGTTTTCATCGACCTCGACCACATGCTTATCCCCGACATCTTTTCCGTTGGCGGTGCAGTCATGGGCGTCCTTTTCTCCTGCTTGTATCCCCAACTCCACTGCATTGAAGGCAATGGTCCAGGTGCGAACTTTTTCAGCGTGATGGAATCCCTCCTCGGCCTCTTCATCGGCTCGGCGGCCATCTACTGGATCGGTGTGCTTGGCGAAGCCGCCCTCCGCAAAGAAGCCATGGGGGAAGGGGACGTGAAACTCCTCGGTTGCATCGGGGCATTCACAGGTTGGCAAGGCGCTGTCTTCAGCCTTTTTGGCGGCGCATTTTGCGGCCTGCTGTTCCTCCTCCCATTCATTGTCATCCAAAAACTCCGCCCCCCAAAAAGCTCCGGGGACGAAACCCAAAGCGCGGATACCCCTACGGTTGGCCTCGGGATCCACATCCCATTTGGCCCGATGCTCGCCTTCGGAGCGATCCTCTATCTCTTCCTCTTTAAAGACCTGACGGACGGATATTTCCAGTCCGTCACTGAAAACCTCCGGCTCCTCCTCCGCATCTGAAATTTTTCAGTTGCACCCTTGCGAACCAGTCACCATCTTCAATCTTTCATCCATTATGGAGTGCGGCGCGGTAGCCAAGTGGTAAGGCCGGGGTCTGCAAAACCTCTATTCGCCGGTTCGATTCCGGCCCGCGCCTCCATTTCCTTCCCTTGGCTCACGCTTTTGTGTCTTTTTTTCCTGGTTCCCAGACCATGGTTTGGAAAACAAAAAAACGCCCTGACTTCGTCTTGGCGTTTTGTAAAATGGCGGGATGGACGGGACTCGAACCCGCGACCTCCGGCGTGACAGGCCGGCGTTCTAACCAACTGAACTACCACCCCAGTGGTAAGTTGAAGTGGTCGAAGAAATTCATCCTTCAGGGGTTGTCAATGTGGAAAAGAAAATTTTTTCTGTGCAGATTTATGACGGAAGAAAATCCAGGAGAGCAGGGAAGGAGTGTGCTGGAATTGGAGTGGTTGTCGTACTTGTTTCTATGGCCCTTAGGTTTAGTGATGCGGGTTTGGGGGCGTACGTTGCGTTTCCGTTTCCGGTCGGATGCAGACCGGTTGGCTTTGTATTACCAACAGGAGCCGGCCGTGATCTTGCTTTGGCACAACCGCTTGTTCCTGGCTGCCGAGATTTACAGGCGTTTCCGTCCTGGCCGGAAGGTATTTGGGATAGTTTCCGCCAGTAAGGACGGTGCGTGGTTGGCCGCATTTTTTCGAATGATGGGGATCGGGGCCGTTCGGGGGTCGAGGCATTTCCGCGGGACGGCAGCATTCAGGGAATTGTTTGACAATCTGAAGGCTGGGCATGATGTTGCGGTGACCCCCGATGGATCCCGCGGGCCTTGTTATGATATGAAGGCCGGTGCATTTTTGGTGGCAAGGATAGCAAAATCCCCCGTTTTGCTTTTGTGCCCGAACTTTACGTCCGCATGGCGTTTGAAGTCCTGGGACGGGTTCTACCTGCCCAAGCCCTTCAGTATGGTCGAGGTAAGGTGCGAGCTTTTGAATGGCCTTGATGCGTCCGGTGTCCCGAAGGAGAAGGATTTGGGGGCTGCTGAGTTGAAGCGGAGGATGGACGGGATGACCGTGGATTTGGACGGGGGTTCCTGATTTTTTATTGGTGGACAACACATGCTCTTCCCTCACTTTTCGAGTTAATGGCAAGGAAGCTGAAGCGTATACCGACGGATGGGGCCGGCGGGTCTTTCGGGGACAATCCGTTTTCTGGGCTGTCTACGGAGGGGCTTCCAGTGGGCGTGTCCGGATCCCTTTCCGAGGTCACGGTTCCTGTCGCAGCCAAAAAGAAGCGTGTTGTTAAAATGCGTAGGGAAAAGGCGGGCCGGGGCGGTAAGGAGGTTACTTTGCTAAAGGATTTCGAGAATATTTCCGCCCCGGAGATCCTGGATTTGCTCGCTTCTTTGAAGAAGCGTCTTGGGACGGGGGGAAAAATGCAGGGTATGGTCGTCGAGATCCAAGGGGACCAGCGGGATGCCGTGGAGGCTTTTCTTGTCGGGAAGGATTTCCGGGTGGTCCGGGCTGGTGGTTGAGGCGATGGACTTGGATACCGAGCGCCTTCTTGCCTCTTTCCGGGGGCTGCCTGCTCCTGACCATGTAGTGCGTCCCCATACAATGCGGGGTTTGGACGGCTTGGTCGGGCATTTGCTCGACCGGTACCGGATCGAGGAGCCGAAGCTGGAGGACACGATCCGGGATAATTGGGGGATCATCATCGGGGCACGCTTCATGAATTCTTGCGAGCCTGCGAAGTTGTTTGGGGAGGATAACCTGTTGATCCGGGTCGCCAATCCCATGGTCCGCCAGGAGTTGGAATTCATGAAAAGGGGCATCCTTGAGAATTTGCAAAGCGTCCCGGGCTGCGAGGGGATCCAGCGGATTGCCTTCCGCTAGGCTTATTTTTGCCATGGGTGTCCCATTTTCCGCTTGCACCGAAAGCCAACCTCCCCATTTTCGCCAGATTTAGCGTGAGAATCCCCGTCGGTCGGGGGTTCCTCGGTTTGCCCCATATCGGGGTATGGAACGGTTTCCCCGGCATGGTGCTGGGGATTCGGCATTTCCCTTGTGTGGGTTGTCCTGAAAATCGAGAAGAAAGAAGAAAACTATGTCAGACAAAGCAGATATCATCAAAGACAACCAGGTCCATGACAAGGACACGGGATCCTGCGAAGTGCAGATCGCACTTCTCACTACACGGATCAGCAACCTCACCGAGCACTTGCGCAGCAACCGCAAGGACTTCCATTCCCGCCGCGGCCTACTCAAGATGACGAGCCGCCGCCGTAAACTTCTGGACTACCTCAAAAAGCATGCCTACGGGCGCTACGAGGCGATCATCCAGAAGTTGGGTCTCCGCCGGTAAGCGGTTGGTTCCGGGCACTGTAAGCCCGGAAATGCCCCTCCGCCTGCCGTTCGGCATATCCACCAAACTCCATCGCATCTCCAGTCTCCGGGGATCCGCCCCGTTGTGATCCGGTATGGGTATTGTATTCAGTCCGGGCCACTGGAATAGCAGACCAAACGAATACGAATACACATACATAATGAAACAGAAGCATACTGTAACAGCCGAAGGCTTGGGGATCGAGATCTCCACCGGTTCGATCGCCAACCTGGCCAATGGTGCCGTAACCCTTACCCTCGGGGAGACCGTCATGTTCGTCTCCGCCGTTGCGGCCAGCACCCGTCGTCCTGGCCAGGACTGGTTCCCCCTCACTGTCGAGTTCCGGGCAAAGTTCGCTGCCGCCGGGACATTCCCCGGGGGG
>JAYPDO010000107.1:12696-15703 GCA_038125285.1 Opitutia bacterium
CTTCAAGCGCGAAGGCCGCCCGAGCGAGCGTGAAATCCTGACCTCCCGCCTTTGCGACCGTCCGCTGCGCCCCTTGTTCCCCAAGGGCTTCATGAACGAAGTGCAGGTCATCGGCCTTCTCCTTGCTTGTGACAAGGAGAACGACCCTGATGTATTGATGGTTAACGGTGCTTCCGCCGCCCTCATGGCTTCCGACATCCCCTGGAACGGCCCTATCGGTTGTGTCCGCGTCGGACGGATTGACGGCGAGTTTGTCACGAACCCGACGTTTGAACAGCGCTACGACTCCGACCTCGACCTGATCTATGTCGGGAGCGAGACGGAAATGCTGATGATCGAGGGGGCTGCTATGCAGATCCCTGAAGAAGATTTCATCAAAGCCCTTGAATTTGGCCAACAAGCCATCCAGCCTCTCATCGCTGCCCAGAAAGAACTCAGGACTATCTGCAACAAACAAGTGGCCGAGTTCGAGAAGGTGGTTTGCGACGAAAAGATCCTGGAAATTTGCACACGCGTCGCCGGGGCAAAGTTGGAGGATGTCATGTTCACCGACAGCAAGAAAGACCGGGAAGTCGGCGTCAGCGCGATCAAGGAAGAAGCCTTGGCGGCCATCAACGCCGAGGTCGGAACCGAGGACGAAGAGTCCAACGCCATCAACCTGAACCTCGCATTCGAGGAGCTCCAGGAAACCGTGTACCGCGGCAACATCCTGGACAAGGGCAAGCGGGTGGATGGCCGTGGCCCGGCTGACCTCCGCGAGATCTCCTGCGATACGGATGTCCTGCCCAAGGTCCATGGTTCCGCATTGTTTGCCCGTGGCGAAACCCAAGCCCTTGTCCTCGCGACCCTCGGGACTTCCCGCGATGTCCAGGATATGGACGGCCTTTCGGGTGGTGCGACTTCAAAGTCCTTCATCCTCCATTACAACTTCCCCCCATACTCGGTAGGGGAATGTGGCCGTTTCGGCTTTACCGGACGCCGGGAGATCGGGCATGGTGCCCTGGCCGAGCGCTCCTTGCTCCCAGTCATCCCTGCGGAAGACGAATTTCCCTATACACTGCGTCTAGTCTCGGAAGTCATGTCCTCCAACGGATCCACTTCCATGGCCAGCATTTGTGGCGGTTGCCTTGCGTTGATGGACGCCGGTGTGCCCATCCTCGCCCCGGTAGCCGGGATTTCCGCCGGCTTGGTCACCCAGCGTGGCGAAGATGGCAAGATTAACAAACACGTCGTCCTGACTGATATCCTCGGTGCCGAAGACCACTTTGGCGACATGGACTTCAAAATTGCCGGTACCCGCGAAGGGATCACCGGTTTCCAGCTCGACCTCAAAATCCAAGGCCTCCCCTTCGACATCGCGAAGGAGGCCATAATGCAGGCGACGGACGCCCGTAAGAAGATCCTGGATTGTATGGCAGAGGAAATTCCCGAGTACCGAAGGGAACTCAACAAGAATGCCCCCCGTATCCATACCATGCAAATCGATCCGGACAAGATCGGTGCCCTCATCGGCCCGGGTGGCAAGAACATCCGCCGCATTACCGAGACCACTGGAGCTGACATCGACATCGACGATGACAACAGCGGCAAGGTGCGCGTCTACACCGAAAACGAGGAAGCCCTCGCCCTGGCCATCCGTGAAATCGAGCTGGTCGTTGGCGAGATCGAGCCGGGCAAGATCTACCGTGGCATTGTCCGCGGCGTGAAGGAGTTCGGGGCATTCGTAGAATGTTTGCCTGGCAAGGAAGGCCTTTGCCATATCTCCGAATTGGCCGACTTCCGGGTCAAGAAGACCGAGGATGTCTGCAAACTTGGTGACGAACTCATCGTCAAGTGCATCGGTATCGACGACAAAGGCCGGGTTAAGCTCAGCCGTCGTGCCGCACTCGAAGACCTCGAGAACAAAAAGAAGGGCGGAAGCCAAGGTGCTGCCGACCGTCCTGCCGAGACTGAGGAACCCGAAGGCGATCCAGCTGCTGCTGACGCTTGATCCATCGTTTAAGCAACTAATTTGAAACCCTAACACCGAAAGGGCCGGTCTTCCCAAGGCCGGCCCTTTCCATTTCAAAATCGTCCAATCATGTCTGAAAAACCTAGCGCTCTCCTGACCAATGACGATGGCTACGACTCCTACTTCCTGCATGTCCTTGTCAAAAGCCTCGCACCCCATTTCAACCTCTCCATTGCCGCCCCTTCCAAAGAACAAAGCTGGATTGGCCGGGGGATGACCCGCCGCGACCCTGTATCCGTAGAGGATATTGAAATCGAAGGCGTCCCTGCTTGGAAAATCGGCGGGACACCTACGGATTGTGTCAATATCGCGCTAGGATGCCTACTCCCGAAGAAGCCCGATATCGTGGTTTCCGGTATTAACCTCGGCATGAATGTCACCCTTCCAATGATCCTTGCCAGCGGGACAGTCGCCGGGGCGCTGGAGGCCACGTTCTGGGGGATTCCTTCCATCGCTTTTAGCCAAAACATCCAAGCCGACGAATATGACGCGGTCAGGGTCGTGAAAGGGCACAAACCCAGCCGAGCCCGGGGGGATGTTGAAATTGCAGCCCAATTGGCTGCAAAAATGTCGCTTGAACTCCTTCGGGATCCACTTCCGAAGCTCACCTTCCCTAACATTAATTTTGCCCACGGGTTGCAATTGGACACCCCGGTTGAGGATACCCGTCCAGGTTGCCCCCATGTTGGGGCACTATTCTCCGGCCCGGATGCGGCGGGTGCCTGCAATTTTAACTTCCGTCATGCGGTCTTTGAAAATGAGCCGGAAGACACGGATGTGAAATGCCTTCGGCGTGGGCACACAAGCCGGGTCATCCTCGACTATTCCATCCTCGGTGGATATCGTGTCTAGAATGGGGGCTTCATTGTGCCGCCCCAATCCTTAGCGAATTTGGACCACCTTGGAAGGCCGCCCCGCTATATGAATGGCCTCACCAAAGTAGGATAGCCTTCCAAGGCTGTCACCATAGGGTATCGATTTCACTGGTTCGCTAAT
>JAYPDO010000108.1:0-2251 GCA_038125285.1 Opitutia bacterium
GGATAGCCTTCCGAGGCTGTCACCATAGGGTATCGCTTCACTATTTCGCTAATTTTTGAGGCAGTGTAAGTTAGTTCAAAGTTTTGACTTGGATGAATAAAATCGCATTTTAATAAATCGTTCTTCCATCCAGGGTCTTCGGTTTCTGAACTGGTGCTGTATTCGCATTTTCTAGAGACCCGGAGCATGTTTTCGTAAAGGATCCAGCGGGAGTCGGCTTTGCGGCAGAGTTATTCGGCCGGGATGTCGTCGGTGGCTGTGAATCGGTAGCTGTTAGTACATGTACAGCCTTGGTGAGACTTGTCGCTGTAGATCCAGACATTGGAACTGTCCAAGCTGTTGAGGAAGGGGCAGCCAAGTGGGGATGGTAAACCAAGGAGTTGTCTTCCGTCTGGGTGTCATAATATTTGACGCCCAGCTAGGCTGGTCTTCCAATTGCCTCCCAGGCTTTTTGAACCGCCAAATGCTCCCTCCAGTAGAGTGCTATCTTCTTCTTTATTTTTCGGTGGAGTCCGAGGCGTTCGCAGGCGGTAGGGAATGGAGTCTGGCTGCTTCTGGCAATGTTCCTTGGATCTTCCGTTCCCCTCAATCATTAGCGAACCAGTGAAATCGATACCATATGGTGACAGACTTGGATGGCTATCCTAGTTTGGTGAGGCTTTTCATGTGGTATGACGGCCTTCCAATGCAGTCCAAATTCGCTAAGGATTGGGGTCCGTTCCCTCACCGCTAAGGTTTCCCCGAGGGCGTACAATTCCGCATGTTGGTAAGATAGGTCCAAAAATGGACGCCGGTCTTCCCGGTCCTGCCTCAACTTCGATTCCAAAACCTTTGCATCTTCATATGAAAATGTAGCGTCAAACTTCATTTCCGCTGATTCGGAAAGCCTTATCTCTTCTGAGTGGGTCATGCTTCCATGACCTTTCCGGCGATACATTCCCTCAAGATCAAACGGATCCGGCTCAGGACGGGGTAGGTCGCGTCCACTGTACGTTGCACCCTTGCCGCTACCTCCTCCACCGATTTGTCCCGGAAATAACGCGGGACAAAATTTTCCGGTGGGAGGGCTGGAGCTTCCCGATGCACTCCTTCAATTTCTCCGACCTCCCGAAATACTCCCCAGGTTTCGCCTCATACTCTTCCGCCAACAGTTCGTTGCATTCGTCAGTAAACCATATCCGCTTGTTCTCCCGGGCTTTCTGCTTCCGGAAGTCCAGGATCCTACACAACGCAGTTTTCAGTGCCCAGGCGCCGAAGTTCGTCCCGTGTTGGAATCTGTGCATCGATCTCCACAAGGCCAATTTGGTCTCCCGCCAAAGACCCTGGGCATCCGCCGCATCCGGCATCATGGCCATGACATAGTTGGTCAACATCGGGTCATGCTGCGAGAGCAGCACAATAAACTCCTCCACCTTGGCGGGGTCTGTAGGTTCGGTTTCCGGCATTGTGTCCTATTAGAGTGCCATCCCCCGGGAAATTGGACACCCGGACTTGGTGTCAGGGTTTGACGAGGAGGAGGTCGAAGTCCCCGGAGGATTTCGCATCGCCCACGAAGAGCGGGGTTTTCCGGGTAGTGAAGAAGGATTGCCGGAAGGCGGCGGATTCGATATTCCGCTTGGTGGGAAGGGAAGGGGGGAAGTCCGTCCAGAGGGAGGAGGTTTTGAGAAGTAGGGGGAGGTTCACGTGAAGCTGTTTGCCGAGCATGGAGCTTTGGGGGAGGACGAAGTAGAGTTTGCCCGGTTCCATTTCCGCGCTGCCGGTGGGGAGTTCCATATGGAGGTTGCCATGGAGGGCGATGACTTTCAGTCCCCCGTTGGTCGTGGCTTGGAGCATGACCGTGCCGGAGCGGTGGAGGGTGAGGACGTTGGTTGGGCCATGGACGCGGAAGGCACTGTCGTTTGGCGGGATGTAAAGCAGGGCAGTTCCTTTTTTGAGGCGGACTTGGCGGTCATGGAGGAGGGAGAAATGGGTGGAGTCCCCCAGTCGGACGATTTCACCGGTCGTACCCCGGAGTTCCATCTGCATGGCAGGAGGGGTTTGTGCGGCTTGGCCTTTGAGAAGCAGGGTTCCCGCATATTCGTCTGCCCTGGAGACTGCTTTGCCTTGGGCGTCCCTTTCCAGCCATTCCGTGACTTCGAACTTGTAGCCCTGTTGCTGGGGGCGGTATTGCTGGGCGTGAGCCAGGCTGGCGACCAAAAAGAAAAAGGTGGACCAATGAAATTTCATGTCAGTAGCCGACCGAGGCGTTGAA
>JAYPDO010000108.1:2261-7298 GCA_038125285.1 Opitutia bacterium
GCCATTGGAGGGATGTGCTTGCGGAGTAGGCGGTGTCTTTGCGGTCGCGGTTGATGCCTTTGCTGTATCCGTTGTAGCTGAACCCTCCGAAGGAGTTGAGGGACAAGGAATTGGTGAACATCCAGGAGTGGTTGAGCTGGATGCCCGCCGACCAATGGTCGAGGCGGTCGGCCGTCCAGTCTGTCCCAGTGATTTCCAGGGAGTCGGTAAGGGCGTAATCCCCTGAGAGCTGGAAGGAGAAATAGTGTTTGGTGCCAGGGTAAAGGACCCTTGTGAGGGAGAGCATTGGCGTGAACTCGGAGAATTGGTTTTCGCCGTCCTCCAAGGTGACAAGGCGTGACCCGCGTGCGCCGAACCGGTAGATCCAGTTGCCCGGGGTGTAAAGCGAGGCGTCGAAGAAGGCGGTCTGGGCATCGTGGTCAATCCAGTCGATGAAGCTTTGCAGGTGGTTGGTGCGGGAGAAGACGGCTCCTGCGGTGTAACGCATGATCCCGCTCCCGAAGGCATGGTTCCCAAAGTGGGTATTGAGGTAGGCGGAGTTGACCATGACCAGGGACTTGGCTTTGTCCGGGATTGGCTCGTCATTGAAGAACGGGGAGGAACGGCCGAGGATGCTGAATTGGTATCCGGCCTTGGCTCCCCAATGGCGTTCCTTGACTTCCACCACTTGCTGCAGGCCGATGTCCCTGATGCTGGCCGCTCCGTTTAGCAGGGAAGCCCCCAGGAGGAAAGTTGCCGTGAAGGGAAGGAGGCGGAAAGGGAAGGATTCCTGGGGGGCGGGAATTCCGGTCATTGGCCAAAGGGTTCGATCGAGATATTCTGTCCGAATTGGTCGAAGCTCGACCGGTTGTGCATAAGGTTTTCCTTCCCGCCGTAGCTGACTCGCTCGATAAAGTTGACTCGGCCTGGGTGGGCAGTGCCGAAATTCGGGTACTTCCCGTCAATTCCGCCCAGCTCGCTGACCAGCCGGACTTCAGCCCCGGCCGGGAAATCAACATTCCGGAGGTTCACGGTGGTGGCTTCCATGTAGACTTGCCTGAGCCCGTCCGAAAATTCCAACCCCTTGGCTTCGAGGGTATTTTGGGCGTAGAGGAAAGTGCGGTTGCCTTTGCCTGCGGCCAGACTTACGTCCTCCAGGATCATGTCGCCCAGAGAACCGATGGCGAGGTGGTCCTGTGTGGAAATGGAGGACTTCATGACGATGACTGCTTGTCCCGCGCCGAGACCGAGGTTGGAGCCGTCGTAGGAAATGTCTGCGTCTTCGATCACCAAATGGCCGCCCCCACCGATGGCCAGGGCTTGGTCCATCGGTTCGTGGCCATGGTTGGTGATGTGGACATCGCCGTTGATGAAAACATCGTCTGCCGCCCCAAAGGCGAAGACCCTGGCCTTGTCGGTGGCAGATGCTGCGGACCCCATCCATTTGCTGACATCGACCACGCTGTCCGGGAGGAAGATGATGTCCTCGCCTGTGAAAATGGAAAGGTCGTCCGTGGTCAGGCCGAAAAGGTCGCCTACTTTTTCAAACCTCCGGGCACCCAGGATGTCGGAGTTCAGGTCGTTGGAAAAGACATCGGCCAAACTTGCTTGGAATTGGGAACTTTCCTGGAGGCGGTCATCCCGTAGATGGGTGAGGATGCTTTCGGCGATCTCCCCGTGGCCGGCAACGTCGGCGATTTGTTCCACCACGGAATAATTGAAACTGTTGGCCATCAGCCTTCCGCGGTTGAAGACGCGGTTTGGGTTCGGCGTCCCATTCCCGACCACGGCATCCGTCAAGAGGTGATTCACTAGTTGGGCCGCATCGGCGAAGATGTCCAGGGTGGCGTCCGGTGGCCTAAAGTCAGGGGGAGGCTCTGTGGGGTCGCCATCCGGCGGGTCTGTCGGATCGTCCGGAGGGGTGCTGTCAGGGGAGTCGCCGGTGGTGCCACCTGTGCTTTGCTCAATCGTTTCGCGGATATCGCGGATTGCTTCCAGTTCCTGTTCCAAGATGGCTCGGATGGCTACAGGGGCAGTCACCTCAAGGATCTTTTGCACCTCTTCAACCGGCAAAGTCTTGGAGAGTTCATAAAAAGTGTTGTTGATTGGGGTGGATTGGAAACTTGACGATGACGAGGTTGTCGCGGACAGAGTCCCGTTCTCCTGGACTCCATAACCCAGTTCCTCAGCGGCACGGAGGATTAGTTCGACATTCCGGATGCGAGTTCTTGCTGTCCCATGGTTCATTTTCGCAACCTCTTCCAAAGCGAACCCCCTTTTGACTAAATCCAGCCTTGGGTCAATGTCTGTGACCACGATGTTCGGCCGACTTGCCGTGGAATGGCGCAAGGTGTGGGCGACTTTTTCCTCTTCCCCGTCCAACCCAGTTTTCGCATCCAATATTGAAACGGCCAATGCGAATCCAGTCCAAGCCAACCCTAAGCGTTGCAACCACTCTCCTGTCATGATGGAAAAAAAAGTCTCGTTTCAAATCCTTGTATTCGCAAGAACATTCTGGCCGCATTAACTCTCCCGCCCTGCGTTTTTGAAAACCCCAGTGAGTTTTTCCATTGAACCCCTTTTGGGAAGTCCTTCACTACATTTGCCCAATTTAGGAAAACCCCAGTATGATCCGACTCTACAAAACCGCGTCCTTCCCAGTTGCTGAAAAGGACGGGCAATTTTACTTCCTCGAAGGTTCCCAGGACTGGGATGCGCTTATCAATTGTGACGGGCTGTATGCCAAGGTCGACGGTTTGTTGTCTGGTGCCGAAGCCTCGGAAGGGGCTGAAGATGCAGCCCGGTCGCCTCAGGCGCCGGTGGGAACGCAAGAGGTGTGGGCCGCAGGGGTGACCTACTTTTCCAGCCGCTTAGCCCGGATGGAGGAATCCAAGGATGCTGGGGGAGGGGACTTCTACAGCCGGGTCTATGAAGCAGACCGTCCCGAATTGTTTTACAAATCCAGCTTCGCCCGCGTCAAGGGGCCTGGGGAGGATGTAAGGATTCGGAAAGATTCGAGTTGGGATGTCCCGGAGCCGGAAGCGACATTGTTCATCAATTCCAGTGGCCTAATCCAAGGCTTCACGATCGGCAACGACATGAGCAGCCGCAGTATCGAGGGGGAGAACCCGCTCTACTTGCCACAGGGCAAAAACTATGACGGGGCTGCGGCGATCGGGCCTTGTTTGCTGTTGCTGCCCGGGCCGATTTCTAAGGAAACTGGGATCCAGCTTGAAATCCTCCGGGACGGGGCAGTGGTGTTCTCAGGGGATACCAAACTTTCCCAGATGAAGAGGACGTTCGAAGACTTGGCCGGCTACCTCTTCCGCGAGCTTTCTTTCCCGACCGGGGTATTTCTGATGACAGGTACCGGGGTCGTGCCTGGAACCGACTTTACCTTGCAGTCTGGGGACGAGATCCGAATCTCCATCGATGGGATCGGGACATTGGCGAATCGTGTCGGCTGATTAACGGGCCCGGCCCGTTTCAACTTTTCAAACCAAAATACCAACTCTTGCGAATAATGTTATTAGGAACCTCGATTATCGGAAACCAGCGTGGCGCTGGTAATGATTCCCCCATCCATGGCACTAATCCGGCCACCGGCGAGAAGCTGGATCCGGCTTTCCCTTCCGCGACTGAAGCCGAAGTTGACCGGGCTTGCAAATTGGCCAGGGCCGCCTTTGCACGAACCTCCCGCCTTTCCGGCAAGGAAAAGGCCGCGTTCCTACGCAAAGTTGCGGAAAACATCGAGGGGATCGTGGATGACTTGGTTGCCCGGGCACCGGCGGAAACCGGTCTTCCCGAGCCGCGGATCCGGATGGAAACCGGTCGGACATGCGGCCAACTCCGACTTTTCGCCACCCTCGTGGAAGAGGGTTCCTGGGTGGATGCCCGGATTGACTTGGCAAACCCTGACCGCCAGCCCATCCCCAAGCCGGACACCCGCTCCATGCTCCGCCCGGTCGGGCCAGTCGCCGTTTTTTGTGCCAGCAACTTCCCATTAGCCTTTTCTGTTGCCGGGGGTGACACCGCTTCCGCTTTCGCTGCCGGATGCCCGGTTGTAGTCAAAGCCCATCATGCCCATCCTGGCACGGCGGAATTGGTCGGCAATGCAGTGGCCAAGGCCGTTCAGGAGTGCGGCTTGCCGGAAGGAACATTCTCCTTGCTCTATGGATCCGGCCGGACAGTCGGTAACCAGTTGGTACGGCATCCGGCCATCAAAGCCGTCGGCTTTACTGGTTCCCGGGCTGGGGGCCGCGCACTTTTCGACCTTGCCGCCGCCCGTCCCGACCCGATTCCTGTATATGCCGAGATGAGCAGCATCAACCCGGTCTTTATCCTGCCCGGAGCGCTCAAGGAGAATGCGGAGGCAATCGTCAACGGGCTCCAGGGCTCGGCGACTATGGGGTGCGGGCAGTTTTGCACCAACCCCGGGATCGTCTTTATGAGAGCATCCGACGAATCCAGGGCCTTTGCCAAGGCTTATGCCGACAAGATGGCAGGTGCTCCGGCCGCGACCATGCTACACAGCGGGATCCGGGATGCTTACGAAAAGGGTCTGGATGCCCAGGCCGGGAATCCCGCTGTGGAGACCTTGACCCGTCACAATGCCGATGCCGGCGCTGGGAACTGCAGCGTTGGTACTGCCGTTTTCCTGACAACCGGGGAAAAGTTCCTGGCTAACCCCGAGTTGGCGGACGAGGTTTTCGGGCCGGCCACACTCCTGGTCGAATTTTCCGGCCGCGAGGAATGCAGCAAGATCATCGCCGGAATGGATGGGCAGTTGACCGCAAGCCTGTTCGGGACTGACGAGGACTTGGCGGACTGTGGAGACTTAGTCGCCGCCCTGGAGGACAAGGCCGGGCGGTTGATCGTCAACCAGTACCCGACCGGCGTGGAAGTCTGCCAATCCATGGTCCATGGCGGACCATACCCGGCGACTACGGACGGACGTTCGACCTCCGTGGGCACAGGCGCGATCCTTCGTTTTGCCAGGCCGGTTTGTTACCAGAACTTCCCACAATCCTTGCTACCTGAGGAGCTTCAAGACGGGAA
>JAYPDO010000108.1:7398-15675 GCA_038125285.1 Opitutia bacterium
TGGTTAAAAGGGCAGGGGAGCCTGGAGGAAATCGACGAGTGGACGATCCGTTTGGTGCCGGTCGCCTTCGGGGTGGGGATCCTTTTGCTGCCTGGGTTGGCAAGAGGGGCGACCGGGATGGCCGGTGCTTTGTTCGCCTCCTTGTTAATCGCGACTTCCCCTATCTTTGTGTATTTCAGCCGGTATTACGTCCAGGAAATGCCCTTTGTGGCGTTTACAATGGGGGCGTTGGCCTGCCTTTGGCGGTACCAAGTTACCCGGGCGTGGAGTTGGGCGGTTTGGTTCGGGATTTGTTGCGGGCTCATGCATGCGACCAAGGAGACCTGCGTCCTTTCATTCGCCGCAATGGTGGCCGGGGGTGCCCTTTTGATGATTGGCCCGTTGAAGAAGGAAGGGAAACCTGCCCTCCGGAAACTTGGGGATCCGGGGGACGCAGCCTGGGCATTGCGGGCTTGGGTAGTTGTCGGTGTGGTCTTTTTCAGCTCCTTCTTCTCGCATTGGGAGGGAGTGTGGAATGCGTTCGCCACTCACTTCCATACTGTCGACCGGGCAGGCGGACAGGGGCACGAAAAACCTTTCGGTTGGTACATGGGGATTTTGCTGAATTACCGGGAACAGGGGTACGGTAGCAACGAGCTGCCGATTCTCGTAGGTTGCTTGGTAGGGGTCCTTTTTGCTTTCCTGGACAAGCCTTCCGAGTGGCGCACCAAGGCCATGCGCTTCCTCTCGGTCTACACATTGGTGGTGTTCCTTTTGTACTCCCTGATCCCTTACAAGACCCCTTGGTTGGCAATGAATTTCCTCCTCGGGGCGGCACTGTTGGCCGGATTTGGGTTCGACCGGTTGCTCCATGCACTTCGGTTTAACGATGCGAAGGTTGCGCTTTGCCTGGTTGCCGCCTGGGCACTCTTCCAGTCTCATGGCCGTGCGATCCTGGCGACCCGGACTTATGCCGCGGACATGCGGAATCCTTACGCATACGTCCACACTACCGATGATTTCCTCAGGATGGTGAAGGAAATCCGGAGCCTTTCCAATTTGCACGACCTGGGGAACGGGTGCCGGGTCAAGGTTTTTACCCCCACGGTTGCTGAGCATTGGCCGTTGCCTTGGTATTTGAGGGACTTTTCAAGGGTCACCTATTTTGCAGGGATTCCAGAAGACGGGTACTTGGACGGGGAGTTCATCATCGTGCATCCTGACTTGAAGGAGGCCTTGGAAAAGCGGCTGACCAAGGAATATTATGACCCTTACACCGACTATTCATTGAGGGAGGGGATCACCCTGAACCTGATTTACAGCCAGAAGATCCGGGACACGTTTGTGGGTTCCCAGCCTTGAGTCCGACGCCATGCCCCCTGTCCACAAGTTTGCCCATGAGGCCATGGCTACGACCTTCGAGATCTTCCTGGCCACGGAGGACAAACAATATGCTGCCTCCACTGCCGGGGAGGCGTTCGACATGTTGGACAAGTTGGAAGACCAACTCTCCCGGTTCCGTCCCCAAAGCGACATATCCCTAGTCAATAATTTGGAAGCCGGGGAGTCCGTCCGGGTGGCTATCCAGGTATTCGATTGCTTGGAATTGGCCTTCCGTCTGTCCGCTGAAACGGGTGGTGCGTTCGATGTTTCGTTGGCAAGGGTGATGGACAGCATCCGCAATGAAAAGGGCGAGATCAAAGGGATCGACGAAAGAGCCATGGAAAAAGCATTCGAGGAAAAGCGTCGCGGCCTCTACCTTTTAAGCCAGGAAGATTTTACGGTTCACTGCAAGTCCTCCGGGGCAGGGATCGACCTGGGCGGCATTGGCAAAGGCTTCGCGTTGGACCTACTGGCTTTGTTCCTGGATGACTGGGATCTGCCCCAAGCCTTGCTCCATGGCGGAGGCAGTACGGTGTTGGCCTTGGATCCACCTGAAGGGGAGGTGGGTTGGAAAGTCGGTTTCGGGGAAGAGTCGGGAAGGGAACCGGTCTGGCTTAACCGTTCTGCATTAAGCGGGTCGGGCAAGTCGGTGAAGGGGGCGCATGTCCTGGATCCCCGGACAGGAAAACCTGCCGAAGGCCATACCCGAACCTGGGCAAAGGCACCGTCCGCCGCTGTTTCCGATGCGTTGTCCACTGCGTTCATGGTGATGTCCCGTGAGGATGTGGAGGCATATTGCCAATCCCACGAAGGGGTGGACGCGTATTTCCTTTGAGGTAATAAGTCTTGTCAGACTGTGGGCTTTTCCCAGTCTAACTACCTTTCCCTGTCCCAACCCCCGCAAAACCCGAATCATGACAGAACCTGCCCAACCCGGAGAACTGCCGGCCCACGAGCCCAATGATAAAACGGCCCGTGAGCATGAGTACTGGCACCACAACTTGAAAATCATGGCTCGCCTGTTGGTAGTTTGGTTCCTGGTGTCCTTCGGGTGCGGGATCCTCTGGGTCGATTTCCTCAACGAGCTGACTTTCCGCACATTGGGAAATTTGTGCGTAATTGCGGGCTGTATTGCGATGGTTGCATCCTTATTTAGGTGGGTCAGCAGCTCCACGGTGGAGGATTCCTCCCATGGGTACACCGCCATACCCCTCCTCTGGGCGATCGCGTTCATCCTGCTCGGGATCTTTTTTGGTGCCCGGGGGACGGAGGTTGTCCGGCTGGGAGGATTCAAACTCGGGTTCTGGTTTGCCCAACAGGGTGCGATCTACGTGTTTGTCCTATTGATTTTCATTTATGTGAAGCTGATGAACAAGCTGGACCATGAATTCGGGGTGGAGGAGGAATAAGCCATGGATTTACAAACTTTGACCTACTGCGTCGTCGGGGCGACGTTCCTTCTTTATATCGGAATCGCCATCAAGGCCAGGGCCGGATCCACCGGTGAGTTTTACGTCGCTGGGGGCGGGGTACACCCGATTGCCAACGGTATGGCTACGGCCGCGGACTGGATGTCCGCCGCTTCCTTTATTTCCATGGCGGGTTTGATCGCCTTCAGCGGTTACGGCGGATCCGTCTTCCTGATGGGGTGGACGGGTGGCTACGTCCTCCTGGCCATGCTCCTTGCCCCCTACTTGCGGAAGTTCGGTAAGTTCACCGTCCCGGAATTCATCGGCGACCGGTTTTACTGCAAGACGACCCGGATCGTGGCTGTCATCTGCTTGATCCTGGCATCGTTGACCTACGTGATCGGCCAAATGAAGGGGATGGGGGTCGCCTTTTCCCGTTTCCTGGGGGTGGACTACAATACCGGACTTTTCATCGGGATGGGGATCGTGTTCGTCTATGCCGTCATGGGCGGAATGAAGGGGATTACCTATACCCAGATCGCCCAATATGTAGTGTTGATCTTTGCCTACACGATCCCTGCGATCTTCATTTCGTTTAACCTGACCGGGAACTTCATTCCCCAATTTGGCCTTGGGGACACAGTTGGGGAAAATACCTACTTGCTTGACAGGCTGGACCGAGTGGTAACCGAACTTGGATTCAAGCAATACACGACCCAGGCGATGGGTAGCCAGTTGAACATGCTGGCGTATACCCTCTCATTAATGATAGGTACAGCTGGGTTGCCCCACGTGATCATACGCTTTTTCACCGTCCCGAGTGTGAAAGATGCGCGGGTCTCTGCAGGTTGGGCCCTTGTATTCATCGCCATCCTTTACACGACTGCCCCATCGGTCGCCTCCATGGCCAGGTTGAACCTCATGCAAACGATCCAGCCTGGTGAGGTCGGATCGGCCGAAGGGAACTTGAAATACGAAGACCGCCCGGCGTGGATGAAAAATTGGGAACAGACCGACCTTTTGAAATTTGAAGACAAAAATGGGGACGGGCGGATCCAGTATTACGATGACAAGAACCCAGAATTCGCAAAAAAGGCGGAGGATGAGTACGGATGGAAAGGGAACGAAATGGTCAATGTGGACAAAGACATCATGGTCCTGGCCAATCCCGAGATCGCGAAGTTGCCCAACTGGGTGATCGCCCTTGTGGTGGCCGGCGGTTTGGCTGCAGCTCTATCCACCGCCGCAGGTTTGTTGTTGGCCATCTCTTCCGCAGTATCCCATGACCTTCTCAAATGCATTTTCAAGCCTGACATCTCTGAAAAAGAGGAACTGAATGCAGGCCGCTTCTCCATGGCCGGGGCGATTGCCCTGGCCGGATACTTCGGGCTGAATCCCCCTGACTTCGCAGCTGGCACCGTTGCCATTGCCTTCGGGTTGGCCGCGTCTTCCATTTTCCCCGTCCTGATGATGGGGATCTTTTACAAGCGCATGAACCGCCAAGGGGCGATTGCCGGTATGATCGCTGGAATCGGTGTCACCCTCCTCTATGTTTTCCAGCACAAGGGAATCATGTTCATTGAGGAAACCAAGTTCCTGGGGAGCATGAAGGAGAATTGGTTCCTCGGGATCTCCCCGAATGCCTTCGGTTCGGTCGGGGCGATTATCAATTTCGCCGTAGCCTTCACCGTCTCCAAATTCACACCTCCGCCCCCGCCCGAGATCCAGCACCTGGTCGAAAGCATCCGGATACCCCAAGGCAGCACCGGTCCCTCCACATCCCACTAGGGCTCGAACCGGATTTCTACCGGTATTCCCATTTCAACCTCCAAATTACGGATCCTACGGAGGACAAGTTCCTTCTGTGCATAGGGGTCGTTGGATGGAAGCCCGGTGTATTCTTTGACCAGGAAATCATAAGCTTCCCGATTCCTCCCTGCCTTTCTTAGGAGTTGGGCATGGAGCCTGCCCACATAGTAAGGCACGTCCGCATAGTTTTTGCATGCATGGAGATAGGCTTCTGCCGCAGCGTCATAGTCCTCCAACCGCGTCATATAGATGTGGCCAATGTCCACCGGGAATGTGTAATCCCCTGGATGCTGCCTCATTCCTTGCCTTAGGAAATCGATCGCGGCCCGAGCCAGGATTTGCCCCACCGCCCCCTCTGAACCTCCCCCGATCGTTTGAACCGTAGATTCCCAATGCCGCATATCGTAGGCGATCATGTTGGCACCATTCCTCCAGAAGAAGGCCGGACGGGGATCCAGGGCGACTGTGAACTGAATACTGGAGAGGGTTTTTGTGGCGTCCTCTTTCTCCCAGGCAGCACATGTACCCAGCCATTGGATGTCGGCCAAAAGGGACCTGAACCCTCCCGGCGTGGCCAGGAGCATTCCTTGTCCTGCTTGGGTAAAGGTATCCCCACCACTGGTTTGGAGGATGTTCCTTTTGGCGACTTCCCATAGGCGGCCTTCGATAGGTGTCAAAAGCAAGCCCGCAAGTATGAGGGGAAGGATTGTCGCAAAGATTTTCCCAATCGTAGAAAGGTGGAATGTGACCCCGGTTGAACGAACTAGGTTTGGATACTTGGCCGAAGGGGTCATTGCGGTAGCATGTTGGCCTCCAAGAAGCTAAAATATCCCAGCCCCCTCGGGTCCCTGTCAGGGATGCCCAAAATGATATGATCCGTACACTTAATGCCGAGTACGTTCCCCGCGTCCCTAAGTTTTCTGGTAACTTCCATGTCCTGGCGGCTGGGGGTTGGATCCCCGCTCGGATGGTTGTGTGCCGCAATGATGGCCGAGGCACCGCTCGTTATCGCTTGCTTGTAGGCTTCCCGTGGATGGACCACTGTACCTCCCGCAATGCCGGTTGAAACCTCTTCCAGCCTGAGCAGCCGGTTTTTTGCGTTGAGGCTGACCACCCAGAATTTTTCCACGTTCAACCCCATTGCCAAAGGGCGCATGTAGTCGTAAAACTCACCCGCTGCGTCAAACCTTGGCGCCGGGGGGCTTTCACTCCTCAATATCCTCCTGGCAACCTCGAACACAGTGATCAACTGGAGTGCCTTGACCTTGCCGATCCCGTGCTGCTTAGTGAAATCCGACAAATCCCAATTCAATAGCCCCCCCAATGTTTTCGCTTTGGTGATAAGCGAGGCGGCCAGGGACAGGACGTCCATTTTCTGGCTACCGCTCCTTAGCAGCATGGCTAGTAGTTCGGTATCGCTCAATGCTTCCGGCCCATGGGCTTCAAGCCGCTCTTGGGGACGTTGGCTCGGATCCATTCCCTTCAGAGTCATCGCCCCCATGGGGGTTCCTTCGTTTTTCATTCCCCTGGGACTGTCCATCTGAAGAATAACCAATACCCCTCACTATGCTGGCTCATAAGAATTTATTCCAGCAAAAGTTTCTCTTGCCTACAGACCGGTTTTTTGGGGTTACAACCATCGAAAAAACCAGAACTTCAGGCCTCGTAGCTTACCCACAACAAAGACTTCCAAACTCGACTAGAATTTTCGATGTTGAAGTCGACCCGTAACCTCCTTCCAGCCCTATTGCCCATCCTGCTAGGCCATCCCATCTTTTTACCAAGATTCCTCCAGGACTATACCCTCCACGTCCGCTCGGATATTTCGCCGCAAGCAGCACCAACATTGACGGCACGATCCTTGATATCGATGTGGGCGAAGGTTATTCCATTGGCTTGTTAATCGGACGTCCGTTCAATGAAAACATACGGCTCGAGTTGGATTGTACATACCACCCATTGAATGTTGTAGAGGATGCGGGACCCTTTCTAAAGCGGCCGGTTCCCTTTCCGTGGATTGCAGGGCTATAACTTCAAACTTTGAATCCGGCCTTTCCTGCTCCTCCATCCTTCTCAATGCACACTAGGATAAGGAAGTCTATGAACGCTTCTCCGTTTTTGGTGGGGTTGGTGACCGTTTTTCTATGGTAGAGTCGAGCTTCCAACCGTCTTCCGGAGCCATAGTCCCTTTTTTGAAATCGGGTTTTCGCATTACCACGATTCAGGGAGGGGTTTCCTCTCCCTTTCCGGCAACAAGCAAACCATTGGCTTTGCTTGGCAATTTGCCTTGGGCGCATTTACTAATTTAATAACAACGAGGTTATTTTGTTGGCCTGGAAGTATTTCAACACTGGGCCTGCCTGGGATTGATGACTTGGACATCAATAAGTTGCCCTCCGTTACAAATTCTAGCTCTTCCCCAGTCTGAATATGGAATGGGGGGGCATTTGGTTCGCTTTGTTTTCCTTGTTGCCTGGTCTAAGGGTAAAGGTCAATGGAGTTGACAACGCATGTCCTACAGTTGAATTTCCGGCTTCCTCCAAGTTGTTTTGGGGATAGAATTCGGCATGAAATATTTTCAAAGTTGCTTTCCCCACGGACTTGACAGCATTCCTGGGGCATTATCGCAGCTTGCAGGTGTTTCGTGGGTTCCCGTTTGTTCCCATTCCCGCCCAATGGGTTGCCCATGAAACGTGACTCGATGATATTCAGGTTTTTGGAGTACTATGGTACCCATTTCAACCATCGTGGGAAATGGTGGGTTCATAGCCGCCTGAGGAAGTTTCTTGGGGCTGACATCAATGAGGAGATCGAGATTTCACGGGAAGGGCTAAGATGGGTGTTGAGCCCCGGTGACCATGTCCAGGCCGACTTGTTTTGGTATGGGTCGAAAGACATGTGGGACGTTTACCACCTGAAGAGTTTTTTAAAGCCTCGTTCCACATTGTTCGATATCGGGGCAAACTTCGGGTATTATTCCCTAACCATGGCTCGGATCCTTGGTAAAGACTGTCAAATTTTTGCCTTTGAGCCCACCCCGTCCATCTTCGACCGGTTTAGGAAACATATCTCAATTAATTTTATGGAAGATGTGATCCATGCACATGGGATCGGGCTTTCCAATGTGGAAAAAGAGGAGAAGATCTGTGTGGTGGAGGAGAACACCGGTGCCTCCTACATTGAGCCCGGGGCAACCGAGGGGGTGGACATAAGCCTTTCCACGCTGGATGGTTTTTGCAGCAAGAACAATGTAGGGAAGATCGATTTCATCAAAATTGACACAGAGGGCTTTGAGACCTTTGTCTTGGAGGGCGGGAAAGCCACTATTGCAAAGGACAAACCAGTAATCCTTATCGAACTGAACCCTTCCTGCCTAATCCGTGCAGGATCTTCCCTCCAGGACGTCGTAGGCTTTCTCAAATCACATGACTATGGGTTGTACCACGCCAAGCGGGACAAACTTTTGCCGCTCCTCGACCTGCCTCCCGAAGGGGAATATGCGAACGCATTCTGCATCCCAAAATCGGTTCAAATTGAACCCTGACTTGTAAGTGGTTTGCGAAAAGAAACCGGGCTAGTCCAAGTTGTAGAGCTTCACTAGCAGGTCGAGCCGCTTTTGGGCAAGATTGTCACCTTGGGCTGCAGCCTTGCCAAGCCATTCTTTCGCTTTACCCAAATCCTTGGGCAGGCCATCCTT
>JAYPDO010000109.1:0-15479 GCA_038125285.1 Opitutia bacterium
ACCTGCTCCGGACGCAAGACCTCGAGCCCTGGTACGAGGAAAACTCCAACCTCTACCTCTTCACCCGCGAATCCTTTTCCAAGACCAACGCACGGATCGGTGAAAAGCCACTCCTCTTCCCCACCCCGCTGCTGGAATCCATCGATATCGACACGACGGACACTTGGTGCCTGGCCGAAATGGTCGCACTCTCCCGCACCATGATCAATTCCAGCACGGCCACCGCCTTGCGCGATAGTTAACCCCATCGCTCCCGCAGCCCATGATCCGGGCAGAAAACCTGACCAAGTCCTACGTCCTCCAAGGCCGCAGGCATTATGTCTTCAAGGATCTGTCCTTCACCATACCGGAACGGACAAACCTCGGCATCCTGGGTGTCAACGGTTCGGGCAAAACCACACTTTTGAGAATCCTTGGCGGAATGGATTTCCCCGACTCGGGAGAAATCCATTCAGACTGCAACTTTTCCTGGCCCCTGGGATTGCGGGGGGGGTTCGTGGATCATATGAGCGGCCGCAACAACTGCAAAATGATCTGCCAGATTTATGGAATGGATAGCCACCAGCTCCCGAAAGCCCTCGACAAGATACAGGATCTCTCCGGTGTCGGGGATTTCTTTGATGACCCCGTAAAAACCTATTCTTCAGGGATGAAGAGCCGGGTCGCCTTTGCCCTGAGCATGGCTTTTGATTTCGACTACTTCATCCTGGACGAAATCACGGCGGTGGGAGACAAGAATTTTAAAAAGACAGCCATGGCCGCCTTGGAAGAAAAGAGGCAAAACTCCAAAGTCCTCATGGCCTCCCACCAGCTGTCCACATTGAAGGACTTCTGTGACAGCGGCATCGTCCTCCACAAGGGCGAAGTCCAATATTTCGAGCAAATTGGTGAGGCGATCGATTACTATAATAGCATCGCCTAAAACCCATGTCCGGTATGATCCAAACCATGCGGAACCACCGCAAGCGGCTAAAAAGTTTCCAAGGCATCCATTCTGGCCAGAGGGCTTTCGTGATCGGGAACGGTCCTTCCCTGAACAAAATGGACCTGACCTCCCTGGCTGCGGAAAATACCTTCGCCTCGAATGGAATTTACCACCTGTTCCCAAGGATCGCTTGGCGCCCCAGTTATTACGCTTGTGTCGATGCGGTCGTCCTCCGTAACCAAGCTGGACAAATTACCAAGATGCGGGAAAGCGCCCCTTCGTTACAATGCTTTTTCCCGGAGAAAATCCCGGATGTGTATATCCCGAAAAAGAAGATCCAGGTGCAAAGATTCCTTCCCCCCACGCCCAAGACTTGTTATTTCAAACAAATCCCGCCCTCACCCGATAAAAAGCCCTTCGGCATGTTCCCCAAGGATCCGGCAGACGGGCTGGTCCAACCCTATACGGTAACTGCTACACTCCTGCAACTTGCCTACCTCATGGGTTGCAATCCCATTTACCTAGTCGGCTGCGACACCCATTACC
Source organism: Opitutia bacterium (assembly GCA_038125285.1). Classification (GTDB taxonomy): domain Bacteria; phylum Verrucomicrobiota; class Verrucomicrobiia; order Opitutales; family JABJCN01; genus JAYPDO01. The sequence continues at coordinate 1,472 of JAYPDO010000109.1, forward strand.
AATCCTATCCCGGCGTACAAACAGTGGAAAGCGGCCGCCCCAATGCAACGGCCATTTATGAAGCGAACCGGGACAACGACCCGAACCATTTCCATCATGCCTACTTTGGCCAAGGGAAGCGCTTCCATGAACCTAACACCGATAAAATGACCCTCCATTACGAGGCGATCCGGGAGGCGGCCGAGATCCTCGGCCTGGAGATCTTCAACGCAGGGGTGGACAGCCGGTTGGAGTGTTTTCCCAAAGTGGAGTACGAAGGCCTTTTCTGTTGAAAGTCTCCTTCGTCATCCCCTCCTACCAGCAAGGCAAATACATTGGCCAATGCCTGGACAGTATTGCTGCCCAAAACTTGGTGGAGGGAAGTTTTGAGGTTATCGTACAGGATGGCGGAAGCACGGACGGCACCCAGGGCATACTCCGTAACCATCCGCTCCGGCCGGCCTGGGAATCCGCCCCAGACAATGGCCAGGCCCATGCAGTAAACCTCGCCATGAAAAAGGCCACGGGTGACGTTGTCGCATGGATAAACTCCGACGACTACTACCTACCGGGAGCAATAGGAAAGGTCCTGGGGGAATTCTCCCGGCCCAACTCCCCTTCTGTCCTCTACGGAAACGGCATCCAAGTAGACACACTTGGCAACAAAACCGGGGACTATCCTGTTGAGGACTGGAACTATGACAGACTCCTCGACAAATGCTTCCTTTGCCAACCCGCGGTGCTTTTCCATCGGGGAATCTTCGACCGCCATGGCCCACTCAACGAGGACTTCCACTTGGCGGTGGACTTGGAATTCTGGCTCAGGACTGGGAAGGCCGAAACCTTCCTACGTATCCCGGAAACCCTTGCAGCCGCACGCGAATATCTTGAAAATAAATCCCAGTCCAACCCCCTTCGCCAACAAATCGAAGCCCTCTGGGCAGGTCATCTCCACACTGGAAAATTCAGCAAAAAGCGGCTATGGGCCATCGCGGAAAACCGCCTCGCAAGAGGAAAAGGCGCACCGTGGATATCCAAAGTAATGGAATGGCTCAAACTCTGGGGGGAATTACGACGCAAGGAATACCCTTGGCTCAAGCTGCCCCAATGGAATCCCTCCCATTCTGGGGCTACAGTCACTTAATAAAGCCGGACGTCACAATCCGGATCCGGAAAACCCGGTAGACCGCGAGCCCGAGGTATAAGCTCAACAGAGCGCAGACCCAGAGGTACAAGAGGCTCCCCTCCATACTTTCGTACTCCCGGAACATCCCGCGGCGCATTAGTTCCAGGGCATGCAACAAAGGGTTGTACAATGCCCATTGCTTCAATCCTTCTGGCAAGGAGGCCGCCGAGAAAAAGACTCCGGAAAAAAAGAACAATGGGCGGATCAAAACCGGCACGACCTTCTTGGACTCCTGCCACAACGGCCCCAACACGCAAAACATGAAACCAATCCCCAGGGAAAAGACTACCAATCCACCCAAAGCCCCGAGGAAAAGGAGGGTGTCATTCCAGGCGAAATGGAACCCCAGGGCGACCAATGCAGGGTAGATCACCAAGCTCGTCCCCAGGTAAATCCCGGTTTCGACCATGGCCCGGGAAAGCACAGCGTCAGCAGGTTTAATATGCCTATAATTGAACAAGCCCATATTGGACTCCACGGCAGAGAGGGCAAGCAAGCTGATGTGTTGGAACAGCAAGTAGCCCACAATCCCCGCCGCGAAAAACAGGGGATAGGGAACGCCCTCAATCGGTTTTGATCCAAATAATATTTTTATCCCTGAAAATGCGGCAACCATGGCCAATGGCTCAAGGATCGCCCACAAATAACCTAAGCGAAGGCGACCGAACCTGGCCCACAATTCCCGTACAAAAAGCGAAAACAAGACCGTCCGCTGGATTTCCCACGGGGTTTGCTGGCGAATGGTTGTCATGGCGAGAAAAGGGAAAGAGTGATCAGCGGTATAGCAAGGCTCCTGCCGGGTACAGAACAAACGATGAGGTTTCTATCAGAAACTGAGGGACGAAGAAACCGAAGGTTCATAACAAATCTGCAAAATCATTGCGGAGCCGTTCGAATACCCAATTCCCGGCAAGGAAGCCCGAAATCCCTGTGGCCCAGACATAAGCCAGGGGTTTCCATGAAGGCTCTAGTCCCCAGAGCAAGATCCCTCGTAACTGGTTGACCCCATGCAAGACGGGGTTCCACTTCAAAAAAAGCCAAAAATCGGCCGGAATCATGGAGACCGAATAAAACACCGCACTGGAATAAAGGAGCACCATGCCCAGGAAGGGCGCTAACTGGCCGGTATCCCGGAGATAGACGCCCACAGCAGAAAGGAACCATGCCAAACCCAAAACCATCAACAGTAAGGGCACCAATACCATAGGTAACCACATCCAGGCCCAACCCGCCCCTGGCCCGATGAACACCACCCCGAGGAGGCACAGGCTAAAGTTCACACAAAAGTTAAACCCCAATTGCCCGACCAGTGCCACAGGCAGCACCTCCAGAGGAAAGACGACTTTTTTTACAAAATTCGGGTTCCCGACCACCAATCCCGGGGATCCGGCCAAAATGCCCGAAAATAAATTTAACACCGACAACCCCAGGAAGATCCCCAATGCGTAGTCGACCCCCGTCGCCTCCTGGATCGCGCCGTTGGCATCTGAGTACTGGAAGCTCCCCCCGAAAACACTCCCGAAGACAAAGAAGTACAGCCCAAGCAAAAGCAGCGGGCTCAGAACGATCCATGCTCCGCCCAGCACACTTCCCCGGAACCCCATTTGCACATAACGGCGGGAAAATTGCCAGGCCACCACACGGTGTTGCCACAAAGCGGACACAGCCAATGCGGGGCTCCATTTGTTCATCTTCATGGCTTCAATTTTTTCAGGGCGCGCCATTACGGCGAAAAATCCGTTGACCGCAACCCCCAAGGCGACAACTTCCGGGAAACCCTTGAACCTATCCTAAATCATGATCCTATTGCTCGGTGCCACCGGATATGTAGGCCAAGCCTACCAAGCCTACCTGGGAAAAAATGGTATCCCCCATACCCCGCTTTCCAGAAGGGATGCGGACTATACCCAACCCGCAATCCTCAGGGACTACCTAAAGGCCAACCGGCCCACCTTCCTCATCAATGCGGCGGGATATACAGGGAAGCCCAATGTGGACGCCTGCGAGATCCATAAAACCGAATGCCTCCAGGGTAATGCCACATTCCCCGGTACGGTCCGCGAAGTTTGCGAAAGCCTGGACATTTCATGGGGGCATGTTTCCAGTGGTTGCATCTACACCGGGAAAAAGGCAGATGGCTCAGGTTTTTCGGAGACAGACAAACCGAACTTCTCCTTCCGCCAGGACAATTGCTCCTGGTACAGCGGGACTAAAGCCCTCGGGGAGGAAATCCTGGAGGGGGCGGAAAACTGTTATGTCTGGCGCCTCAGGATCCCCTTCGACAACCGGGACAACCCACGCAACTACCTCACCAAACTCCTCCGCTACGAAAAGCTCCTCGATGCGGAAAACTCTGTCTCGCACCTCCAGGAATTCGTCGCCGTTACCTACCAAACCTGGGAGAAGGGTCTTGAGCCAGGCGTTTACAACGTGACCAACCCAGGCAGCATCACCACCCGTCAAGTCACAGAATGGATCGAGGAAAGTGGGATTGCCCCGGGGAAATCCTACCAGTTTTTTGAATCAGAAGACAACTTCCTCAAAACGGCTGCGAAAACCCCGCGTTCCAATTGCACTATGGACACCTCCAAGCTCAGAGCCACCGGCATCCCCATCCGCCCGGTGGAACTAGCTATCAAGGATGCCCTGGCCAACTGGCAAACCCAACCCTGAACAGTTCCGCCCTAACCAAGAAGCTCTCCCAATGTCCCACCAAAACCTGCTCGTCACCGGGGGCTGCGGCTTCATCGGCTCTAACTTCATCCGCACATTGCTCGGACGCCCGAACCCGCCTACAACCGTAGTGAATTTGGATAAACTGACCTATGCTGGGAACCCGGCAAACCTAGCGGATGTAGAACCGCATCCTGCCTACATCTTCGTTGAAGGCGACATCACGGACCAAGCACTGGTCTCCGGCTTACTGGAAAAGTACAAAATCGACGCTATCCTGAACTTTGCGGCGGAAAGCCATGTCGACCGTTCCATCGACTCCCCGGAACCTTTCCTCGACACCAACGTGAAGGGCACCCTCCGCCTCCTGGAAGCTGCCAGGCATTACCATGCCAAACTAGAAATGGGGCGTGGCCAAATTTTCCGCTTCCTCCATGTCTCCACAGACGAAGTGTACGGAACCCTCGGACCGGAGGACCCGGCTTTTACGGAGGACACCCCCTACGCCCCCAACAGCCCCTATGCAGCGAGCAAAGCCGCAAGCGACCACCTTGTCCGCGCCTACCAACACACCTACCACTTGCCAACGATCACCACCAACTGCTCGAATAACTACGGACCCTACCAATTCCCGGAAAAGCTCATCCCACTGATGATCCTCAACGCCCTCGAAGGCAAGGAACTCCCCATCTACGGGGACGGGCTCAACGTACGGGACTGGCTCTATGTTGAAGATCATTGTCATGCCATCGCCACCATCCTGGAAAAAGGCCACCCGGGGGAGACTTATAACATAGGGGGGGATTGCGAAAAGCCTAACATTGAAATCGTTGGGACCATTTGCGGGATCCTGGACAAACTTCGCCCCAGGAAAGACGGGAAGCACTACATAGACCAGAAGACCCATGTCCGGGACCGCCCGGGGCACGACCGCCGGTATGCCATCGACGCAAGGAAAGTCCAACAGGAATTCGGCTGGGTGCCCAAGGAAACCTTTGATACCGGCCTCCAGAAAACAATCGAGTGGTACCTGGAAAACCGCCAATGGTGCCAGGACATCACCGACGGCAAATACCAACGCGAGCGACTGGGCTAGAAGTTGGAATCATTCTTCAGGTAACAGGCACGCCAACCCGACACTCCCCACTCCTTACTCTCCACTTAGAAATGCCCTACCCTACCGAAACGACGACAAGAAAAGGCATCATCCTCGCAGGGGGCTCCGGCTCCCGCCTGCATCCCCTTACATTGGCCGTAAGTAAGCAGCTAATGCCCGTTTACAACAAGCCCATGGTGTACTACCCTCTCTCGGTACTCATGTTGGCTGGTATCCGGGAAGTGCTCGTGATCTCGACCCCCCTGGATCTGCCCCTCTTCGAAAAACTACTCGGAGACGGGAAAAACCTGGGGATGCAATTTGCCTATGCGGAGCAACCCAGGCCAGAGGGCCTTGCCCAAGCCCTCATCATCGCGGAGGAGTTTCTGGATGGCGCCCCGTCTGCCCTCATCCTGGGCGACAACCTCTTCTATGGGCACAACTTTACCAAATCAATCCAGTCAGCCTGTGCAAGGCGCGAAGGGGCGACAATCTTCGGCTACCGGGTCTCAGATCCCACCGCCTACGGGGTCGTGGAAATTGATGAGGACGGCAAAGCCCTCTCCTTGGAGGAAAAGCCCAAGGACCCAAAGTCCAACTATGCCGTACCAGGTATTTATTTTTACGACGGAAATGCCCCGGCCTACGCCATGGCACAAAAGCCGTCCCCAAGGGGAGAATTGGAAATCACTGATCTCAACCGGACCTACATGGATAAAGGTAGCCTCTACGTGGATATCATTGGGAGGGGCACAGCCTGGCTCGATACCGGAACCCACGAAAGCCTGATGGACGCAGCGAAGTTCGTGGAAGTCATCGAAAAGCGGCAAGGCCTACAGATCGGCTGCATCGAGGAAATTGCTTATCACAATAAGTGGATTGATGACGACGGACTGAAGACAAACATGGAACGCCTCGGCAAATCCCAATATCGGAAATACTTGGAAAAAGTGGTTGGGACAAAAGACTGACCTGCCGCCCGTCTTCAAACCTCCAACCGCAGGCCGTCCCAAGCAAATTGGAATCCCGCGGGCAATGCATTGGAATCCCTTTCATGGTCTATTTCTCCACACATGTGGACAAACCAGGTCTGCTTCCCTCCGATCTCCTTCCCAGCCGAAATGGCTTCCCTGACGTTCATGTGCGAAACATGTTCCCTGTGCCGTAGAGCGTCCAGGACAACGACATCGGCTCCCGCCGCAATTAGGAGAGCCTCCGGGGGAACGGCCTTGCAATCAGTGAAATAAACCAGGCGTTTGCCTGTTGCTTCCTCCACAAAAACTAGACCCAGCACATCGAACCTCCCATGGGGCAAGGAAGTGCAGTAGATCTTCCCTCCCGGAATTTCGAGGCAGGAGGGCATGTCAAGAAGGCGGAAGGCAGGGTAATTTCCCTCCGCTTTGTCACGGATGGCATAGGGGAAGATGTCCCTAACCCGCTGTAAGCCTTCCCCGTGTCCGTAGACGGGGATGGCCTGCCCGTCCCTCAAGCGGCAAAAGCGGCGTAGGTCGTCCATCCCGACAATGTGGTCGGAATGCCCATGGGTCAGGATGAAGGTGTCAATTTTAGTGACATCATTATCAATGCACTGCATCCGGAAATCGGGACCTGCATCGACTTGGATATGGTGGGATCCGAGGACTACATGAACTGATGGCCGGGTACGCCAGTTCTTCTTGTTGCCAAGGTCGAGTTCCAGATGCCCTGGTTGTGCAATGATGGGTACACCCTCGGAAGTGCCCGTCCCAAGGAACCGGATCTCCATCGCCACAACTAGGGCTGGAAGGGTTTACAAACAAGAATGGGAACCATCGCAGAATGCCCCATTTTTGGAATGCTTGCAAGCACACCAAGCGACATTCCTTTCCTCTTCGATGGTAACTTCCAAGGGAGCAAAACCAGTACCAGAGTGGGAACCGTCACAAAATGGCTGTTCCTTGGAGCGGCCACAAGTACACCACCAGTAACTACCTGGTTGTTGCTTTTGCACTACTGGGGATTTTTGGGGGATTTCAGGTTCCATGGATCCCAGAAACTAGTGTCGCCCACTAGACATACAAGCCTGGAATCACAATATATTGACGTTAATCCAAGTACAATCCACGAGCCATAGATTCCCAAGAAAACTGGGAAGCGAATTTCCTGGCGCCGGCGCTTAGTTTTGCCCTGAACTGGTCATCAAACAACAATTTCTCCAAGGCCTCGGTCAAGGCGGCAACTTCGTAAGTCCTGCAAAGTAAGCCGGATTCCCCGTCGAGCAAGGCTTCGTCCACCCCGCCAATTTTATGACCGATGCTAGGGATGCCCCGCTCGGCAGCTTCCAAATATACCAATCCAAACCCCTCCACACTTCGTCGGTAGGGCACACTGGTCATGACAAAGACATCTGCACGGGAGTATATCATAGGTAAATCGGCATCATCCACTTCCCCCCAAAACCGTACGGGCACATCCATCCGCCCCGCATGTTCCCGGAGGCGGCGGTTGTAATCCCGGTTCACGATCGGGCCTACAATCCAATATTCGATGTTATGCCGCATCTCCTTGGGCATGGCTGCCAATGCTGAAAGACAGACATGCTGGCCTTTGCGGGGATGGATCCGGGCCACGGTCAGGCAAATCTTCTTACCAGTGGTATCAGGCAGCTCGATGGGACCACGTGAATTACTCGGCAAAAGGCTGCGCCCAGCTCCGGGCAAGACTTTTACCTTTTGTTCTGCCTTGGGAAAATGCCTCAGGAGTAGATGCTCCGTCGCCTTGGAGAGTACATGCAAGACATCGGCCTTATGGATCAACCGGTTCAATAAAAATTTCTCATGGGGGAATTTTGAAAAATTTAAGATTTCTGATCCATGGAGGGTCAAAATGAGCTTCTTGCATTTGGGGACAGCCCCTGTGAGTTGCCCGTATAAGCAAGCTTTGACAGCCCCAGCTTCTGCCAAATGCATGACGGAGCCGGAGAGCTCCCGGCGCATTTGCCCCATCTGCTTCAAAGTCTTTGAGCAATCGGGCCAGCCTTGGGTGCCATTATTGGGTATGGCCTTGAGGGAAAAAGGAAGGGAAGGGATTTCCTTGGCCAAGTCGTCCCGAGGAGCCCAGATGTGGCTCTCCAAACCCAAGGAGGCCGCAGCGCGGGAGATCTCTTCTGCCACTACTCCCGCCCCGCCCCGCTTGGGGTAGAATTCGTGCGTGAACAAGTGGACTTTTTGCATGGAAGCGGCAGAAGGGAAATTGATAGGATAAAGGGATGTTCGCTTAAACAGGGTAACCGCTATGCGCTGCCAGCCACCTTCACAAGTATGAAAATCATGGTCATCCAGGACTACCTCCGTTGCGGGGGGACAGAAATGCAGTCTATTTCACTAGCCTGGGGATTCCAAGAAATGGGTTGGGGGACAAGGCTGCTGACCTTTCGCCCAGGTGGTCCGCTGGCCGGGATCGTAAGGGAAAAAGCTGTTGGATGGGAGTGGTTACAGCGCATAGACACCACAGCGAACTGGGTTGCTCCAGGACTTGGCAAAGCTATCAGGACATTCAATCCGGACGTTGCCCTGCTGATGGGAAGGGAGGCGAATTGCCAGGGATTTGCGATAAAAAAGGACTTCCCAGATTTGATGGTGGCCGGGACGGTAAGGACAGGCAGAAAACTTCCAGTGCGTTACAAAAAGTCACTAGAAGCATGCGACTTCGTAATTGCAAATAGCCAGTGGGCAGCGGAGAGGATCAGCCAATGCGGAATAGATCTGCGTAACCTGCCAAAAATTATCCCGAACGGGCTCGTCCACAAGTTTGATTATAATTCCAAAACCAAGCTCAGGATGCTAGCGAGAAAACAAATGGGAGCTGGGAACGAGACGACGGTACTCCTGCTTTGTGCTGCGTATAGGAAAGGGAAAAACCATTTCCAGCTTCTGGAAATCCTCAACCGCTTGGCAGGGGATTGGGAGTTGTGGCTGGCTGGGGCTGGGCCGCTAAAAAAGCAATTTCTCAAGGGGCTCAAAAACTCTGGATTCAGGGACAAGGTTAAGGATGCGGGGCAAATATTCGAGTTAAGCGGGCTTTATTCGGGTGCAGATATCGGCATTTTGCCTTCATTGGAAGAATCCTTGTCCAACTTCCTGGTCGAGTGCCAATGTTGGGGTCTCCCGGTTGTTGCCTACGATTGTGGAGGGAACAAGGAAACCTTCGAAGACGGCAAGAGCGGAAGTTTAGTACCCCTTGGGAAGGGTATAGCCTTCCGTAATATACTTGGGAAGCTTTTGGCAAATCCCGCCCAAAGGATCCAAATGGGAAATTCAGGAGCCAAGTTTGCGCGCCAAAAATTCAATTTCGAAAGCAGGTTAGAGGATTACATCCAGTTATTCAAACCTTCCAGCCCCTCCCCGAAAGAGGCCTAATTTTAAAAAAGCTCGCCCTGGGGATTGCCTTTGAATCCAGGTACTCCAGTGACTTTCCAAGCTTTTTCAGTCAAAACCCGCCCTTGCGGGGTCCTTTGAAGATAGCCTTCTTTTATCAAGTATGGTTCGTAAACCTCCTCCAGGGTGTGTTCCTCTTCCCCTACCGCGACTGCAATCGTCCCTAGTCCGACAGGCCCGCCTCGGTAATTTTCAGCCATCATACGGAGTATTTTCTTGTCCATCTCATCCAGGCCATGGGAATCAATTTCAAGGAGCTCCAGGGCGGCGGCGGCCATCTTCCCTGTGATCCTTCCGTCCCCCCGTTGCTGTGCATAGTCCCTTGAAAAGTTGACCAAATTATTCGATATCCGCGGGGTTCCCCTGGCTCGGCTGGCAATTTCCTGCGCACCTTGGGGATCGACCTCAACGGAAAGGAGGCGGCATGTGCGCTTGATGATCCCTACCATGTCCTCGACTGAGTAATAATCAAGCCGCGCTTGGAGGGTGAACCTTGTACGAAGGGGAGCAGTAAGGAGACCTGCGCGGGTCGTTGCGCCGACAAGGGTGAACCGGGGGATGTTCAGGCGTACACTCCTGGCATTCGGCCCCTGGTCGATCATGATATCGATCTTGAAATCTTCCATTGCCGAATAGAGGTACTCCTCCACCGTCTTGGGCATACGGTGGATTTCATCGACAAATAAAATGTCAGAGGCCTCAAGATTGGTCAATAGGCCAGCAAGATCCCCGGGTTTCTCGATGACAGGTCCGGAAGTTATATGAACACGGCTACCCATCTCGTTACCCAAGATATGGGCAAGTGTGGTCTTGCCCAATCCAGGAGGGCCGTTAAGCAGGATATGGTTTAGGGCTTCTCCCCTGTCCCTGGCCGCCCCGACCATGACCTGGAGTTTTTCGACTGTTTTCCTTTGCCCCCTGAAATCCGCAAAGGAAGGGGGCCTAAGTTCGGCATCAAATGCAGGCTCTTCACCAAGGGCTTCTTGAAGGTAAGGCACTCCTGTGATCTCGGGCTCCATAATGGCAAGAAAATGTTAGTTATACCGAATTCCTTAGTAAGTAAACCGATCTTCAATGGACATTGGCGAGGCTCCGGGGCATCTCCAGATCCTTTAAACGCTCAACATTGGCTCCAAGGGATCGGAGCTTCTTGTCAAAATTCTCATAGCCCCTGTCGAGATGGTAAATGCGCTGCACCCAGGTCTCCCCTTTCGCGGCAATCCCGGCAAGGATTAGGGCTGCGGACGCCCGAAGGTCAGAAGCCATGACCGGGGCTCCAGAAAGCGAGCCGACTCCTTTGACAATGGCACTTGCCCCTTCAATGGCAATATCCGCCCCCATCCGTTGGAGTTCTGAAACATGCATGAAACGGTTTGGGTAAACCCTCTCCGTGATAATGCTCAAGCCAGGGGTGATCGCCATTACGCTGGTCATCTGGGCCTGCAAGTCAGTAGGAAAACCAGGATATGGGAGGGTGATGATGTCCGAGGGGGACAAAGGGCAACCCGGATCCCTGGAGACCCGGATTACATCCTGCCCGGATGAGCCGGTAGAAATCCCCACCCCGATTTGCTCCAACTTGTCCAGGAGCGAATTCAAATGCCTTTCCCTTGCCCCATGGACGACAACCTCTCCCCCGGAAAGCGCAGCACCAAGGAGATAAGTGCCAGCCTCAATCCTGTCCGGCAAGACACGATGGGTACATCCATGGAGGGACTCCACCCCTTGGATCCACAATTCATGGGAACCAACACCCTCAATTTTTGCACCCATGGACTGGAGCATCCTGCATAGATCGGAAATTTCCGGTTCACAAGCTGCACTGTCGATAACGGTTGTTCCTCTGGCAAGGACAGCAGCCATGAGCAAATTAGCAGTGCCAGTGACCGTGCTCCCGTGGCGCCCGCCCAAGAACAATTTTGCCCCTTCAAGGTTGGTACCATCCACGAGGACATTCCCCCCTTTAATTTCAATCCCACAACCCAACTTCTGAAGCCCTTTCAAATGGAGGTCGATTGGACGTGGGCCAATGACACACCCCCCGGGCAGAGCCACTTCCGCTTTCTTGAATCGGCTGACCATTGGCCCCATCAGGCAAATGGAGGCCCTCATCTTACGGACTAGTTCATAAGGGGCAACCGGGTCGATTGAGTTGGCCTGGACTTCCCATGTACCGGGCGACAATTTTCGGACGGAAGCCCCCATGGCCTGGAGAATATCCGCCATAAACCGGATATCGCTAAGATCCGGAACATTTTCAATCGTGCAGGTTTCCGAAGTCAGTAAAGTAGCGGCAAATATGGGGAGAGCCGCATTCTTGGCACCACTAACTGAAACTTCCCCATAGAGGGGCGTACCGCCCTGGATCCGGAAAACTTCCACGCGGGCTTATGACATTATCAGTCCTAAATCGTTCAGGAAGCGGAGGAACGCCGGGAACGGCCTCCGCCATTCCTACGCCTTCGTGAACCGGAACCGCCGTTGGATCCATCGCCACTGGAACGACGATTCTCGCCGTCATTGCCGCCGGGACGACGACGACGGCGCCCGGAAGAAGAACCTCCAGATGATGATCGGCGCCGTCCATTGCCGGAGCGCCGGGGCTGAGCCTCTTTTTCTTGCTCGATCTCTCCCCCAGTCACAAGTTTTCTGATCCATTTTATGATCTTATCTGCAAAAGTTTCCGGTTCATCCTCATGCACATCACCACGGTTCTCCCGGGGTTGGTCATCAGCGCTCCCCTTTCCTGAGGATGTTCGGGAACGGGACCGACGGGAACGGGATTTTGGCCTATCAGCTTCGCCATCTTCTGGTTCGGCTTTGGAATCTGCACGGGAACCAGATCTTTCACCTCTGCCACTCCTAGACCGGGAACCATCCGACCGACGGGAACGGTTTGGCCTTTCGGTAATCTCTTCGTCACCCTGGGGCTCCTCCGGTCGAGCCTTCCCCTTGGCGGAAATCGAATCCACGAGGTCGTCCTCCCCGTCCAGATTAACTTCCCCGGCCGGGACTTGGCTCGCTGCCACCTTGGAAGAGCTAGACTCAGCCCGCTTTCCCCATCTGGACTTGGTGGGCTGGGAGGATGAATCCCCCGATGGGGTCACAATCGTCCCGGCGAGTTCAGTCGCGGTGGATTTGGATGGTTCATAAGTGTAAGGCGCCGATTTGGCGGTATCAGTGTTTTCTTCGAATTCTGGCATAGTCGGAAAATCCGGTCATCTTAGGCTAGCAAGGCTATGGTAGGTCAGGGCTTAGCCAATTAAGTTTGGGGTTTGGAAAACTTGACCTTGGAGGGTCAAGATAGTGCGTGAAAGAAGGATTGGTCGGATGGTTGGAACCATCCCGCACATAACGATAGTAGAATGGTGGTTTCCATAGGATTGACAATCCCATTTTTCCGAGGTTGGAAAATTGGTCTTGCCAGAGGGCAAAAGGCCAGCATTGCATCGAAACATGGACAAATTGGAAGAAATTTTCCGGATGCAAGAAGCTCTGAACCAGAGGATTGGGGTCAAAATGGAGACCTTCAACGATGAGGAGAAGTCGAAGTGGATCCTAAATTACACTCGCGCCATGCAGCAAGAATTGGCCGAATTGGTTGATTCCGTTCCGTGGAAGTGGTGGGCAAAATACCAGGAGTTTGACGAGCAGAATGCACGGGTGGAGGTTGTCGATCTGTTCCATTTCCTAATTTCCCTGGCACAGACCCTTGGGATGTCGGCAGATGACGTCTATCAAGCCTATTCCAAAAAGAACAAAGTCAACCATCAGCGCCAGGACAAAGGCTACACCCAAAAGGACGAGTCGGATTCACGGCACATCTGAAGCTGGAGGGAGATCCGGTTTGGACAATGCCCAACCGGCTACGCGGTTCCGCTTCTTTCTGATCGCGATCTAGTAGCTTTTGCCCCTTGTTTCAGCAGTATCGGCGTTCAGAGCCTTTGAAAATCGCGATTTGTGAGATGAGCCGAAACCTAATATTTGTGTCAATTCGTGTTCATTTGAGGTTCTTAACCCAGTCGCCAAACAGCTAACGAAACCGGCAATACGTTCATCCAATTTTTCCATAACCACGAAAAGACACCAAGGACGCTGAAATTCCATTCTACGCCTCGCGTAAGAATACGCATTTCTTCGTTAAGATCCATGTTTTTTATGACTGCACTTGGTCAATGGTTCTGAGTGCTGAGGATTTTTTACTCAGGCAGAAAGACTCCAATAAAGGATAAAACAATCATTGCGGGAATCCCTGCTGGACTGAGCCTTGGGTAACTGTTGTAAAAATTTCGTGATGGATTTTCAGGATTTCTAGAGTAACACCTGCCCATTCGATGATAGCAGGCCAGCGAATGGCTTGGCATTAGCCCGAGCCACTACCTGATGGAAGGATAGGAACGTCTCGCCGAGATGCCTGGATCGCGTCAACCCATTGGGATTGAAAAGATTTCGACGTACTCCCTTAAAAACAAAAGGCCGCAACCCAGGGAGGGTTGCGGCCTTGAAAAGAAACTTATCTAAACCGTGGGTTAGAAAGTGAAGGTGGTTTCTACGGCGAAGTAGTCGTAGTCATTCCCGGCGATCGAGCCGGTGGAGTACTCAAGAAGACCCCAGAGGTTGTCGGTGATGGCGTAGCCAGGGCTGACGGTGAACTTGTCT
>JAYPDO010000110.1:0-15455 GCA_038125285.1 Opitutia bacterium
AGGACAGACAACAGGTCTTCCCGCCTCCTCCACCTGTCGGCAATCACGTTGTCTGGACGGGCAAGGCCAGCCGGGCCGGATTCGACATCCAATAAATACAAAAAGCCGGCTTTCGAGCCGAGGAAGCCGGGGTTCCTGGCGATGCTGGGATATCCAGCCACCACATACTTGGGCACCCCCTTCTCGGCCACATCCGTCACGTTGGCAACCAGGGACCCGATGGAGGGATACTGGATGGTCCCGCTGACCGGCCTTCCGGTGTGGACTTGGTAGGCGGCTGCGGCATGCTCGTCTATGACGTTATGGAACACAGTGCGGCAAAGGGTGACATTCTCCATCAACCCGGCAAGTTTGGGAAGGTGCTGGCAGAGCTGAACCCCAGGGACAGATGTGTCGATGGGGTCGTAGTAGGATCCGGCCTTCTTGTCTTTTGGATCCCCCTTCTCCTTTGGGTCGAACGTGTCCATCTGTGCTGCGCCACCTCCCAACCACAGGAAAATGCAGTGTTCGGCTTTTCCTTTTGGAAACGGGGGGATCCCCGCAAAGCTACGGTTTGCAAGGGCGGCTGCCGCCCCAGCTTGGACAAATGTGCGTCGGTTCATGGTACAAACATCAGTTCAGGTGAATTAACTAACGCCCAAAGGACATCCTCCATCCTCTCCCTCCACTCGGGCTGGAGGACGTTGGTGGGATGCGCCCCGGCACGGGCACGTTTCTCAAGGTCGATAATGATCGAGTTCGCCTCGGGGCTCAAATGGTTGGACCAGGATACTGCAGGGACCTTACCAGGCCAAGGCATAGGGACACGGTCATCTTCGGGAATGACCCGGGATTCGAATCCTGCGGAAAGGAAGGGTACAAACGCATCTTTTTCCTCCCTGCTGGGCAAACGGCCAAGGAAACGCAGGAAGAGGGTATCGATAAGGCTTCCAGGGGAGTCCGAACCGACAGCCACACCGACCATCCCATGGTCAGGGGAAAGCCGGGTCAACCAAGTTGTCATAATCCCATTGGCAAGTATGCCGGGCTGAAGGGGGTGGACGGCATCTTCCCGAAGGGTGAGAGGGTCTTGCCTGGATGGACGCCACCCAAACTGCTTGAGGGTATCGATTACAGCCTGGATCCGGGGAAATGCAAGGCTGGGCCGGTCACGCTCGTTGGAAAGGGAAATGTACTGCCAGGATTTGCGGGGATAACCCATGTTCAGGAAGGTCTCCGGCCCAAGCCCGCCATCCCTGTCCATATTCAATTCCCCAACCTCCATCGGCAACCCGGCAGCATGGTAGAGGCTGTCAACAATTTGTTCTGCCCGCAAACGCCTGCGGGTTTGGGCGGCAAACAATGGCTTCCCTGCACCCTCCGGGATATCTGCACAGACCCGTTGGTAAGCGTGGGAATTGAGAACCAGCCTTGCCAATGCTTTCAAGTCATAATCGTGATCAACCAGATACTTGGCCAAGTAGTCGAGCAAGGCAGGGTTTGAAGCCTTCAGGTTATGCCAATCATCGGCAGACTCAACCAGCCCTGCACCCATATACCTCATCCAGACCCTGTTTGCCATGACTTTGGCAAATCTCTGGTTATGGCCAGAGGTGATGATGGTAGCCAACTCGGCACGGGAATCCTTGGCATCGACCAAACGGGGGTCCAACACTTCCTGGAAACTCCATTCCGGTTGAACTGGCTTGTTGGGGTCGAGGGTGACCTCTACCAAAGGCTTTCTGTCCCCTTTTGCCATGATGGCAGGGCGACTGGTGGCAGGGACTGAAATCGCCTTGCGCTCAAGCATAGCCGCCATCCCGAACAGATCCTCTTGCTTAAAAGGGTGGTAAGGGGCATCATGGCACCTAGCGCACTGTAGGTTTGTACCCAAGAAAGCGGTGGCCAAAACATGGGCCTTCGCGGCCATGGGGACATCATTCTGCGTAGCCATTCCAAAGCCTGCCGGGCCGCCATCCAATCGGCTACCATCCATCATCACCAACTCGTAAGCAAACTGGTCTATCGGTTTATTGTCCAGGAAGGATTCGAAAATCCAATCCCGAAACGGCCCGGTATTGTTCAATTTTGGCTTCAAGATATTTGGATTCTCGGCCAGGACATCTTGCCAGTAACCTACCCAATTGTGCGCCCACCCCTCACTGTCCAAGTACCGGTCGATCAGCTTGGCACGTTTATCCGCTGAATGATCGGCCACAAACGACTTAATATCTGCCTCATCGGGGGAAACTCCGCATACATCCAGTGACAGCCTCCGGAGAAACTGATAATCATCAGTCAAGGAGGATGGGAAGAGCCCTGCACTACGTACCTCTTCCCGGGTCGGTATTTTACCAGAAGAATTAGCCAACCCAGCCTTCGGCGTATTAGGCCATGGGGCGCCATTTTCAATCCATTGTCGCAATGCCCTTAATTCCCCAGCATTCACGGGATCTCCTTTTGGAGGCATCCTCTCACCCTCGTCGCGGCTGTAGGCAAGAGTGAAAAGAAGGCTCATTTCCACATTGCCAGGGACGAGGGCAGGATCCCCGGATTCGCCCCCCTTTAACATACCAGCCAATGAATCCAGACGGAGCTCCCCTTTTGCTTTCTCACCATTATGGCATTTGAAACACTTCTCCTTGAGAAGAGGGAACACATTGTCATGAAATATTTTCTCACCTTCACGCTTTGGGCTGCTACCAAGGGCAACCTGTCGGAGAATTGCGTCCCCGATGAAGTTATCGATGACATTGTTTGCAGGCAAATAGGAAGGGATGGCCGGGGGGACTGGAACTTTCCAACCGAGAGCAATCTTCTTGGCATCCTTATGTTTACCCTCCCAATCACGGGAATTTTGAAGGGAGGCCTTACGCCTCTGGACGGTCTCGATCCCTTGCAACCGTTGCTCTTCCCCACGCCGCCAGGACATCCAGGAATGGTCGGTCAACGGAAAGTCCCCGTTAGTACCAAGCACGTTGAATGGGGCACCATCTATGGATACCGCCACCAGTGCTTCCCCAAGGTCTGGGCGATAACGCTTTTTTCCGGACTGATCACCAACTAACATTTCGAGCCGGAGCCGTACAGGTTTGCCAGTTGACACTACTGTAAACCGGGTTTCCCCTACTCCTGGCGAAGGAATCCTGAGATATGGAGGCCAATTTTCAGGGATGACGGGCACGTGGCCATGCGCACCCCCACTCCTCCTGGTCTGGGCGAAACTTTTTACCAACTTGCCGTCCAACCATAGTTTGCTCGCCCATCTTTGGCGGAGGATCCACTCATGATCACCTGTGGGCAATTGAATCGTGGCAAGGACACGTAGCAGGAAGGTGTTTGGTCGGTCCTCCCGGATTCCCTTGGCACTGTACTTGTGGGGCACCCTGAACATAGCCAAATAATCCCCTTCATAGGCCGATGCCACAGGTACATCAGGTTGTGGCCACCCCAATGCGGGTTTGAAATCCTCTATAACCTCGAAGGCCACAGTGCCAACAGGCCAATCTTCACGCTCAAATTTGACGACAGGCCTTTCCTTCCGTTTCCTTTCGTACCTCTTGGCAATGGTTTCAGGAGGGATTAACTCCCTATGGATGGCGACATTGTCCAACCCCCCGTGCAAACTACAACCAGGGCTCCCCCCCATAGCAGAACCAACCCAAACCTGGTCATTATCGACCACCGGGGGCAATTCGGTCGGGCCACCCATGTCCCACTTTCCCTTGCTCGGCTTGCCATTTACATACCCGCGGATGCTGTCGGGCTTGCCGAAAGTGTACGAAACGGCGACATGACCCCATCCATCCCCGGCAAACAACCCGTCATCCGCCGTCCAGCGGTGCCAACTCCCGGAATAACCTTCCTTAGGGCGTGAGTAAAATAGAAAACTCGGGCAACCTGCCCCACCTTGCCAACGAAGCCGGAGGGCGAAGTTCTGGTTATTGGGTATGACCCCTGGATTCCCAGTCCGGCCTTTGCCAATGATGTAAATGTTACTTCCTTCAGGATCAGAAATGGGGGAAACCCAGGCTTCGATCGTGATGGAATCCCCGTTGTCAAAATCGAGGTAACTCCCCTCCCCCGGGTCGTCCAACTCCATCCGTGAAGCGCCGTCGAACAGCCCTGCCTGATTTCCTTTGGCGAATGACGGGTACTCCGGCGCCTCTGCCCCTGCGACGGTTTGTATGGAACCCTTGGTTGCAAAATTCTCGTGGGCATCCTCCCAATCCAAATGGAGGACGGGCTTCCCACTTGCAGCAATAACGGCGACGAATGATAGGAATGGAATATTTCGGATGGGCATATTTAAGCTATTGAAGATGGGGCAAAATCAGGCCAGGACAAGCCTCCAAACAAGGCAGTATCGAATCAGGGGCAAGCCCAAAAGGGTTCCCATTTTAGGAGGAAACGATGGGGTGCACAACCTATGGCATCTCTGGAAACCTCAGACTCCCCAAACGCAAGCTTTACCTGGCGGGAAGATCGTTGAGAATACATGAGCGAAATATTGTAACCCTCGGAAAGAAAAAGTTTTGTTCAGCATGATTGAACACCAAGAAAGGGTCACCAGCTTGGACAGTGGCATCAACAAACTCAACATGGTGATCGACTGGGAACTATTCCGGAAAGAACTCGAATCATTGCTGGATTATGACACACGCGACCTCCCTCCAAGGAGGGTGTCCGCCATTCGATTTGGTGCTTGTGCCCACCTTAGACTGGAGTGACCTCATTGAGACCACTCCGTCGCGCTAGGGCGACCCAACAGGCTGCAATTGCCGAGTGGACTGGAAGTCTTCGCCCCCCTAATCTCCCCACTTGAACTGGAGCCTTGTGTAATAAGAGGAATCCAGGTGCTTGCGGTTTTTTACAGGCTGGGAGTTGTACTCGTTTGCTAGGCCGAGACGAACGCTCCATGAACTCTTTTTGGCCAAGGGAATGTTGATACCCGAATCCTGGGTCAGGCGATAATTCGTGCCGAAATTCGTAAAGTCGGGCACATAGGTGACCAAAGTATCCAGAGTGAACCAATTCAGGAATGTGAGGTCGTAGTCCAACCCGAAATCTATGGCCGGATCCTCAACATTGTCTTGAGTGGAGTAGGACTCGTGGCGGTAGGCAAAACCGGCGCGCAGGCCGATGCTTTGTTTAGGCCGGTCAAGGAGGCTCAAACTCATCCCTGCGGCACTGGTCGAACGAAGGTCCAATTCTTCGAACTTGTCTTTTTCCAACTCGAAACGGGTGTACCAACCAACCCGCTTCACAAGTTTGGATGAATAGTCGACACCGCCCTTGGTCTCATCCGCGGTCATCCGGTTGCCACGCTGGCTATTTTGGTGCGAAAAGTAAAACTTGAGCAGATCCTGAGGGCCTTTCAAATCCGCACCAAACTTCATGGAAAGTCCCAATTCTTCCGTATTCCCTTGGCGCCCGCTAAAATTGATCCCTGCAGTGTAGCCCCATTTCCTTCGCAACGCGGCTTCCTTCTCTTTGAGGGAAGTCACTTCGGGATCCTCAACTCCTGACATCCACATATCACGAATATTATTGATCTGTAAGTTCAACAACCCATCCTTGGTGCTAGCTCGCACAAAGCCCTCTTTAGGGCCTGCATCAAGGGTTCCATGCAAGGTGGATCCTTTGACCATCCTAACATGGACAGGTTTGTCTGTCTTTAAGAAGGTAACTTCAGCTTGCTTGATCTTAACAACAGGGGAATAGCCGGTATTGAACCAGAAGGTCCCGGCCGTGGCCTTCTGGATTTCCCCGTACAGAACAGATCCGTCTTTCAATGCTATACCGTCCGCAATAACTGGACGGACAACCAAGGCAAACAAACCGGCAAAAAGTAAAAACTGCCGGATCCTGTTCACAAGCCTGCCCGCAAGGAATCTTTACTTCACTAGGATTTCCTTGGCCGACTTGCCTTGGGGGATCATTGGAAGAACATGCTCGGTGTAAGGGACGACGACATCCAAGATGTAGGGGCCGTCGTGATCAAGCATCTCCTTTATCGCGACCCGGAGGTCTTCCCTCTTGACCACTTGTCGACCCTTGACCCCAAAACCCGCCGCAATCTTCACGAAATCAGGATATAGCCCCCCGATGTTATCGGGGCTACCGATATTATCCGGGTCGCCAAGGATGGTTTGGGCGCGGCAACCGTCGTAAAAACGGTCTTCCCACTGCATGACCATGCCTAGGTGCTGATTATTCAAAAGCAGGATCTTGGCGTTGATCCTTTCGATTTTGGCCGTGGCGAACTCCTGGATGTTCATCAGGAAGGACCCATCGCCGTCAATGTCGATGACATGTTTGCCCGGGAACGCGACTTTGGCACCCAGTGCGGCAGGATAACCGAAGCCCATCGTGCCTAATCCTAGGGAACTGATGTAAGTGCGTGGCTCCTTAAATTTGTAATGCTGCGCTGCCCACATTTGGTGCTGCCCCACCCCGGTTGCAATGATGGCATCGCCATTGGTTTCTTCGTATAGGACACTTACCGCCTCTTGTGGGGTGATATGCTCCCCTGCCTCAAAACCGAAGGGATATGGGTGCTGCTGCTTCCATCCGTTGATGGTCTCTAACCAACCGGAAAGGTCAGGTTTGGTGAACTTCCCCGCACCAACCAGCTCATTCATCCGGGCAAGGGCATGCTTAACCTCCCCATGGATAGGGAAATGGGCACGCTTGTTTTTGTTATGCTCAGAGGCATCAAGGTCGATGTGGACAATGGTGGCATCCGGAGCGAATTTGTCCACTTTGCCAGTAATACGGTCGTCAAAGCGGGCACCGGCGCAGATCAGGAGGTCGCTTTCGCATACGGCCCAATTTCCTACAACTGTGCCGTGCATCCCGAACCAATAGAGCGCTTGCGGGTGGTCAGGGTCAAATGCGCCAAGGCCCATGAGGGTCGAAGCAACGGGGATACCTGTCAATTCGGCGAACTTACGAAGGTCTTCATGGGCACTGCCGGACAAGATGCCACCGCCGGTGTAGAGGACGGGCTTTTGGGATTTCTCGATGAGTCGGAGTACATTGAGCAAATCCGCATCCTTGGCCTTAGGCACAACGGGAAGCCCAGGAAGATGGACGGAACCCGGAAAAACCGGTTTGTAAACCTTCTGCTGTACGTCCTTGGGGATATCGACGACAACAGGACCGGGACGTCCGGAGGTTGCGATATGGAAGGCCTCTTTGATAACCCTAGGCAACTCGTCCGCGTCCAGGACAAGGAAGCTGTGCTTTACAATCGGCAGGGTCATCCCAAAGAAATCCGTCTCTTGGAATGCGCTCTTGCCAATGAATTGCTGGTAAACCTGCCCGGTTATTGCGACGAGAGGAATGCTGTCCATGAAAGCATCGGCGATGCAAGTGACCAAATTTGTGGCTCCGGGGCCGCTAGTGGCCATGCATACACCGGGCTTCCCTGTCGCACGAGCATACCCATGCGCCATGAAACCTCCGCCTTGCTCGTGGCGTGGCAGGATGGTACGGATCTTTTTGGATCGGTTAAGAGCCTGGTGCATTTCCATCGAAGCACCGCCGGGATAGGCGAAGATGACGTCCACACCTTCACGCTCCAGTGCGTGGACGAGGATATCAGCACCGAGCATCTCGGGGCCGATTTCGTCCGGTTCCTTTTGGAAGTCGGTCAGCGGTTGTGCCTTCATTCTTTTGCCTTGTTACTTGATCTTGTCTGGGTTAATGCCTGGAAAAAAGAGGAAACAAGCATGCCCGGAAGATCCGGGTTGACAAGAGAGAAAACCATGAAAATCGCCTTTCTAGGAGACATTGTCGGACGCCCGGGCAGAAATTTCGTAATGGAGCAACTTCGCCCCCTCCGCCGAGACCACGGGCTGGACTTCATCATCGCAAACGGGGAGAACGCAGCAGGAGGGTCCGGTATCAACACCAGGATTGCCACAAGTTTGAGAAATAGCGGCGTGGACGGGATTACCTTGGGTGACCATGTTTGGGATGAAAAAGGTTTCACCAGGGAAATCGGGAAACTCAACTGGCTATGCCGCCCGGCGAACCTGCCATCCGTAAACCCAGGGAAGACCTCCCTCCTCATTGAAATGAATGGCCTCAAATTAGGTGTCGTGACCGTCCTGGGACGCCAATTCATGAAGACCCATGCGGACTGTCCTTTCCATACAGCCATGAAGTATGTGGAGGATCTGAAGGCGCAAGGGGCGCAGGCAGTCATCCTGGAAATACATGCCGAGACAACCTCGGAGAAAATCGCGATGGGTTGGTACATGGACGGGCTTTGCAGCCTTGTGGTGGGCACACACACGCACGTCCCGACCGCCGACCACCAAGTCCTCCCCCGGGGCACAGCGTACATAACCGACGTAGGGATGTGCGGGCCTTACAAATCAGTCCTAGGGCGTGACATCGAACCCGTCCTTGGACGCTTCCTGGACGGAGTACCCCGGCGCTTTAGCGTGGCAACGCAAGATGTTGCTATCCGGGGATGCATTATTGAAACGGATGACTCATCGGGTCTGGCAATTTCCATAGTACCGCTCCACATCCAACAACCCGCTGAAACTCCTGCCCAAGATACCGAATCCGAGGAGGAATAGATATTAGCACCCGCACTGACTTTAGCTCCTAACATCCATGAGAAAAACCTGCATCTACGCGGCAACCATTGCCACAACAGCAATCCAACTCATGGCGGACGTCGACTTCACCCAAGATATCCGCCCGATCCTCTCCGACAAGTGCTTCGCCTGCCACGGACCGGATAAAAAGACCCGCGAGGCGAAACTGCGGCTTGATACAAGGGAAGGTGCGTTGGCCGACCATGACGGGGTCAAGGCCATCGTCCCTGGAAACCCTGAAAAGAGTGAACTCATCTATCGGATCACTACAGAAGACAAGGACGACCTAATGCCCCCGCCAAAGCATGTGAAGAAGCCATTGTCCAAAAAGGAAATCGCCCTCTTCCGGCAGTGGATCCAAGAAGGCGCCTCCTATGAACAACACTGGAGCTACCGCCCTGTTAGCAAGGCCAAACCCCCGCTACCAGCCAATGCCAAGGGGTTTGTGAAAACCCACGTGGACGCCTTCATCCTGGATAAGGCTAATAATGCAGGTTTCAAGCCTTCACCCCAGGCCGACCCCACAACCCTGGCCCGCCGATTGTTCCTGGACTTGGTCGGAATGCCCCCAAGGCCAGGGGAAATCCAATTCTACCTCGACGACCCATCGGAGGCCAATTACAGCAAACTATTGGACAGGTTGCTCGCAGACAAGCGGTTCGGAGAGAGGATGGCAGTCTACTGGCTGGACCTGGTACGGTATGCGGACACCATCGGTTATCACAGCGACAACATGATGGAAGTTTCCGCATACCGTGATTACGTGATCAATGCCTTCAACAATAACCTCCCCTACGACCAATTTGCATTGGAAAATTTGGCCGGGGACCTTCTCCCCGAATCAACAATCCAGCAAAAGGTCGCCAGTGGCTACAACCGACTCCTGCAAACTACGGAGGAGGGAGGTGCCCAAGCGGACGAGTATGTCACCATTTACCAAGCGGACAGGGTGCGGAATTTTTCCGGCGTCTGGCTTGGCGCCACGATGGGGTGCTCACAGTGCCACGACCATAAATATGACCCCTACACGATGAAGGATTTTTACTCGATGGCCGCATTCTTTGCCGACCTGAAAGAAAAGCCCTTGGGTCGAAGGAGCCCGAACCTCAAGTTGCCGACCAAAGAGCAGGAGGAAAGCCTGGCCCAGCTCCGCAAGGATTTGTCGGAGTCTGAAAAAACGGCATCCCCCATCCTGGAAAGAATCAAAAAGGAACGTAAAGATATCCAAAAATCAATCGATGATGAAGTGGCAAATGCCGACTACAAAGAACCTGCCCCGGACATCGACAACGAGGACGCCAAGCCTGCCGACCCAAGCGACCCTTCCCTTTCCTTCCTCGCTTGGGAGAAAAAGCACAAATCGGACAAAGGCCTTCCGAAAGAAATCCTGGACACTTTCAAGGTACCGGCGGGGAACCGTAACGACTCCCAAAAAGCCAAACTACTCTCCTTCTACATCACCCGCTTCCATGCAAAGACGAAGGAACTATTCGCAGATCGGCTGTCGACCCTAGATGGATTGCAAAAGGAGGAGGAGAAGACCAATGCCCCAATCACAAAAATCAGGGAAGAAATCGCTAGCATTGAGAAGCAAATCCGCACCATGCTGGTATCTGAGAAGACAAGCCCCCGCATGGTCAGGATCCTCGCGCGTGGGGACTGGCTCGATAAATCAGGGGAAGAGGTATCACCGGCTATCCCGGAATTTTTAGGAAACCTGGATACAGGGAACCGCCGTGCCGACCGCCTTGACTTGGCCAAGTGGGTGGTATCCAAAGACAACCCACTCACTGCGAGAACCCAAGCCAACCGGCTATGGAAACTCTTCATGGGCTACGGCCTGGCCCGCAAATTGGATGACCTTGGGGGACAAGGGGAATACCCGACCCACCCAGCCCTTCTGGATTGGCTAGCTCACGACTTCAAGGAAAACGGTTGGAACCAAAAGCGCACCATCCGCCAAATCCTTCTCAGCAGCACTTACCGCCAATCCTCACTGGTCACCCCAGAAATGCAGGAAGCCGACCCTGCAAACCGGCTCTTCCTTCGCCAATCCAGGTTCCGGATGGACGCCGAATTTGTCCGCGACACAGCCCTCCATTTGAGTGGCCTTCTCCACCAACAAATCGGTGGAGAGAGCGTAAAACCCTACCAACCGGCAGGCTATTGGCAGCATCTGAATTTCCCCCGCAGGACTTGGGATCAGGACAAGGGGGAATCGCTTTACCGCCGGAGCCTCTACACCTTCCGTTGCCGAAGTTTCCCCCACCCCGCACTGGTAGCGTTCGACGCAACCAGCAGGGAAGAATGCTCTGCGGAACGCCCCCGCTCCAATATCCCCCAACAAGCCCTCGTCCTCCTGAATGACCCCACCTTCGTTGAATCATCACGGGCATTTGCTGGACGGATCATCAAAGAGTCCGGCACAAAAGACAGTGAAGGGAGGATCAAATGGGCGTTCAACCAAATCCTCTCCAGGGAACCCACCGGCAAGGAAACAACAGTACTCAGCTCCCTCCTGGACAACCAAGCCAAAAGGTACAAAGAAGACCCTGCTTCGGCCAAGGAATTCGTGTCCACGGGCAGCAGTCCTGTTTCGGCAGATCTGGACATAGCTGAACTAGCGGCATGGACATCCTTCTCCCGTACCATGTTCAACCTCTACGAAACCACTGCACGCTACTAATCCAATTTGTTTTCCCTGTCATGAATACACTCGCGATAAACCGCCGCTCCTTTTTAAACAAAGCATCCATTGGGATTGGGGCATCAGCCCTAGCCAACCTCCTTGCTCGTAATGAAACCCTCGCTGCCGGATCGTCAGTTTGGCCTGAAAATGCAGATCCTACAATCAAGGTTCCGGCGAGAGCGAAACGAGTCATCCACTTGTGCATGGCAGGGGGGCCTTCCCATCTCGAAACCCTGGACTACAAACCGAAACTCAGGGAGATGGACGGCAAGAGCATGCCAAAATCCATAACAGAAGGCCAACCGATCGCCCAACTTCAAGGTAGTAAGAACGACCTCAAATGCCTAGGTCCACAGCATGACTTTGAACGATACGGGAAGTCAGGCCTCTTCATCAGCAACCAACTTCCCCACATCGGAGGTATCGCCGACGACATTTGCATCGTCAGGTCCATGACGACCAACCAAATAAACCACGACCCCGCGCACACCTATTTCAATACTGGCACCCAAATCTCCGGACGTCCCAGCATGGGTTCCTGGGTACTTTATGGGCTTGGTGCAGAGACAGAAAATTTGCCAGGGTTCGTAGTACTCACCTCCGTAGGGGGTGGCCAAAGCCAACCCATCGCAGCAAGGCAATGGCACAGCGGCTTCCTCCCTAGTAAATACCAAGGTGTCCAATTCCACTCCAAGGGCGACCCAGTTTTGTACCTCGGTAACCCCAAGGGTGTGACCAACAATGACCAACGCGGTTTGATCGACGCGGTCAATGCTTTGAATTCCCATCGGAACGAGACCCTTTCCGACCCTGAAATAACAGCTAAAATCAGCCAGTACGAAATGGCATTCCAAATGCAAGCCAGCGTACCGGAATTGATGGATATTTCAAAGGAGTCAAAGGCGACCCTCGACATGTATGGCGCCACGCCCGGTGACGGTTCCTTTGCAAGCAATTGTTTGCTTGCCCGTAGGCTTGCGGAAAGGGGCGTCCGCTTCATCCAACTTTATCACCGTGGCTGGGACCACCATGGAAACGTCAAAGGAGCCATCTCCAGCGTGTCCAAACTGGTGGACCAAGGCTCTGCCGCATTGGTCAAAGATTTGAAGGAAAGGGGTTTGCTGGAAGATACCCTCATCGTATGGGGCGGGGAGTTCGGCCGGACCCCCATGGCGCAAGGTTCCGGACGGGATCACCACATCAGGGGCTTCTCCATGTGGATGGCGGGTGCAGGGATCAAGGGAGGGACAACCTACGGGAACACGGACGAATTTGGTTACAACGCAGTGGAGGACATTGTCCATCCACGGGACTTCCACGCCACCATGCTCCACCTCCTGGGGATCAACCCGGATTTGTTCACTTACAGATTCCAGGGTCTCGACTTCCGGTTGACCGGGGTAGAAGAACAAGCCCATGTCCTGAAGGGGATCCTTGCTTGACCGGGATCGGCACATCGGCAGGAACGCCGTGAAAAAACTCCCGCTCGACCCGTTTCTGGCGGGGATATGCCTAGTATTGCTATTAGCGGGCTTGTTTCCGGGGCTTGCAAAGAGCGGAGGGATCTTGCCTGCAAAGGGAATGGCCACGGCTGCGGTAATGGCCATTTTCTTTGTCCAAGGACTGAGCCTGGATCCGCGAAACCTTCTCGAATCGGCCTCCAATTGGAAGTACCACTTGCTGACCCAAGGGATCATTTTCATCGGCTATCCGATCCTGGCCTTCCTTCTGTTGGCAATTTACCCATGGAAATTCTGTGGTTACATCCATGCGGGGATCGTCCTTCTCTCTGTCCTCCCAACGACAATCTCCACCGCATTGGTTTTTACAACAAAGGCTGGAGGAAACAGGGCATTGGCGCTGATCAACCTGACCATTGCAAATTTCGCTGGGATTTTGGTCGTTCCGTTCGTAATGTTTTCTTTGGACAAAGACGGGAAGATGATCGAAGCCGAACATGCGGAAGTCTTCCTTTCCCTGTTCAAATTACTGGTACTCCCCTTCCTGGCAGGCCAACTCTTCCTCCCGGCTTGCAAAGACTGGGTAAAAGGAAATGGAAAAACCATAAAAATCATTTCCCAGGGCTGCATCCTCTTCATTCTCCTGAACTCTTTCTCCAACGCATTTTCCAACAGGGTTTTCAAGGACGCCGCCGAAATGGGGATGGGGAAATTAATCGTGTTCGTGTCTCTGCTCTATATTTGTTCGAGGCTCCTGGTTTGGTTGGGTACCCGCAAACTCGATCCAGCCATAGGAAAGGCGGTCTTCTTTTGCGGATGCCAGAAAACCTTGGCCGCAGGGATCCCCTTGGCTACTGCCACCTTCGGCCAAGACCACCATGCCATGGGGCTGATCCTCCTCCCGATGTTGCTCTACCATCCCATTCAATTGTCCATAGACGGAATCATCGCGGCGAAATGGGAAGGGTGAGGGAAGCCTGGGAGCTTTTCACATATTCCCGAACCGGCTGCGGGGATCCTTGATTTCCAAATACCAATTCCCGGCCCGTTTCCGAAGTTCGACCTGGGCGTTGAAGACCGCGGAAAGGTTGGCACTGGTAAGGACATCGGACTTGGGGCCGGCTGCGAAAACCTTGCCTTCCTTCAACAAAAGGACATGTGTGAAGGCACTGGTAATTTCTTCGACATGGTGGGTCACAAGGACATGGGCAGGAGCGTTGACGCGCGAAGCGCTCCGTTCCAAGAAATCCAGGAAATGTACCCTGGCCACAGGATCCAAACCCGCGCAAGGCTCGTCCAGTACCAATACCTTGATGCGTGCCATCAGGGCACGGCCGATCAGGACTTTTTGCTTCTCTCCTTGGGACAGTTGCGCCCATACGGCATTGGCTAAATGCCCACATTCTACCTGCTTTAGGATTTCCCTGGCTTCGTCCACCTCCTCTTGGAGGGCTTCCCCCCAGAAATTGATCATTGCCCGTCGGCCTCCAACCAAAGCCCAAACCACAGGCTCTCCAGGCTCCACCAAGTTGCAGACAGTGGCACTGACAAACCCCATCCCAAGTTTGACTGGGTTCCAGTTGTCCTTCCCGAATTGGTATCCTAACACTTTCATGCTGCCGGACGCAGGCCCCATGAATGCGCTCAATACATTTAAGAGCGTACTCTTTCCTGAACCATTCGCGCCAAGGACAGCCCAGTGCTGTCCCGGATAAACAGTCCAATCGATGCCCGCCAAAAGGGGCTTGCCCCGGTGGACACAGATTTTCTCCAACTCGATGATAGGATGGTGGTCTTCCATCCGAATGAGTGGAGTGGATGATCCAAGGCAGGGCAAGGTTGGAAATCGCCCCGAAGGCTTACAATTTCCTCACGATGGACAATCCGTCCCCAACAGGCAACATACACATCTCGACCCGTTTGTCAGTGTGGACGCGTCGGTTCAGCTTGCGAATCCCTTCCGTATCTGGGTCGGAGATCGAAGGATTGGCTACATCCCCGCCCCAAAGTACGTTGTCGACCAGGACAATACCGCCAGGCTTGAGCAAGGTAATACAGTAATTGTAGTAGTGAATGTAGTTAGCCTTGTCCGCATCGATAAAGGCAAGGTCATAGGTTTCCCGACTTCCGTTGCTGGTGAATTCGACCAAGGTTTCCAGCGCCGGAGCCAAATGGAGGCGGATCTTTTGCGTTACCCCGGCCTGCTCCCAATACCTACGGGCTATGGCGGTGAACCCTTCGTCAACATCACAGGCGTCCAACCGGCCGTCTGGTGGCAATGCCAATGCCATGGCGGTGGAACTATACCCGGTAAAAACCCCGATTTCCAAAATCCGCTTCACCCCCATGATCCGGATCAACAGAGCCATGAACTGCCCCTGCTCCGGGGAGATTTGCATGGTGGCATGGGGATGCCCCGCAGTCTCCGTCCGAAGCTGACGGAGGACATCCGGCTCCCGCAACGAGACCGAATGCATGTAGTCCCGAAGGGATGGTGAAAGGTTGAGGGATTCGCTGGACATGGGATCTTGGATTAGCGGCTAAACGATGGTATCGGGCAAGGAGTTCATCTCATGGGCAATCCCGGTAGCCAAATGCTTAGTGTGTACTGAGCGCGGGGAATTGATCAAGTGGGCTTTCCTTCCTCCCTCCTCATTTCTGCGTTATTCATGGTGGGATTATCAGAAAGTTTCCTAATGATTGCAGTTA
>JAYPDO010000111.1:0-15131 GCA_038125285.1 Opitutia bacterium
ACCTCTAACATTAACCACCTCCACAAAGAATTCCCAAGCCAGGGTGGTGTTAGGGAGAATTCCGCAGGTAAAGTCCCAGAAGTTTCCCCTTCCCCAATTTTTACCGACAGCGGGTATTTTGACCCATGTTGCTCGAAATGCCACCCTGTACCAGCAAAGAGAGTACCTTCCCAATTTTGCCCGGAGAATGTAAGGTTGGCTGGAATTCCTTTTTGACCCGCCTCCCCTGCGCCGCCTTGCGTCATACTTTTTGCCAAATCGTCAAATTCCTGGGCATCCACCGAAAATTCCAATGCACCAGGTTTGGGACGGAAAGGTGTAATGACCCAATTCATGAATGCCCGTCCTGTATCTTTGGCATACCAAACGCTTGGGATGGCCCTGTGGTTACCCATCTGCATCCGGAACAACAATTTTCCTGGTAAGTTTTGTCTTTGGACATGGATTCCAGCTCCAAAAAAGACCAATGCGAGCAGCAACCAGAGGCGTGGTAGCAACCCTTTTGAGGTTGAATTTGCTGCCCCAAGGGAAGCAGACCCTGCTTTAATTTTCATCAAAAACCGGGACGGAATCTAAATAAGTGAATCCGATTCCCGGGAATTTTTGGTTCAATTGCACCCGTATGGCCTCCAGGCTTGTGGGTGTGTCAATCACTACATGGAAGCAGGCTTCCGAGACATTTCCGGCTTGGTCCAGTCGGGACAAGCTGAGTTGGGAACAGTGGGGTTCCAGCACTGGCAACAATTCATCCAATTTGAAGCCCTGGTCCCCCGAGTACCTCAAATGCAGGTTCCCTGTCTTGGACACAACCGCCCCCCCAAAGCGCCCCCTTAGGATCAAGGATGCACACAAGATAACAAAGGCGAGCAGGGTCAGGAGGAGTTGGTTGGCCCCAAGACCCAAACCGATAGCAATACAGATAAACAAAAAATTTAACTCCTCAGGCTCCTTGATCGCCGCCCTGAACCGCACTATGGAAAGCGCCCCCACCAAGCCCAGGGACAAGGCAAGGGAAGTCTTCACCACTGTGATTACCAAAGTTGTTGTCATGGTCAACAACTGGAAATTGGCAGCAAATCCCCCCCGGTTGGAAAGGGTATTGGCTTTAAGCCGGTAGATCTTGGCGAGTGCCCAGGATAGCGCTGCGGCCACCAGCAAATTGAAAACGAACCGCATCGGATCCACGTTTGCGGTATCGTTGACAAGGAAATCTTGGAACTGCTTTTCCATAGTTATTTTGTCTTGGTAGAGTAAGGTGGGTTTAAGGGGATGAAGTTCAATAGGCAATCGGCATTCAAGGAGCCCCGAACACTTTCCTGACCCCATTGACATACTTGGAATTCCGGGATGCCCTGAAAGGGAAGGCTTGAACAACTCCGGGTAACCCGGGTTCGTGGGCACGGTCGCACTTGATCTCCAGAACAATCCGGCTATCTGGATCCCTCCAACCGAACGATGTTTCGGGCTGCCCGTCCTGGTCAATTTTGAAGTAGGTAACTTCAGTGTCCAAGGTCAGGCGATACAACCCGTCAAAGGAAAGGAAATACTCGCGTGTGTAACTGTTGCCAACAGTGGGGCGATACGTTTGAAGCCCAGCAGGAAACCCCAAAGCTAAAGGCGTAAACGGACTGCGATCCAGGCATTGGCCCAACTCCCCAGGATCCAAAGGATACCTCTTCTTGGTTCCCCATAGGTTGTTTTTGATTTTTATTTCAAGGACTGGGTTCTTTGTGGGCAAGGAACCTGCCCCATACCAACGAATCCTGGGTTTGACCCGCCGGGCAAGCCCATTGACATTCTGGTGGTAGTGGCTGAAATCGTTGGTATCCAGATAGAGGTTATTGATCCGGCGTGGTTGGAAAACCGGGTAGAATGCAGCGGGATGCATTCGGACTAAATACCGGACTTTTTGTACATGCATCCCTTCCACAACAATCTTAATTTCCCTGCGGGGTTCTTGGTTCAATTGCGAATCGGACACTGGCTGTTCTTCAGGGCTAGGTATTATGCGGTTGAAGGGTTGAGGGATTGTTTGGATTTGAGCAAACGGTGGAATTGAAACTCAGCAAGGGATAGGGCGGACAAGGAAACAGGAAGGCAAATCCAACCCCATGCCTGCCAGAACCAACGGTTTTTCCAAGTCGCAGGGTCATGCTGGGAAAAAAGGTGCCAAGTGGTTCGGAGAAGCAACACCAAATGCCGGGCACAAGTCGGTACAACAGAAAGGGAAGGGGACGAGGGAAGGTTCCTGTTCCCTGTCTTGAAGTCATAGAGGATAGACCACTTATGGTGGGTAGACCACCAAAGCATATGCTTCCATCCGATACGCTGGGCACGGTGGTCTACGACGGCTTCGGGGCAAAAATAGTGAGGGATTCCATGCCTACGTATCCGGTTTGCCATTTCCAGATCCTCCATGATGACAAGATCCTCATCAAAAGCACCGAGATGGAAAAAGGTTTCCCTTTCGAAAGCAAGGTTTCCTGACATGAAAAGCCCACCTACAAGGTTCTCAGGCATCCGGTAAAATGGTGAGTTCCGCTTGTCAGGGCAAACCAACTTCCCTTCAAGGACCCGGTATTGCCCTGTAATAGCATTTTGGTGGTAGGCCGCAAGAAAGCCAGGATGGGGTTCAGTGTCATCATCAATAAAAACTAGCCAGTCACCACTTGCTATTCTGGCGGCTTGGTTCCGGTTAGCCGCAGGGCCTTTACGGGGTCCCTCCAGCCACTTTACCGACGGATATTTTTTATTAATACAAATTTTTGCCCCTTGGTCTTCGCTATCATCCGTAACAATAACTTCGAAGGCAATTTCTCCCGGAATTTTCTGGGACATGACTTTCCCAAGACACCGTTGAATAAGATCGGTTCGGTTGAAAGTTGGGATAATAACTGAAAAAAAGGGGCGCCGCATCCGATGTTTTAGGTTTCCAGCCCTTTAATATTGGTCTTCAACACTCCCTGGTTTTCACTTGTTTTGAGCATGGTTAAACGCAAAGTCTCTTTGCCGAGGAATAGCAACCCGAGCAGGGCGAGGAACCAGTACACAGCCGCCGTGTAAAGGAAAGTCCCCGCATAAGCAGTTTCCTTTGCCACCTCGGGAAGCAATTGGGCAAGGGCGGCATCCCTTGTCCCCATCCCGGATATGGAGATGGGCAAAAGCCCGACAAAGATTGCCAGTGGAGTAACAGCAGCAACCGAAGGTAGGCCCAAAGAAGCCCCGACAGAATTGAGCAGGCAATACATAACCACCAAATTGGTAGACCAACAGACCATGGCGACTAAACATCCCTTCAAGACCAACCCAGGATTCTTGCCCGAAACCCGGCAGGCCGAGGCCAACCTGACCAGTTTTTTCCCGACCACAGGCACCTCGTCCGCCTTCCCGAGCAAAACCAAGGCTCCCACAGGTGCGCAAAGTGCGGCCAGGGATATCCACGTCGTTGTTGGATTCCCAATGTAGATGGATCCGGCAAGGGCAAGAAGGCATAGGATCAGGATGTCAAACACCCGCTCCATCAGGGCGATCCCGGCCAAAGGGGCGAGATCTTCTGGCCGATCCTGAAGGAAGGTTACTTTGACTAAATCCCCCCCCTTTGCAGGGAGGACTGCATTCAAGCTCATCGCAGCAAAGACAGATTTCAAACAACGGACAAAGGGTTTGGATTGCCCCCCGGCCTGGAGATAGGCTTGCAATCGAAATGACGTAAGGAAGGGCTGGAGCGCTGTAACAACGAAGGCCAAGGCCAGCCATCCGAAGTCTGCAGCCAACAAAGCAGCTTTCAGCCCCCCGATATCAATACTGCTGAAAATACAAAAACAGACGGCTAGGAATCCGACTATTGGAAGGAAGATTTTGATTGATTTCAAAAATTCAAAGGAGACCCTTTAGAGGGATCTCCGGGCGTTGATGAGGTCACCCAAAAGTCCTAAACCAACAAATACCACACCCGTAGAGAAGAGCGAAGAAGTCACGACATCAGGAACTTCGTTGGTCAGGATTTTCCCAATCATCCCAACTGAGATCCCGGAAAGGATTAGGAAAAGACCCATGGTTCCCAAGATCTGGAGGGGTTTGAAGTACATGACCGTCCGGAGGACGAGGGAAAAGAAACGGAGAGTATCCCGGATGGGTTTGATGGAGCTTTTGCCTATCCGGCGGGCATAATCGATGGGGATGTACTTCACCCGCATCTGGTTGACATGCATTGCTAAAGTAATCGTGCTAGTGAAGCTAAAGGCATTGGGCAGCATATACCAAAATTGGAAAACGTGCCTGGTCCACATTGCGCGAAGGCCAGAGTTGATGTCCTTGATATCGGCTCCAGTCATCATCCGGGCATATTGGAGGAGTGCCCACTTGGCAGGCTTCCTAAGTAAGGGGATATGAACGTTTTTGCCGGTCCTTGCCCCGGTCACCATATCGTGGTGTTCAAGTTCCCTTGCAAGTTCAGGGATCCTTGCGTTCGGGTAGGTCCCATCCGCGTCGGTAATGACGATTTTGTCAAAAGTCGCCTGGGCTATCCCACGTTTTAGGGACGCCCCATAACCACAGTTCGTCCCATTATCAATGACCCGGAGCCGTGGATGAGCCTGCTCGAGTTTTTGAAGGATTGCAAGGGTTCCGTCGGAACTCCCGTCATTAACGAAGATCATTTCGGAATCGAAGGAAGCGTCCACATCCTCAGAGGCAAGGTCCAGAACGCGTTCAATGTCCAGAACAGTCCTTTCGACTGCACCTTCTTCATTATAGCAAGGAACGACTACCGTCACACCTGGACGGAGATCATGTTTAAGAGGAAGCATCGGGGCAATTAGAACCGGGTGTTGTAAGGATCATGGCCGGAGCCACGAAAATAAGCACGTGACCAGACATACCAGCCGTCTTCCTTTGGCAACTTGGAGAGTTCTGCATGTTGCCAGGGGCAAAGCCTGGATTCCTGGTGGGTCAGGGAATTCGCCACATAAATACTGGTCGCGTCGCTCCCAATACTGATGCGCTTAAGCGGCATGTCCGCCGGAAAACGGTCTTCCACCAGCACTTTCTCCTTTTCGACAGTAATCTTCCTCTTGAAGCGGTAGGGGAGCTTGGGTTTTCCGGTGATGGCCATTTTTTGGATGATGGAGCGGGTCAGGTTCGCGTTGAAGCGGCCAATGACTAGCAACCACCCCCTCAGGAGCAGTTGCTTGAAAACACTCATAAGGTTGGGTTTGCGGCGGCAGAAATCGCCCTCCACCGAAAAGGTGCAGGATACAGTGGTTAGGTCAGACGCGGGTTTGATGGTATTGTCATGCTGGACCAAGTGGGCAACGGCCACTGTACCGTCATCCAATTCAGCAATAAGCCCGGTATCGCTGGCGATGGGTCCCTTGCCGTCAAAAATCTTCAAATTCCCTCCTTTGGATAGGTTTGCTACCAAGTACCGACCGCCTTTTTCCTCTGATTCTTTGCCTGTCCAAGAAACAATCATCTTGGCTCCTTCCATCCAGATCACTTGCGGCTCGGAACGGCTTTCTAGGATAGGTTTGGGACGTTCAGGGTGGTAATCTTGCCAAGCTTGGAGAAAATCGTAGACATAGTGAGCCGTCATCCTGTCGTCATCATTGTGGTAACGCTTGTCATGAGGCACGGCACTAAGGAAAGTTTCCGCGATTTGGGCGGCTTTTTCGGAATGAGGGGCAAGGAGTTCAAAACCGTGGGGGTAGAAATGGAAGGTATTCCGGGAACCATACTCCCCACCGTAGGAACCATCCGGATGCATGAAGTGCCAAGAAAACTCGGCCGCCTTGACCAAAGGCTGGAGGAAACTGTCATCGGGTTTTTCGGGGGTACCCATTTTCTGCCGGAGCTTGGCAAGGAAGTCGATTGTACAGGTATGGTAGCCAGGATCTGCCCCTTCGTATTCCTGGAACCAACCTTCCTCCTTATGCTGCCAGGTAAGGGTCAATTCCACCCGGTCTTCGGCGATCCTCCGGGCCCGGTCGTCCCCGGTGATTTTATAGACATTGTAAGCGGCAAGGGCCGCGAGGGCTTGGTGGTTGCTGAGGCGGCCTGTCTCATTTTCCGCAGCCAAGTGAAGGACACGCTTGGTAAACAAATCAACGACCTCGGGATCCTCCATCCCCAAAACTTGGTAGGTCTCGCTGGCTGAATAAAGGCTGAACACCAGGGCGCCCATGGCACGCTCGAAGGGGAAATAATCGTCACAAGTTCCATCTTCATGACTGGATTTGACCATATACCGGACTGCGGCTTCGGCAATTTCGCGCATCCTCTGGACTCCTTTGTAGCGGTTCCCTGGATAATCGTTGGCGTAAACCAATGCCAGCGGCAGCACCATCTCCTGGGACATCCCGCAGGGGAAATCCATGGTGCGGTAATGCCAAAAGGCTCGGTCCAAGCACCCGTAAGTCCGGGAATAAGGGTTTTGGTCGACGAGGTGGAGCAACCTCGGGATGTAGGGCAGGGCTAGTTCGCAGTAGCGGTCTCTCACAGGTCAATCAACTGGGAGTTGGCCGCCCAGGGACTTACTAGTCGGCCAGGAAAGCTTAAACATTTGGTATAGAATTATAACCAGGCAGGGAAGGAAGCCTGCCAAAAGCCACCGCAGGATGGGTTGGCCAAGGAAAGTGGCAAGGTGAAACGGCCATGCATGGAAACCCTGGTAGGAGTCATATTCCTTGGTTGAGATGCCCTTGGAAGAAAGGCTTTCAGGTAGGTGCTTCCCCATGAAGGCGGCATAGGAATATTCACCTGAAATCCCGGCCAGTTTTTGGTGGGCCAAAACAGCATTCCCGACCAATTGGGCGGGCATTGCCCCAATATAACCGGAGACCTCCGAATCCTCGCCCATATCCCTTAGGATCACAAAATATTCGTGGGTATGCTGGAAAACGGCGATCATTTGTATGTATACCGAAATAAGGAACAAGCCACAAAATAAAGCGGCATGCCAATATTCCCGGAACCTTGTAAAAGCCAAAGGGACAAGGAGCAAAGGGATCGTAAAGACGAGGAGACGGTTCCCCCATGCCCACCCCCCTTGGTAACTGACCCAGGAAGCCATCAATACAAACCAAAGCGCCACGATGAGCACCAGACAGAAGCCTTCGGCTTTGTGCTGCTTAAGGAAGGCCGGCCAAAAGGGGAGTGCCGCCAACACAATCGGGTTAAACACGAATAAGCCCCTTTGGGGGGAAATGAAAAATGCCACGAAATCCCTCCGAAAATTCTCCATCCTAAACATTGGGGCACCACTCTCATACCCCGTGGAAAACGGGCTTCCAAACCGTAGGTGATTGTAGAGCAACAACAGTAGCCCGGTGATGAAAACCACGGAAGCAAAAGCCGCCATTTTCCTGATCCCGGATTTTCCTGCCCCATGGCGGATTGCAACATACACCGCAAGCGGTCCCCAAAGGAGGACATTGACCAACTTCATCAAGATTAGGGCGGAAAAAAACGCGGATCCTTTCACAAAGTCCCCCTCCCTTGAGCGGAACAGGAAGAATATTGTCCCGAGAAGGAAGAACAATTGGGTCACTTCGGAGTAATCGGTAACCGTGTATTTCCAAAAGAAAGTTCCCGCACCCATAGCCAGGACAACAATGGTTGCAGACCTTTTGGACGAACCCAATTGCAGGCAAATCCTATGCAAGAAATATAACGCACCAAGGGCAAAAGGAAGATTGTAGAAGGACACCAGAAAGCCGGTGACATGGGCTTCTTGTACTCCGGGTACCAGAGCCATAGCTTTGGCGACAAGCACAATAGGAAGGAAAATGACGACTAGCCCGACCCCGTATTTCGAATAAATTTTCCCGTCAACCACCTTCGGGGACGTCGCGGCGACCGCCGGATCAGGAGCGTCGATCAGGAAGGTTTGGTTTTCCACCAGAGCTTTTGCCGTCCGGAGGGAATAATCCGTGTCGCTAATCTCCAACAAACCTTTGGCTGAAAAAAAGTAGGATGTTCCAAGTAGGATCAATAAAGGTGCCAGCCCTTCCTTCCGGAGGCAGGCCGTCCAATTAGTATTTAGGAGGTTCAAGGCCTTCGAGATTACCCCCCGATGATTCCCTTGACTTTCCTCTTTACCTTGTTGGTGAAAGATTGGAGTCGACCCTCGTGGACATGGTCTGCGGGAATAGGCCAAGTAGGAGCGGAGGCAGGCCGCCCGAAGCGCAAGACTTGCATTTGCTTTTCTGTCAGCCCATCGAGCATCCCAGTATCTACGAAAATAGGTTCGCCGGCCGGAGAGGTAGTCGGCGCGTATTGGGCAAAACAAGCCGTGCGGGGCTCGCCATGGTCGAAAGGTTTGGCACGATGGATGCCCCGAAAGTCGAACATGACAAGCGTTCCTGCGGGTTCGTTGAAGGTGACGATATCCTCTTGAAAAGTATCCTGGTGGCTTTCCCAATCTTCCAAGTTTTTCTCCCAAGACCATTCATGGGATCCACTAACAAACTGGAACGAGCCATGTGGGGAATCCGAAAGATAGATGACAATGATCAGGCCTTTGTGCTTGAGGAGTTCCGCCATCCCATCACCGGCGGGACACTTGTTATCCACATGCCAGTGCATCTTGCACCCCCCGAGGTTTTGGTAGATCCGGTAATCTTGGAGATGGACATCGGTGCCGGAATAAGCCTCTGCGCACCCGACAATAAACGGGTCGATATAGATCCCTAAAATCTCCTCGTGTACCATCAGGGTATGCTGGAGGAACTTTTGGGTCCCAGCCAGGACATGCCCAATCGCCCCATTGTGGGAAAGCCGGTCAAAGCGGCGCATGACTTCGGGCATAAAGGTTCCCATGCGTTCTTTGGAAAGGAAGCCAGGAACGGCACAGTATCCTTGTTTTCCGA
This sequence comes from Opitutia bacterium, assembly GCA_038125285.1. Lineage (GTDB taxonomy): Bacteria > Verrucomicrobiota > Verrucomicrobiia > Opitutales > JABJCN01 > JAYPDO01. The sequence continues at coordinate 8,868 of JAYPDO010000111.1, forward strand.
CTTGTTGAGCAACTTCAGCGGGCGTAGGAAGGTTCATGGTTTGGGTTAGGTTATGGGGTGGGGATGGGTTGTGGATCACTTCCAGCAGGCAAGTTTTGTAGCGAAATCGTCAAATATCCCGGAAAGGACTTCCCATTGCCCTGCATCCAGATCGGCAACGCGCCGATGCCCTTTTTCCGTAAGTTCCCCGGCCAAGACAGGGTTTTCCAGCAAAGCTCGGATGTGCCCCGCCAAGCTGGCAGGATCCTGGAGATCCAAGAGCAGGGCTGCATCACCGACTTGGTCGCGGAGCCCTGGCAAGTCAGGATAAAGGACTGGCACACCAAGGCGGAAAGCTTCGAGCGGGGGGAGGTTGGTCGGACCGAACCACGTCGGCATGACCAAGGCGAGCGATTGTTTGTATAGGGAGGGCATCTCCTCACCAGGGACAAAGCCAATGGTATGCACCTGGCCTTCGAGCCCGAATTCCCGGACTTTTGCCTGGATGTGCCCGAAACTCCCGCCCGAACTGCCGGAAAAGACCACACTGACCTTCGGCCCGTTGTTATGATTCAGGATACGGAGGGCATTGAGGATGTAGATGTGGTTTTTATGAGGCCAGAATTGGGCGGGGTAAAAGAGGAAAGGATGTTTCACTCCATACTTCCCAGGAATGTCGACCTTTGTCTTTTCGTATTCTTCCTGGGTAACCATTGTAGAAGGAGACGGGGAGAAAGGGAGTACTTTCACCCTCCCAGGATCCAATTGGTACCGGCGGACAAGGTTTTCCCTCCCAAGCCCGGAGTCTGCCAAAACTGCAACCGCCCTGGGCAGGGCTTGATGGAGGACACCTTCCCTGGCCTCAAATTCCCGATGCCCACGGACTTCCGGGAATTCAGGATGATCCCTGTGACATAAGTCCCAAACGGTGTAGATATAATTATATTTTTCAGAATATAGGGCCATTCCAGTAGCACTGGCGAAATACAGGATGTCGATGTTATGGGCATCGAAAACTTGGTCGAATGCATTGCGGATGCCGCCCTTCTCACAAAGCCTGTTCATACCAATATGCCGCCTTGCCCTGATGAACCAACGGTCATAGCGACTGATTGTGAAAAAATGGGCTTCCACACCGTGTTTGAGAAGGTCTTCCACATTTTGCTTATTGGTAGTGAAAAAAATAAACTCCCTCCCTGGGACTTTTTTTTCCTTGAAGAGGAGAACCATGTTCAATGCTTGCTGGAAGCCGCCCCCTGAAGAAATGTTTCCCTCGAATATGACCCCGATTCTCATATCCTTGGTTTAAACGGCTTCGCCGATGAAGCAGGCACCGAAAGTACCAGAAGAAAGGGGCTTCCCAGACAGCCATTCAAAACTGCGGGCCAGGCGGAACCCCGCGCAACTGAGGAAATGTTCGAGCTCCGGCAGGAAAAAGTAACGCATGCGGTGGGTTTCACGGGATTCGGAAACCTCTCCCCCTGGAAGTTGCTTGACCAAGTAAGTGTAGTTCACATCCACCCAGCATTGGTTGGTGTCCAAAACAGGTTCGCAAAGACGGATAACTTCCAAGTTGCTGTCCCCACCCCGTTTGACCCGGACTGCAGGCAGGCAGGATAAAACTGCAGGCCCGTACCACCCATCAAAAAGGAACACTCCCCCCGCCTCCAAATGTTCCCGTGCATTCCGAAACATTTCCAGAACTTCACTATTCGTGGTTTGGTAACTGACCACATGGAAAAGAGAAACGACGGCATCCACCTTCCGCCCCAGCTTGAATGTACGGACGTTCCCTTCGTGGAAGGACATTTTTGTACGGATGTTTTCCGGTTGGGATGCTTTCAAATCCTCTGCCTTCGCGATCATCCCCGGACTCAGGTCCACACCCGCCATGTCATGGCCCAACCAGGCAAGGAGTTTGGAATGCAGGCCTGTGCCACTCCCAAGTTCCAGTATACTGCGGGGGACATTACCCTTCCTGCGCAGACAATTGTGGATAAAAGCTGCTTCGGAAGGATAGTCTTTGTCATGGTAGAGCAAGTCGTAGACTTTGGAAGATGTTTCAAAGGGTAGGGACATGGTAATAAAAGGAGGGTCAGACACCAGGGATATGGGCTTCCGCATCCTGGATCCCGTGGAATTTGACCTTGTCTTCAGAGGGGACAAAGGGTCCCTGTTTGATTTCAAACATTTCGATTTCTTCCAACGCCTTGAAACCATGCCCGCCCTCCACGAGCAGGATGATATCGCCACTTTCAAGGACATGGCTTTCTAAGTAGTTCTGGTCGTCATCATAAAAATCAACCCGGAGACGACCCTTCCTAAGTATGAGGACTTCCTGGGTGTAATGGATCTCCCGCCTCACAGGCTTGTGGACATGGGCTTGGATGTCATGGCCAGCAGGATGCCGCATATAAGCAAGCTGCTGGGACAAACTCTGGTCGGTGAAAAAATGGACGCCAGTTTCGTTGAAAGAGCCCGGTACGATTATGCCCAGGAGACGACCGTTGTTTTTGATATGCTTAATCATGTGGGGCTGGTGACGGGTCATAATTTCCTGAGGAGTGTCCTCCAGAAACAATAGTGTGGGCAAAAGAGTGAGACCAATGCCGAAAGCAGGTCCCCCTTGGCCAGGTCGGATTGTGCCATCGGGCGGATGCTAGCTTTAATATTGTGAAGGTAGCTCCGAAAGCTGAGGCGCTCATCCTTGCCTGCATGCCATCGCCAGTAGCGCTCCAGGGTCTTCCAGAATTTAGGGGGGGCGATAGATCGGATGATTGGATCAGGAGCGCCAATGATTTTGTATCCTGCGGCATAGAGGCGAAGCCCAAGTTCATTATCTTCCGTATGCACAAGATTCCGGTCGAAATTACCAACTTCCATGACTGGGCCTTTGCGCATTAAAGTTCCGTAAGTGATCAGCATGTCACAGGGCTCGGCCGGCCCGGGGGGCGTTTCTTCGTTAAACAAATGCCTGGATCGCCATCGCTCGACAGTCGTACGAACCCGGGAACTGCATAAGAGGCCGGAAACCGAAACCACTTTTGGATCCCCATCAAAATAAGGGAATGCCTTTTGGAGGAAATCTTCTTCCAGGGCATTGGTGGCATCACAACAAAGAACCCAATCACAGGAAGCGTGCTCCATCGCCCGGGCGCGCGAAAAACCCCGCCCTTTGTTTTGCCCGTTCTCCAGGACTTCCACTCCCATTTCCTTCGCAATGGCCACAGACCTGTCCGTGGAACCGTCGTCCACCACGAAGACTTCGTCCGGCTTGACCCGAAGGGACAGGAGGGACTGTAGGGACGAGCCAACCGTGCTTTCATTGTTAAAACACGGGACGTAAGCGGATACTTTCTGGGCTGCGGCATCCAAAGCTCATAGGCCGTGTTTGTCGGCCTTGGGGTAGGGCAATTCGCGGACAAGGAACTGCCGATAGGGTTCGTAATGGAACTCGGTTGTGTATGGCCCGGCAAAATTGTCGCCGACCAACTCGTCCCTTACAAAGAAGGCGTTGGTTCCTGTGCATTCACAACCGACCAAGGTGTAGCCCTTGGTTTTAGCCTCGATTTCGTACTTTTTCAGGGCGGCGCCAAAGCGATGGGTCCCGTCCCAGCCTTCGTCCGCTTCATATCCAATCACCCACTGGCTACCCATGGGGAAGATCCCGTTGTACTCCAGGATCAAGACGCGAGGGTGGAAATCCGTCATCTTTTGGAAAGCGTAAAATGTATTCCGGTCTATATCCAGGGAAAGCAGGTCGAGGTCTGCAGGGACATCATTTTCTTTCAACAATCCCTGGAAATTTTCAGCGGTTACCAATTGTTCTACGGCCTTGAGCCGCCCTTCCCTAATCGCTTGATTCCAATGCGACCTGGCTTTGGCATTGGCTTCGGCATCCCCTTCAACCCACAAACCTTTCCATCCGTCCAGCACAAGGGTAGCAGTGTTGTTTTCCAGTCCGGTGGAAGTTCCGATTTCAACAAAATGCCGGTTTGTAGTTCCAATGCGGTTAAAAATTTCAGAGATGATGCCATCCTCACCGTTTTGGGAATAAACCTGGCCTTCGAAGTGGATCAAGTGCCGGGGGTCGGCGTACTTCGGGGAGTTTTTCAATTGGAGGACAAAACTTTCCTGTAAAATCCTGGTTTGCCTGTCCGCCTGATGGCGTAGCAGCATCATCTCATGCTTTGTGTCAATGACCTGCTTGGCCAGGGGGAGATGTTTAATGACTTCTTTCATCATTCGGGGGAAAATTCATGCCAGACGGAGCAATGTATCGGCGACATACCGAATTTGGGAGTCAGTCGTCCCCGTTCCGCTTGGAAGGTAAAAACCTGTACGGGCAATGCGCTCGGATACCGGATGGCTTTCTCCAATGAACAATCCCATTTTTTGGAAAACCGGCTGCTCGTGCATTGGCCAGAAAAAGGGGCGCGTTCCGATCTTGGCCTCGGCAAGTTGCCGTACCAAAGCCAAAGTGGATGCTTCCGTGCCATCCTTGCAAACCACACCGAAGACCCAATATAGATTCTCCGCATAACTTGTGGAGGAGACAGGCAACTGTAGGGAACTGGCATCATTGAGCTGCTGCTGGTAATGGTTTCCAATGGCCCGTTTACGCACCAAAGTTGTTTCTAAAGATTCAAGTTGGGCCAGGCCAAGGGCTGCCTGCAAATTGGTCATCCGGTAGTTCCATCCTAATTCTTCATGGAAAAATCTTTTGGAGGCTTGGAAACAAAGGTTGCGAAAACCACGGCATTTTTCTGCAAGCAGGTCGTCGTCAGTGAGGATCATCCCGCCCTCCCCGGTAGTGATGTGCTTGTTGGGATAAAAACTAAAAGTGCTGATGTCCCCGAAACTGCCACAGGCTTGCCCGTCACATTCCTGGCCTATGGCCTCGGCCGCATCTTCAATGACCTTCAACCCATATTCCCCCGCAAGTGCCAAAAGGGGCTCCATCTCAACCGGCAATCCGTAAAGGTGGACAGCCATCACCGCCCTGGTCCTTGTGCTGATGGCCTCCCGGACGCCTTTTACGGTCATGTTCCAAGTCAAGGGATCCACATCCACCAAGACAGGCTTGGCTCCGGCATTCAATATCGCCGTCAAACAGGAAATGATCGTAAAGGTAGGGACAATCACTTCATCCCCTTGCTCCAAACCGAGGGATCTTACAGCACAATCCAAAGCCCCGGTGCCATTGCATACTGCCACTGCGTGTTTCCGGCCAAACCTTGAAGCCATTTTCTCCTCAAATTCCTGGACGAAGGGTCCTTCGGAAGAGATCCAGCCAGAAGTGATACATTCCTGAACTAACTCCAATTCGCGGCCTTGGAGAAGTGGGATATTTACCGGAATAGGATCCATGACATTACACAATGGCCAAGAAATTTTGAAGCTGTTCGCCAAATTGTTCCCTGCTGATTCCTGAATTGGCCTGTTCAAAAATCCAATCTGTCAGAGTCCCGGCATGGAAACCCTGCAAAGCACTGACCCAGGCGTCCACATCACCCGGTGGGATGCATTTCCCGACCTCCAATGCTTCGACATCAACATCCAAGCATCCGGATTTTGTCATGATAACTGGTTTATACATGGCAATGGCTTCCAGGAGGGAAGTGTAGCCGGAGGTATCATCCGGGTCGCCGGTTAGTGGGATCAACACGGCAATAGCGTTAGCATACCAATTACGGAGTTCGGGATAGGGTAGGGCTTTATCGGGAGGGTCGGACGAAGCCTCTATAAACTCTACATTCGGTGAGATAGGCACTTCCTTTGCAACTTCCTTGGGTGCGATGATCCGGAATTGGGCATCGACTTGGGCACAAGCCTTGAGGAGGGTAGGGTAGTCACGGCAGGTCTTCCCGACTGACAAGAAGAATTCCCCCTTAACGCCTTCAGGATCCGGTTTGAAAATTTCTGGATCCGCATACCAGGGGAAGGATTCGATCAGGAGCCCGTCCGTTCGTCCTTGGAAATCTTCCGAGGCCTTTTTCGTCAGGCAAAGCAAGCCGTCGAAGCCATTGAGGACATACCTTGAGAAACGAAGGTTCCGGGGGTTCCACCATGCTTTGCTTTCGGGAAGGCTGAAAAACCATGTCACCAGTTTTGGACGGAAAAGCCCCCATCTACGGAGCAAGGGCAATAGCAAGAAATGACCGCTGGGTGCATAGACCAAGTCCACATGGCGGAACGCTGCCAGGACTTGCAGCTCGATATGGAAATCCCCCAAACGTCGGCCAGTAAGTTTGTTGAGCCAATGCCCCAAGCGCACCATAGGGG
>JAYPDO010000112.1:0-15107 GCA_038125285.1 Opitutia bacterium
CCCGGCGTCCTCCAGGTACTTTGCTGCCATCCTTGCTTGGTTGATCGCCCCGAGCTTGTCTTCGACGACTACCAGGATGGCGTCCACCTCCGCATGTTTCGCGAAGTCGAGCCAATCGCGGCCATCCGAGTCCAACGGGACGGCGATCCCGCCCGCGCCTTCCAGGATGTGGATGGATTCCCCGCTACCAGGGCCAACCGAGTCGAGGACGGCCTGCAAGCCGAGGGGTCTTCCTTCTTCACAGGCAGCGGCCAAAGGGGCGGCGGCCTTTTTGAAGAGGAGCCCGGTTTCGCATGGGATTTCAGGGTTCCTTTCCTTCACAACTGCCGCGTCCAGGGGGAGGCCTTCCGTACATCCGGTCTCGACTGGTTTGGTGTAGCGAACCGAATGGCCGGCTTCAACGAATTGGCGGGCGATTTCTGCCGAAACCCACGTCTTTCCAACACCCGTGTCGTTGGCCGTTACCAGGATGGTGAAAGTGCGGGTCACAAAGTGCCGGCCAGTTCAGGTTCGGGCGCTTCATCCCTTTGGCCGGACTCCCGGTGGATCCGGCGGGCATCATCCGGGTCGAGGGGATGAAGGCCGAGCTTTCCCAGGAGTTTGAAGTCGTCCCCTTTTTCCGGGTTGGGCGTGGTGAGGAGTTTGTCGCCCAGGAAGAGGCTATTGGCCCCGGCTAGAAAGCAGAGGGCCTGCATTTCCTCGGACATGTTGGTCCTGCCTGCGGAGAGGCGTACCATGGCCTTGGGCATAAGGATGCGGGCGGTGGCAATGGTGCGGACAAATTCGATTGGGTCGATGGGCGCTTCCTTTTCCAGAGGCGTCCCGTCCACGGCGACCAATGCGTTGATGGGCACGGAGTCGGGTTGCGGATCCAGGTTGGCCAGTTCGAGGAGGAGGCCGATGCGGTCCTTCTTTTCTTCCCCCAGGCCGAGGATGCCGCCTGTGCAGACTTCAATCCCGGCTTTGCGAACGTTGGCAATGGTGTCGAGGCGGTCTTCGTAGGTGCGGGTGGTGATGATTTCGGAGTAGAACTCGCGGGAGGTGTCGAGGTTGTGGTTGTAGACAGAGCAACCGGCGTCCTTGAGGCGGTGGGCTTGTTCCTCGTTGAGCATCCCGAAGGTGCAGCAGACTTCCAGGTCGAGGTTTCGGACCGCGCTCACGGTATCCAGGACATCTTCGAAGGGCTGGCCTTTGGGGACGCAGCGCCATGCCGCGCCCATGCAGAAACGGCTCGCCCCCCCGTCCTTGGCTGCCTGGGCGTCCTTGAGGATACTTTCCTTGTCCAGGAGCTTTTCCGGCTCCAGGCCGGTGTTGTGGTGGGCGGATTGCGGGCAGTAGGCACAATCTTCCGGGCAACTGCCGGTCTTGATCGACTTGAGCGTGCAGAGCTGCACGCCAGCCGGGTCCTGGTAGCGTTGGTGGACTTGCTGTGCCCTGAAGATCAAGGTGGTGAAGGGCAGGTCGTAGATGTCCTGGATTTCCTGTCGGGTGTATTGGGTTTTCATTTGAGTACGTTGGAAATGGCTTTTTCTGTGTTGAGGCAAAGGAATTGGATTTCGTCCGGGCTGATGACTAGTGGGGGAACGAGGAGGAGGGTGTTGGCAATGGGGCGCAGGAGGAGGCCGAATTCCCTGGCGCGCATGGCGATCCTGTGCCCTGCCCTGGGTGCATCCGTAGCCAAATCGAGGGCACAGGCGAACCCGCGTTGGCGGATTTCGCGAATCTTGGGATGGCCGGAAAATGTAGCCTGGACCTCAATGGCAAATGTATCCAAGCGGTTCCGGTGTTCCGAACTGGGAAGGAGTTCTTCCAGCAATTCGATGTTCCGCAGTGCAACCGCGGCGCCAAGAGGGTTGGCGGTGAAGGTGTGGCCGTGGAAGAAATGCCGGTATTCCGCGTATTCCCCCAGGAAGGCTCCGTAAATATTTTCTGTGGCCATGGTTGCGGCCAGGGGGATGTAGCCCGCGGTAAGGCCCTTGGCCAGGCAGAGGAAGTCCGGGCTGACCCCGGTTTCCCGGCAGACAAGCATCGGCCCTGCCCTCCCGAAGCCCGTGAAGACTTCGTCCAGGATGAGGTGGACTCCGTGTTCCCGGCAAAGGGTTTCAATTTCCTTCACGAAGGCTTCCGGCTGGAGCTGCATTCCCGCGGCACCTTGGATCCATGGCTCTAGGATGAGAGCGGCAGTTTCATCAGCCTGGGAGGCCAGGGTTTCCCCGATCCCCTCCAGTACGGCTTGGAGGTCGCTGCCATCCCTGGCCGGACGGGTGAACCGGTCGGTGGCAAAGCACCAATGCCCGAACCTTTGGTGGAAAAGGTCGCTCCCGCCGACGGACATGGTGCCGAAGGTGTCCCCGTGGTACGCGTCTTGCATGGCCAGCACACGGGTCTTCCTGGGTTGCCCTGTAAGCTGCCAAAATTGGAAGGAGAGTTTGAGGGCGACTTCGACCGCAGTGGAGCCGTTGTCGCTGTAAAATACCCTGGTGAGAGGTTGTGGGGCGATCCTGGCCAGGGCTTGCTCAAGGTCGTTGCCCGGCCGGTGGGATAGGCCCAGGTAAGTGGAGTGGGCGACTTGGCCGAGTTGCCCGGTAAGGGCCTTGTCGATCTCGGGGTGGGCATGGCCGAGGGTGTTGGTCCAGATCGAGGCGGTGGCGTCCAGGTAGCGGTGCCCTCCCTCGTCCTCCAACCAGCATCCGCTGCCCTTCTGTACGACAACCGGGGGCACGGACAGGAACTCCTGCATCTGGGTGAACGGATGCCAGGCGGCGGAACCGTCATAGCTCCGGTCTCCCTGGGTTTTGGCAAGCATGGACGCGGGAAAATGGCCATTCCGGCTTGGCTGGCAAACCAATTGTTAAGCAGGCGGAGCCAGGCGCTTAACATTTTGGATTTCATGGATTTCCTCCGCCCTGCCGAACACGTAGAGGGCATCGCCTTCGCGGATCAATTCCACGACGCTGGGGGGTGCGATCCGTTTGTCCCCGCGTTGGATGGCAAGTACATTGACGCCGTGCTTTTTCCGGAGGTTCAACTCTGCCAGGGTGGAGTTGACGAGCATGGAGTCGCGCCCGACATAAATGGTCTCCATCCGGTAGTCCTGGTTGGGGGCGCCTGGTATGGTGAGCTTGTCGGTGGAGGGGGATTCGAGGACTCGGCGCGCATGTTCGTTTTGCCCGGTCGTCCCGAACAAATAGAGCCGGTCACCAGGGAAGATCGTGATGTCCGGGGAAGGCTCGTAGGAAACGACCCCGCTACGGGCCAAGGCGAGGATGGAGGCACCGGTCAGCTTCCTCAGGTCCAAGTCCCGGATGCGCTTCCCGACGGCTAGTTGGCCCTTTTTGGCGTCGAAGGGAAAAACTTGGACGGGCCAGGGGGATTGTTGCCGGATTTGACGGAAGATTTCTTGCCGTTGTTCCTCATCCTCTTGCTCCATTTGTTTGCCCAGTTCGGCCAGGAACAACTTTTCCAATTGGAGGTTCACCCGGAGGATCCTCCCCCAGAACAGTGCTCCGGAGACCACGAGGATCATGCAGTATCCGGCCAACCCGGTTCCTTTGGGCAAGTAGGGTGCGGCAAAGGAAAAGAAGACACCGCCGGCCAGGGAAAGGAACAGACAGGTCGTCAATGCCTCGAAAAGGATGGATAGCCGCCCCCTCCCGAAGGATTCGTGCGCCTTGGATCCCAACACATGGCCTGCGATCACATTCATCAACCGGTTGGCATTGAAGATGGCCGCGATCAAAACGGGCATGGAAACGGCACCCGCGATCGTCCACAGGATCACAGGTGGGATCCAGGCCTCCTCCAGTTTCTCATCACACATGATTTTTTCTAGGAGCAAATACCCGATCACGTAAATCCCGTTCAGCAGGAGGAAGTAGAAGCAGGTCTTTTGGAAATACGGCCTGGCAGCCTCCAGGACTTTAGCCCGTTTCAAGCGGCCGCCCATCGCCTCAAGGAATTCATGGTACACTTTGGCAAACCCCCTTACCTGTTTGGGCACAAACCGGAGCATCCATTTGTAAGTACCTTCGGCCCGGGAATGGAGGATGGGGGTTGCGATGATGGTCACCAAGGCCACCCCGATGGCCATGTTCATGAAATCCGAATCCGTAACCCCCAGCTCCAGGCCCAAGGCGGAGATGATGAAGCTGAACTCCCCGATCTGGGCTTTGCTGGAAGCGGCGACGAAACTCCTGTCCCCGCTTGCCCCGGAAAGGAAAAGCCCCGCCCAAACCGTAAAGATCTTCACCAAGACCACGGCCACCCCGATGGCCAGGACCGCTTCCCACATCTGCAAAATCCCAACCGGGTTGACCAACATCCCCACCGACATGAAAAAGACCGCCCCGGTCAACTGCCGGACGGACAGCATCCGGTCGTCCAACTCCTCCCGCAGGCGGGTCTGTGCGAGCATGGTCCCGGCCAGGAATGCGCCCAAGGCCAAAGACAGCCCGAGGCTCCCCGCCAGCAACCCGATCCCCACCGCCAAGGCCGCACCGAACAAGGCGAGTTGGTCCGAGTCCCCCACCCTGGCGATCCAACTCCCCAGCCTGGGCACCAAAACCCTTCCCAAGACAAAGAACACCGCTACAAACACTGCCACCATCCCGATGGCCGACCACAGGCCAGCCCAGGACAAGTCCTCCTGCAAACGAACCCCCGAGAGGATCACTAGCAACAATACCGCCAGGATGTCCTCCAGGATAAGGATCCCCACCACCAGTTGGCCCCTGGGGAGCTTCAGCTCGCCCGCATTCCTCAGCACCCGCACTGAGACCATCGATGAGCTGATCGCCAGCATAGAGCCTAGGTAAAACCCGTTCAACCCGCTCCACCCGAGCAAGGGCGCGATCTGGAACCCCAGGAACAACATCCCCGCCGTCTGGAGGCCGACGGCCATCACCGAAGGCACCAGGAGCTTCTTCAGCCGTTTCAAATCAAACTCCATCCCCAGGTGGAACATCAGGAACACCACCCCCAGTTCGGCCATCCGGTGGACATTTTCAGGGTTTACCCAATCCAAAATGGCAGGCCCGACAAGGATCCCGGTGATCAAATAGGCGATCATTACAGGGATCCCCAGGAGCCGGCAAACCACGGAACAGACCGCCCCGGCTACTGCCAGTACGCCCAAGTCCTTTATGATCTCCTCAACATGCATCGCCCACTCTTTGATTGTGAATTTCCTAAGCGGAGTCCCTTGTCCTCCGCAATGTTCAAAACCTTCCGGGGTGAAAAACTATCTGCAGTTTGGTACTATGCGGTCAGGATCCTCACGCATAGCAGAATCCCTAAGAGGACCACCTGTTTCGCGGCAGTGCCGAGGCAAGCTAGGAAACTTTCCCGAGAGACCGCTTTCCCAAGGACGAAAGTGGAGCGGGTGACGAAGAATCCCAAGGCCATTGAAACGGCTGCCCAGGGCAACCCTGGGGGCTGATAGAGGAACAGGAGGCACACGGCAGCCCCCGTTCCTTGCAGGGCATATTGCCATAAGCTGAATTTCCTCCCAAGGCGGACGGCCAGAGTCCTTTTTCCATTTTGTGAATCCTCCTCCACATCCCTGTAATTGTTGACTACCAGGAGATTGTTGATGGCCAGGCCGATCGCCAAACCCGCGACCCAGCCTTCCGGCGGGAATGTGCCTGTCTGGACATATTGGGTGAAGCCCACGGAAACCAAGCCGAAGAACAGCACTACAAAGATGTCCCCCAGCCCCAGGTAGGCCAACGGGAAAGGCCCTCCCGTGTAGGCGATCGCACAGACCAGGCTAGCGATACCGACCACGAGCAACAACTTCCCCCCGTAGGGCAAGAGGCATAACCCGGCAACAAAAGCCAGAGCCAGGACGGCGATGGTCGCCAGCAGCATCGTCCGGGGGTTGATTGTCCCTGAGGCCACTGCCCTTGGCGGGCCGAACCGCCGGTCCTTGTCCGCCCCTTTTTTGAAGTCGAAGTAATCGTTGGCGAAATTCGTCCCGACCTGGACGAGGAAAGCGAAGACTAGGCAAAGCAGAGCCGGGGCAGCACGGAAGGAGCCGAGGTCGGCCGCGATGGAAGACCCTATGGCTACCGGGATGAAGGCGGCTACCAGGGTCTTGGGCCGGGCGGCCTGCACCCAAGCCATTGCCCTTTGGGTTCCCATAAAGTCAAATCGGGGTGGGCATCATCACCGTCCGTTGGAAGGTGTAGCCGTATTGTTCGACCAATTGTTCCATGTCCTTCATGGCCGGGTGTTTCCCCTCCAAAGCAGCCCTCATCACTTTGATCCCCTCGTCGCTAATCACCTTTATGCGGACAACGGCGGTAACGGGGAAAAGGTGGGCGAAATCCGGCACTTCATTCGGGAGGCCCTTGTTCGTGGATGATTTGATATTGGTCGCCTCTTTGCCCCCGATCCGGATGGGGCTGCTGAGTTCATGGTAAAGGGTGTCCCTCGGCTTGTTCGCGGAAGGGCCGGCGGTCGGGTCCCGCTTAGGCAGGTATGAGACGTAGAAACGGATGCTGAAGTCGACGACATTGCGAAGTTGGAGGAAATCAGGCCGGAGGCAATTGGCGTCGTAGGGAGGGGTTGCTGCGCTGGCACCCCCGTTGGAGGTGTCCCCCTGCCATTCCGAGACGAAGTCTTCCTTGGCCAGGAATTCGTCAAAAGTTGTCCCAGGGGGGTTGAGGATGCGGTAGAGGCAGAAGGTCGCGCCCGGTGGTGGCTTGTTCGCATCGTCCGGATCCCTGTCGAGTTCCGGGATGGCGGGGTCGAGGTAGGCCACTCTCCAAGCGACGGCGGCGACATCCCCATCTTCTTTCTCATCTTCCGAAAGGGATGGGGAACGGGACAAGCAGAGCAAGACGCCCGAATTCTCGATGGGGAACTTCCCCAAATTTTTCCCGGTCCCTGGCAATGCCTTCTTGACCGCCCCAAGTGGTCCGGCCTGGGTGATGTCATTCCAGTAGGCCAACCATTCGAAGGAATCTTTGCGCATGATGACGGAAGACAGGTCGCCTTCGATGACATCCAGCACGCGGTTGGCTTCCGTGCTCAGCTTGATCTCCGAGCCTCCCAATTCCTCGAATACCTTGGTAAATCGGAAGGCGAAAACCAGAAAGATGGAAAGGAGCATAGTTCCCAGCAATGCAGCGGTCAGTACTTCCACCAAAGTGAATCCTTTGGAGAGGGCGCGAGGCGTGGGTTTGGTCTTGCGGTAGGGCATGGCTGTCGATGTTCGCCTGTCAGTAGGCCAGGAGCATGGTGTCGAAGGTGAAAGCCAGGTCTTTGGCCCGGATGGTTTTATTCAGGGACTGGAGGGTCGGAGAGGCGCCGGGTACAAAGGCGAAGGGTTGTGGGAGAATGTGTACCCTGACCGCCAGGCTGGAGAACAATTTGGGATCCAGGTTCCCCTTCATCTTGGCGATTTTAATGGGCTGGACCCCCGAACCGGAATCCCGTTCCTGGCCTGACGTGATGTCGTATGCGAAGAACTTGGCTTCCCAACCCTTGCTGAACCCTTGGGTGATCGGTGCGGAACTTTCTTCCTGAACCAATTCCTTATCATTGACCGGGGAGGCCGAGAGGATGATGCGGAAGAGCTTGTCGGGGGCGTCGGTGATCAATTTTCCCTGATCCGAGGACAAAAAGTTTTGGAAGGAATTCCCTCCGCCCAGGGAGTCCACTTGCATGAAGCGACCCCCGAGGGCATTGGCACTTTCGGTGCTGGAACCGACCAGGGGATCCGGTGAGTACGGATATGCCAGGAGCTGGATCGCGCCGGTGTTTTTGATCCCGTTGAACACCTCGTCGAAAAACCGTCGCTTCAAGGGGATCGGGTCGGTTCCGCCTTTGAGGACCATCGGGCTGTCGATGCCGGGTTGTGTCAGCTTTGCCTCCACCAGTGGAACGATCACCATGGCATCGTTGACCGAACGGGCGGTTTTGACGGACTCCAGGGAGCCATTGAGCATCCGGAGCGCGATGGCGACCCCGAAGGCGAGCAAACCGATGGCCAGAACGACTTCGAGGAGTGAGAAACCTTGTGCCCCGGGCATTGCCCTGGGTGCGGGCCGGTTAGGGCGTGGGGATTTGGGCGTCATCTTCAAGGAGGGTGTAGGTGCCGGACCGATGGAGGATAAATGCGGCGCGGATGACATCGGCTTTACCGGTCAGGGGCCTAACCTTATGCTGGGAAGACGCAGGGCCTTGCGGGTTCAGCACCCCGAGGGACAAGACGATGAGGTCCCTTTGGGCATCTTCATCCGGGGATCCTTTGACCAGGGGGGATTCTATATTGATGTAGCGGCCTTTAGGGTCGAAAAGGAAATAGAGCCATTTGGCTGCGTTTTTGGTCTCGGAGAACGCCTTTTCCTTTTCATAGAGCGGTTTGTCCTCGTCGTCTGTGTTGCCATTGCCGCTGGCCAAGGGTTGGTAGGTGCCGCTTTTGGCAGTGGCGGCAGCGAAACTTTCCCGGTTGAGGAAATAAGGCAGGCGGCCCACTTCGATCGCATCCTTTGGATCCGGACCCACATCCTTATCGTGCTCAATTGAGAAGTAATTGTATTTCTCGGTGGAGAAATGCTTTTCCTTGGTCTCGAAGATGTCGGATTTGAAAGAGGCTGCCCCGCTCCTCTCTAGGTCCAAAAAGATTTTGTCGGGCAAAAAGTGTCCCTTGGTGTCCTCGACTTTCCATCCCGATACCTGGATGTCGTAGGCATTATTCCCGTTGATATCGAGGAACTCCTCGCTCCCGCTGTATGTCCCGTCGCCGTCCATATCTTCATAAGGCTCGTTCCCCTGGAACCAGGTATAGATCCCGAATTGCCTCAGGTAGCCGTCGGTATCTTTGTCTGCGTTTGCCACAAGGGCCGTCCATTTCTTGGCGGATTGGGCAATTTGGCTGGCACTGTTGAAATAGAAGCCAAGGGCCTTGGTCGCCCCTTCCAGCTTTTTTTGCTGGGGTACGCTGGAGTACTGGAAGAGAGTAAGCCTGGTCAGGAACAGGATCAACGCGATCACGACGAGCAACTCGAACAAAGTAAAGCCCCGGTGGCTACACTGTTTCCCTAGTCCTTGCCGTTGCCAGCCTGTCAGGTGGTGTGCCATTACCAGGTCTGGAAGAGGGGTTTGGCGTCGGAGTCGCCGGGGGATTTCCCGCTTTTCAGGGCAAAAAATGCAACCTTGGTATTGAGGTACGGCCGCTTATTATTGGTTTTGGGATCCGGGTTTTCGACCTTGCCGTCCCCGGTCATGTCGATCAGTAGGTAGATGTCTTCTTTCCCTTCCTTCTTGTCCATCCCTTTGATGGAGGACCAATCCATGTCCCCTGACGAGTCCAGGTAATGGTTTTCATCGGAAGGCTCCAGGTACTCCCTACGCTTGCTATTGCCGAGTTCCTTGGCTTCGGGCGGATCCAGGCGTTTCTTTTCCCCACTGGGCCAATTTGCCGGTTCGTCCAGTGCATAGAGGGTTTTCCAAAAGTCGGTCCAGTCTGTATCCGGCCCACCGAATACGAGGTCTTGCCCAGCCGGCACTTCCTCTTTGAACTGGGGGAAGTAGGCGTAATCGCTCTCGTACTGCTTGATGGCTTTGATGTAGGTCGTGAACCGGGTAACGGTAACCGCCTTGCTGGCGTTTTTCTTGGCGGACTGTACCCCCACGGTGACGATGGTGGCGAGGATGCCGATGATGGTGATCACCGTCAATAGTTCAATGAGCGTGAAACCGCGCTGTCGCAGTTGGTGGCGGGTCGGTAGGGTCTGGTTCATGGGTATCAGCAAGTTTATGGGAAAAATTACATGGGCGGGGTACCCACGACGGAGATGTTGTCCAGGTTCAAATCGGCTTCGATGGAGGTGTCCAGTCCGGCATCCTCGTCCTCCATCCAGGAACCCGGGCCGTATTCGGTGTTGGCTTTGGAATTCAACTTTTCATCCGGCCCCTTGGAAAGCACGATGAAATCTTCTCGCCTAGAAAACTTGGGAACGCCCGAGTTTCCGTTGTCCCCCTCGGTTTTGGTCAGGACAGGGTACTTGTAGAGGTAGGGTTGCCGCCAGGGATCCGAAAGGAAAACGTACTGGGGTCGGGAAGGGTCATTCTTTCCTGCCTCGGCCTCAAATGCGATGACATCTTTCCTTCCGTTCTCTGCCCAGAGGTCAAAATCCTCCAGTTCGATAAACCGTTCCCGTTGCTCGTAATCGACCCCGTCGATCTTTTCCCCCTTCCAATTGTTCCAGCCAGTCAAGGCCAGGAACAAAGCTTCCGAGGATTTTTTTTCGACTTCGTATGTGATGTCCTTCTTTCCTCTCCTGATATTATCAAAGGAGGACAGATCCCCGTTCGCCGGGTCGAAGACAGGGTAAGTGCCATTGGCCACCCTGTATCGATCCAAAGCCATCCCCAATGCCTCCACATCGGACTTCGCCCGGATGATCCTTTGCTTCTTTTGTACCCATCCCATCATCGGGTATGTAAAGGACGCCAGGATCGATATAACTGCCATGACGGCCAATAGCTCCAGGATGGTAAACCCTGGGGCGAACGGGCAATGGCGAGATCGACCGGAAAGTCGGGATTCGGTGGGGTTGGGCATGGGTGGTTGACGCCTGTCAGGCGCGAGGGAATGCGTCTTCATAGTTGTATTGCTGGCAGTGCATTGTCAAGGTACAGAAAGAAAATTCCTTTTTTAGCTCGCACATCCCCTGGATAATCCTTTTACCTCATTGTACGATTGCCGGATGTGCCCAATGAGAGGAGTCCCTTCCGCGAGCCTTCCCCCCTTCCCGGGTCTTCTGGAATCCCCTTGCCCCCCACTTACCTGCCGTGTGCTGCCATGGTGCCGATCCTGGCAAAGGACGGGGGATCCCCCTATTACCAATTTCCCATCACCATTTCCATGAGCGGAGAAGAACATATTGAAGAGACCGTCCAGGTCGAAGGAATCCTTGAGTTACAGCAAAACAAGAGTGGTGTTTTGTTGAGCCCGCACAGGCATGGCAAAGCCCGTGCATCGGATCCTTTTATTTCCAAAGAGCTGGTCCGGCGCTTCAAGCTCAAGAAAGGCTCTTACATCGTAGGGAAGGCCAGCAACCCCGCCAAATTCAAAAGCCCCAAAGTTTGTTATGTGGAGACCATAGACGGCCTGGATCCCAAAGAGCGTAAGCAGTGCCTACCTTTCACTGAACTCCTTACCATCGCCCCTGACGACCATCTGCACCTCGAGACAATGGACGGGCGGATGACCAACCGCATCATCGACCTTTTTTGCCCGGTCGGCCGGGGAACCCGTGGGCTTATCGTTGCGCCACCTCGTACCGGGAAGACCACTTTGCTCCAGGACATCGCCCTGGGCGCACTCGAGAACCACCCGGACATTAAGCTGATCGTCCTGCTTGTGGACGAACGACCGGAAGAGGTCACGGACTTCCAACGCACCGTCCCCGCAGAAATTTTCGCCTCCTCCAATGACGAGGAACTCAAGTCGCACATCCGCGTTGCCGACATCGCCATCGAGCGTGCCAAACGCTTGGTTGAAACCGGCCAGGACGTCCTGCTTTTGCTCGACTCCATTACCCGCCTCTCCCGTGCCCACAACTCCGCGGGCGGGGGGAGCGGCAAGACCATGACCGGTGGGCTGGACGTACGGGCTTTGGAGAAGCCGCGCCAGCTATTTTCCGCGGCCCGTAACACTGAAGAAGGCGGCAGCCTCACCATTATCGCCTCCGCTCTCATCGAAACCGGCAGCAAAATGGATGACCTCATTTTCCAGGAATTCAAAGGCACAGGGAACATGGAAATGGTACTCGACCGCAAACTTGCCGAAATGAGGATCTGGCCCGCAATTAATATCAATGCCTCGGGCACCCGTAGGGAAGAACTGCTGCTCCCCAGGGATGTCCTGGCCAAGGTCGGCTTCCATCGCCGGGCCCTTGCCCCACTCAAGCCTGACGACGCTACCGAGACCCTAATCGAACGCATGGAAAAGACGAAAACCAACAAGGATTTCCTGAATCTCTTAACCATTGACATTGCCTGATTCCCAATTCATTCCTTCACCCCCTTTTTTCCTACCACCCCGCCCTATTACACTAAGTTATTGATCAATGGAGACCTTTGCGGAGCAATGCCTCGACATGGCCAGGGCAATCCTGGAACACAACCTTGATGCGGTGAACGATGACGGTTCCCTCACCCCGGTTCACGGGGAGGAATTCCGGCTGGACGAACCGGGCCACGTAGCTTTGGCCATCGGCGAGTTCTACCGCCTCACTGGAGAAACCTCCATGGACGACCTGGACTTGGTCGACATCGCAGCGCGTTGCATCACCGCCCAGACCTTCATGCCCGAGGAGGCCGAAAACGGGCTCGCCTATTCTGCCCTCGGCCTGCTCTCCTTCGGTCCCGCCAAGGATCGGAACCAAATCTGGGAGCGCCTCCAGGAAATCACCCGCGAGGAACTCGACAAGAAGCTCTTGGCTCGGACAGACTATACAAACCACCAACAGGCTTTCAATGTTGCCAAGGCCGTAGCCCGTTTCAGCATGGGGCTTTCCAAAAAAGACGAAACCGGCAAACTCGTCGACAAGTTTGTCGAGCGTGTCCACCTGAGTAGCTCCAATGGTTTCTTTGACGATGAGCCTGAAGGCCTTGGAGGTGCTTTTAACCTCTATGGCGTCACCAGCTTGGTCATCATGCGCCAAGCTCTCCAGCTCCATTCCAACATGCACCTCCGCGACCGCAAGCTGCCCAGCCTTCGGACCGTCGCGGAAAAATACCTCAACCTCTTCCAGTCCCTTGTCCGCGAAGACGGCCTCGGCTGGGCATTCGGCCGGGGAATTGGTGCCTATGGCCAGATGCACCTGATTAGCCTCCAGCTCCAAGCCCTCCGGGACGAGTGGATCAAGGAGAAGGACATCCCCAAGGTGGTCGACAATCTCCGCAGGCTCTTCTATTTCTTCTTCAGTACTTACCTTGACCAGGAAAACGGGTGCCTCATCATCCGTGATGGCGAGCGCAACACTGTGGCCAACCACACCACGCGGATGGCGAATTTCGATGCTGCCCGCTACCTCTGCCAATGGTCCCGGATCGCCCGTAGCCTTAAGAAAGTAGTCAGTTTTGACATTCCTCCACCGCAGCCAAAGCGCTCAGGCCGGTTCGTCATCTTTGATAAGACTCACCGTAAGGAACACGGCCTCTTCATTTACCGGGATCCTGAATCCAAGATACACCTATACATCCCCCTCATTAATAGTGCCGAACACACCTCCGACGTATTGGCCTTCCCCCATTGTCCCGGTATCTTCGACTGGCCGGCCACGGAGTACCTCCCGATCATGCTACCTGAGCTGACATTCGGCCAAGACAAGGTTCTGCCTGCTTATTACGGGAAAAATTGTGTAACAGGCCTGGGTCTGCGGAAATCTTTCTACTTCCGTTACGAGCAGCCCAACCTCATTACGACGGACAAAAAGATGCTCAACTTCGGTAGTTGCAAGGTCAACTGGACGTTCGAGGGCAACCAAATTGTCAGTGAATTTGTATTTAGTGTGCGCAAACAGGTCACCATGGACAGCATGCGCTACATGATCCCGATCGGCGTGCCCCACACGACCCAGCGCTATCCCCGCACGCTTCAGCTCGGGCCGGACGGCCAGCGACCCATCGTGATCAAGGACGACTTTATGGCTTCCTGGGCACAGCCCGAGCAAGTCACCAGCGACTCTCGCTACCGAAGCTGTTATGGGAACATCCATTACCTCCAGATCCTCAAGCGGGACCATTCCCTTGTCC
This sequence comes from Opitutia bacterium, assembly GCA_038125285.1. Lineage (GTDB taxonomy): Bacteria > Verrucomicrobiota > Verrucomicrobiia > Opitutales > JABJCN01 > JAYPDO01. The sequence goes on from JAYPDO010000112.1 coordinate 13,774, forward strand.
TCCGCCCGAACCAGCAGTACCGGCTCACCATCTCTTTCGAGCCCCAGGTGGTCTATTCCGACGACGCCTGACCGGGCTTTTCCTGCCCATGCTCTCCGTTAGGCTCATCCCCTGCCTTGACGTAGCGGACGGACGGGTTGTCAAAGGCATTAATTTCAAAGACCTGGTCGACGCCGGGGATCCGGTAGAATCCGCCAAAGCCTATGAAGGGCAGGGGGCTGACGAACTGGTTTTCCTTGACATCAACGCCTCTGCCGAAAACCGCAACATCATGCACGACGTCGTTGCCCGGACAGCGGACGAGTGCTTCATGCCCCTTACCGTTGGAGGAGGGCTCCGGACGGTTGCCGACATCCACAACATGCTCCACGCCGGGGCAGACAAGGTCAGCCTTAACACTTCTGCGGTAAAAGATCCCTCCATTGTCAAGGAAGCCTCCTCCCATTTTGGCAACCAGTGTATCGTCGTGGCCATTGATGCCCGCCGCATCCCTGGGAAGGACGCATGGGAAGTCTACACCCACGGTGGCAGGAACCCCACTGGGATCGACACCGTGGAGTGGGCAAAAAAAGTCGTGGGGTTGGGCGCGGGGGAAATTCTCGTTACCAGCATGGACTGCGACGGTGTGAAGACCGGTTACGACATTGCGCTGACCCATGCGGTCAGTGAAGCCGTGGAAGTCCCCGTCATTGCCTCAGGGGGCGCGGGGAATTTACAGCATTTGGTCGATGTCGTGGAGCAAGGCAAAGCCAGTGCTGTGTTGGCCGCCTCAATCTTCCACTTTGGCACCTACTCCATCCGGCAAGCCAAGGAAGCCCTTTCCGCGGCAGGCCTGCCTGCGCGGCTTTAGTCTCAATAATCTTCCTCTTCCTTGACGGAGAGGATCTCTGCCTCGATGGACTGGTGTTCCAGCATTTCGATGAACCTGGCTTCCGCTTCCTTTTCATCGTGGGCGTTGATGTAGCCATCCCGGGTATAGTCCTCGCCCTTCCGTTGGTATACAATCAGGAAGTTCATGAGGATGTTGGACTTATTTTTTTGTCGATCGTCTTTTGAGAGCATGGGTTTTCGAGGGAGAAATGAGGTTACCCTCCAATTTACGCACGCCCTTTGCCAGTTATCAATACCTGGTTTGGTTTTTTCTAATACCACCCTCAATCCTAAGCGAATAAGGATAGCCTTCCAAGGCTGTCACCATAGGGTATCGATTTCACTGGTTCGCTAATGATTGAGGACAATCCCGTCACAATTCCTGGCTGTGCAAGGTAGCAGGGCTTCCTTACTGGAATTCGATCATGCCCACCCCCTCCACAATGTTGGTTATCGGAAAAGGT
>JAYPDO010000113.1:0-538 GCA_038125285.1 Opitutia bacterium
TCCTTGGATCAGTCCAATTTTTCATGTTTTTTGACAGGATTGACAAGATTTACAGGATTGGTTTTACTAAGAGCTTTCACAATTTTGTGAAATTACAATTTATGACCTGTATAAGTTAAGGAGCAGAAGCTTTAAGTGCCTAGGGTTCGGCAGTACAAGCCTACGGTGTCACCCTGATGTGGTTCGATTTCATTCTTCCCACTAGCCAGGGTTCATTGATGTCACGGCAACCTGCGCTAAAAAATTGATTTAGGAGGCAGTATCTTTTGGGTTGCCGTACCAACCTGTTGATCCTGTCCAAAACTCCTATGGCTTTGCCTTTGGGGTGTCCTTTACTTCTTCCTCTCTTCCCTTTTCCCCGAACTGTTTTTTAGGCCAGCGAAATAATCCACCAGCGGGTAAATTTGCTGGTTCAGTTCACCCTTTAGCAGAAGCAAATTGTCGTGGGGATGGTAATCCTGGTCGACGATGCCATGTTCGCGGAGTTCGTTGTCGCCGCTGTATGAGAAACAGTTCCAGCCGACGCAGTCCGGGTGTT
>JAYPDO010000113.1:548-15105 GCA_038125285.1 Opitutia bacterium
GACCTAGGGAGAAATTTTGGTAAAAGAGACCACAGTCGCGGGTAGCCTTCACTTTGAAGCCTGCGCTGCCGACGGCCTTGCCTTCCGCTTTGGGAACCATGGCATACCATTCTGAAACGAGGACGGGGCGTCCGGCGGCTTTGGCCCAGGCGGTGATGCGGTCGGTTTCCGGGGCCAGCGGTGGTAGTAATTCACGCTGATGACGTCCACGGCCTGGCTTCCCCGAAAGGTGGCGGGCCGCATGCAACATCTATGGACACGGCTGCCGAGGTAAAGGTGGTTGGGGTCATGTTTGCGAATCGCCGCACCGACGATGGAGTAGTAACGGTTGGTGACGTATTCCAGGAAGGCGTCCTGGGCCGCCGGTAGCTTTGCGATGGGCGTCCCACCAAGTTAGGGTAGCCTGGAAACCGTGGGACTCCTTGGGCAGGTCGAGGTAGAGGTCGAGGATGTTGGGGCGGAAGGGGAGTTCGTTGTCCGAGAAGTGCCCCAGAAGCCAGGGGTCGTCCTTGGTCCCTGCTAATTGCTTGGCATGTTCGTCACAAAAGGCTTCGAAGCCTGGCTCGAAGATGGGCATGCACTGGTCTTTTTAGCATCTGTGCCTTAAGGCCTTTTCCGAGACTTTCAACTTCTTGGCAAAGGTGCTCATGAAGTTCCAACGCCGGGTGTAGGGCATCCGGTTTTTGCCTTGGAATGCAGCCCAATCGCTCCAGCAACCCAGGGTGTTGAATGACTTTCCGCGCAAAAGCAGGCTGGTTTTGGCTTCGGTTGCCTCCCATTTGTCCTTGCCCAGGAATGGGCTTCCGCGGCCTGGGCAGGTGTGGGTAGGGTGGTTGTCGAAAGGATTATGGCCATGAGGCAACCCGCCAATGGCTGGGGACGATGAGCCTGTGGGGGCAGGTCTTGCAATTGTTCATTGGGCGGATGTTTTGTGGCTGCGGATTGTGGGCACCTGCCTAAAAAATGGGCAGCCTCCTGCCTAGAATTACGTTGCGAGCAGGTGGAGCGTAACTATATTATACGAATTCCTATAACCTGAACTTTCCCCTTTTGAAAGCTGGAACCCTTATGAGAGTATGTCCTGACCGCCTTCCTGTACCCCAATCCCAATTTTCAAGGCACAAGGCGGAACCGGAACGACGGTTTGCGGGAGGATTGTGCCTGCGTGTGATCGGGTTGGGGTTGGGGCTCGCGGTGCTATCTAGCCTTTCCCCTGCTTTCGGGACAGTGGATTTTACAGTTCCGGGAGGGGGCAACGTGATCGGTTCGCCATCCCATGCGAGCTATCCGCCGGCCGGGGCTTTTGACAACGGGGGGAATGATCCGGCCAAGCGTTGGTTGCCTCTCCAGACGGATTTGCCGGAGGTGTTCATCCAGTATGATTTCGAGGCTTCCGTCAAAGTGACCGAATACACGGTCCAGTCCCAGAGTCTTGTTGTGGATGCCCGTTCTCCGAAGGATTGGAAGTTGCAGGGTTCCCAGGATGCCGCGGCTTGGTTCGACCTCGACACGGTGGCCGGGGAAACCGGTTGGACCACTTGGGAGATGCGCACTTACCAGGTGGATTCGCCTGGTTCCTACCGATATTACAAGCTGGTCTTCAGTGCGGCAAACGGAACCGACACGTACATGGGCTTCGGGGAGATCGACCTGGGGATCGCCGATGCCGAAATCCCAGCGGCCGTTTGGACAGTGTCCCACTTGACCGGGGACGCTGATTCCGGGGTGTCCGATGCTTATGGGTACACTTGCGCCGTCAATGTCAACGGGACGGAGGATAAGGTGGTCAACGGGGTGACGTTCACCGCTTCTTCGGCCACATCGGGCACGGGTTGGGAGATTACCCAGAATTTCCAGTCCTTGCACAACGGGAAGGCCTCCAACGTGGGCGGGGTGATCGGGGAAGTGCTTTCCGACCGGATGCGCTACAACGGGGACCCGCAAAAGATCAAGATGACGGCATTGGTCCCAGGGAAGTCCTACGTTTTTAGCCAGTACATCCAGGCTTGGGGCGTAGGGGAGACTCGTACGGCGACCCTTTCCCTGGATACCGCACCGGAGACGGCCTTTGTCAACCAGGGCGAGTACTCGAATGAGACGCCGGACGGGGTTTTGGTGCAGTGCAAGTACATGGCTTTGGGGACTGAGGTGGAGTTCACGGTCGACCCGGATACTAACGCGACTTGGCACCTCTACGGGTTCAGCAACGCCATGGTCGATTCCGCCTTGTTGCCTTATTTGGAAATCGACGATACCGACCCGAACGCGCAAGTTTGCACCCTGAGTTGGAAGTCCGATGTCACGGAATTTACGGTGGACGACATCGTCCTAGGCAATGCCACCGCGAGCAACTTCCAGGAAGTGGACGCCCGGAAGCACACCTTTGTCCTGACCCCTGATTCCAACCACACCACGCTCTCCATCACCATCCTGGCCGCCTCGCTCAAGGTCGGAGGGGAGGACAACGAGGAGTTTTCCCGCAGTTTCCCGTTCTATTTCCACGAGTTTGCCCCCGAGGATACGCCGCTCACGTTCTTCACCGAAGAGGTGGGGAGGGCTCCGGTCGTCTGGTTTGACGCGGCGGATGCGGCCACCGTCACCGGGACGACCCTGGTCACGAAATGGGAGGACAAGAGCGGGAACGGCCGCCATGCCGAAAACCCCTCCGGCAACCCGGCCTACAATCCGACCGGCGGTCGTTGGGGCAGCCCGGTCGTCGAGACCCGTCGTGCCGATGGCAACGATTACCTCCAAATCGGCGGGGAACCGTTCTTTGCCAAGGAGCACTATTACGTCTTCCGAAGTGCGGACGCGGATAAAAAGTGGGATTACTACGGTGCCGTCCTTGGCCACCAGGACGGCCGAAATTCCAATTACCTGTTTGAGAACCAGAAAAACATATTCCACACGAACCAGCTCCCGGAGCGCGTGCAGCAAAACGGCGGCACCCTCAACATCGGGGGCACGGTCAATAGCCCTCTCGTGCAAATTAATGCCTTCATGATCCTTCGGATCGTGGTGAACGACAACAACACGACCCCCAAGGCCAACTACCGGATCGGCATGGCGGACAACCAGTTTTGCACATCGGTGGACATCGCCGAGATCATTGCCTTCGATAGCAAACTTACGGATCTGGGCCGGCAGAAATTGGAAGGCTACCTTGCCCGCAAGTGGGGACTGCTGGACAAAATTCCCCAGGACCACCCATACCGCTCCGAGCCTCCAGTTGTGACGCTTAACGGGTCGGATTACGTAAGGCTTTCCGTTGGTACGGCGTTTACGGATCCCGGGGCAACGGCCACCGACCAGGAAGACGGGGACTTGGGTACGGTCACCGTTACCTACCAAGCACCGCCCACAGTCCCGCAACCCATTTCGGCAGACATTTACCCTGGGCTCCAGCTCTGGCTCAAGGCGGACGAAGGGTTCTCCCCCGGTGCATGGACGGACTTTTCCAACAATGCCATGGAAGCCACCGCCAACGGGAACCCGCCGCCGGAGTTAATCGATAATGCCCAGAACGGTCTCCCGGTCATGCGGTACAGCGGGGCGGACGGCGAGTACCACAGCTTTTCCAACTTCACGGACATCCGTACCGTCTTCTGGGTGCTGAAACGCAACAGCGGCCCGGCTTTCCTCCTTGGGGATGACAACCAGTACCATTTCCACTCCTCGAACGGTGTGGCCTTTGCGACGGCATACGCGCATTCCAATATCCAGGGCGGGCGTTTTGCCATTAACGGGTCGGTATTGGATCCAATAGCGGTCAACGTTCCTACGGAGATGTCCGTCCTCTCGCTTCGAACGACCGGCAATGTGGAGGCCAGCAATTTCAGCAATGACCGCAATATCGCCAACCGCTACTGGAACGGCGACCTGGCCGAACTCCTCATCTTCAACACCGCCCTCTCGGACATCGAAATCGCGGACATCGAAGCACGCCTTGGCTATAAGTGGGGCTTGCCCTACAAAAAAGTATCCCTCCCGGCCGACAGTTTTGACAACACCGTCCTGGGCGATTGGACCATCACCTACACGGCCACCGACTACGCCTATGGTTGGGACTCCGTGCAGCGCGTCGTCCATGTGTACGATCCGGACGCCCCGGTCCTCACACTGGTCGGCGGGGCGGAAACCCACCATGAACTCAACACCGCTTTCTTCGACCCTGGGTTTACGGTTGCCGATGGGGTTGGCAGTGCCCTGGATGCAGCCGGCGTCAGGGTTACCGGGACTGTCGAAACCACTGTCCCCGGAACCTACGTCCTCGCCTACGATTTCACTGATGACAATGGCCTCCCGGCCGTGACCATGTACCGTACGGTCGAAGTGTCCGACTCCTTGCCACCGGTGATCACCCTGGTCGGCGGGGAAACCATCAAGCATCCCCTGGGCCAGCCCTATGTCGAACCTGGCTTCTCCGCTACGGATCTGGTGGAGGGGGAAGTCCTTGCCAAGAGTTCCCAGTACGTGCCCGGTATCCGGCACCAAGGTTTCCTCATTGGGGCGGGTGACCAACTGATGGACTTCTCTGGCAATGGCGGGTTGCTCCTGGAGACCCCGGTAGGGGAGAACCTCTTCACTGGACAAATGAACTTCACCAACGACCAGGCTTTCATGGACGCCGGGGTCGGCATTGCCCAGCCCGACAACTTCAACAACCTCTTCACCGGGGTCTTCGCCGCCAAGGTGTCCGGAACCTACGAATTCCAAATCTCGGGCCGGGATGACCGCGCCAGCTTCTGGGTTGACCTCAACCGCAACGGCGAGTTCGAGTCTGCGGGCAGCGCAGGTTCCGAGTGGATGAACGGCGGTTTGTACGAAGGGAGCAAATCCGTTTACCTCACCCAAGGCTTTTACCGGTTTGCCATCGGCCATACGGAACACGGTGGCGGTTCCCGGCTCCTGGCCGTTTTCCTTACCCCGAAAGGTGCCGGCCCAACCGCCGCAGCTTACATCCATCCCGCCGATCCTGTCCAGGAAGGGCTATGGTGGGTCGAAACGCCTATCAACACTGGTGTTCCTGGTGTCCATACTATCACCTACACCGCCATGGACTCCCTCGGCAATGTCGGCACGGCCACCCGCACGATTGAGGTCATCGACGTCACCGCCCTGCCCGAAATCACCCTCCTTGGCCGCCCCATCATGAAACACGAGCAGTACACGCCCTTCGTGGACCCCGGTTATTCCGTTGCCGATGCCGACGGCAACCCCCTTGACGCCAGCGGGGTACAGGTTACCGGGGAGTTCGATCCCGATGTCGCCGGGACCTACGAGCTTTTGTACACCTTCTTCGACGCCAACCAAATTCCCGCCGAGGCAAAGAAGCGGATCGTGGAAGTGCGGGACACCGTCGCCCCCACCATCACCATCATCGGCGATGCCGCCGTCGAGCACCAGCAAGGCACGGCCTTCACGGATCCTGGAGCCACCATCGGGGACGACCCGGAGCAAGGCCTCTTCCTCGTCAGCACCGCCCTCCTCCCGACCCAAGGCCTCTGGCTCCATGCCGTGGCCAGTGAAATCCCTGGGGTGGATCCCGGCGGGCAAGTCCATACGTGGCCGGACATTTCGGGGAACGGCAACCACTTCTCCGATGTCAAGGGCGACCCGGTTCTCATTGCCGACGGGATCAATGGCCGCCCGGTCGTAAGGGTCGACGGGGACGACTTCCTGGCCGTCACTTCCGAAGTGCAGCGCAAGTACACCCTCGTCACCGTTTCCCGCTGGGGAGGGAACTTTAGGGGCCGCTTGTTCAGCTCCACCAACGTCAACAACTTGTTCGGCTACTGGAACGGCCGGGAAGACGCCTTCCACCCCGAATCCTGGGCCACCAATTACAACACCTTGGCCACAACCAATCCCCACCTCTACATCGCCACCAGTAGCGGGAACAACTACGTCCAATTTTATGGGGACGGCCGGAACCTGACCACCACCACCGCCCGCAACGGCAAGATCGGGTATTTCCAGATCGGTTGCCAGGGCAACGGCGGGGAAGTTTGCGATGGCGATGTCGCCGAAGTCCTGCTCTACGACAACTACGTACTGACCGACGACGAACGCCTCACCCTCCAAGGCATGCTGGCGATCAAATACGGCCTCATGGGCTTCCCTCAACAGGATTTGCCCAAGTTGGATAAAGTCGGCGAACACACCATCCACTACATGGTCCGGGACGCCGCCGGGAATGTTGGAGTAGCGACACGGACAGTCACCGTCACGCCCGATCCGACCTATCCCATCATCTCGCTCATCGGCGATGCCAACCTCCACCACGAAGGCGCCACGGCGTTCACCGATCCCGGCGTAACCATCAAAGACGGCAACGGCCAGGACCTGGATGCCGCGGCCTTGGTCGTCACCGGCACCGTCGATCCCGCGACCCCCGGGGTTTACCAGCTCGCCTACAATTACGAAACTACGGACGGCAAAGCCGCCGAAGAAGTCCTCCGGGTTGTCTTCGTGGCTGACACGGTCGGCCCGGAAGTCACCGTGACGGGGGAAACCCTCGTCCGTATCCAGGTCGGCTCGGACTACACGGATGACGGTGCAACAGCCACCGACGCACTCGACGGGGACCTTCCCTTGTTTACCAACCTCGACATCCCGGCCGACGGCCTGGTCCTCCACCTCGACGCCGGATCCTTCCTCGGCAGCATTTCCCCCGGAACCGTCCTTACTTCGTGGCCGGACATCTCCGGGGCGGGCAACCATGCCGACAACGTGAAGGGCGACCCGGTCTGGCTCAGTGAAGGCCCCAATGGCCGCCCTGTAGTCAACTTCGACGGCAATGACATGCTTTGGACGACCCACAACTTCGAGCCCGACCTCACCAACTACACCATGGTCTCCATCGCCCGCTACTCCGGGGATACCCGGGGCCGCGTCATCTCGGACCGGAACCGGAACTTCCTCTTCGGCTTCCATGGCGGCGTGGTCCGGAGGTTTTTCTGCGACGGTTGGGCAGTCAATACAGGCGGCGGGGACACCCTTTGGCACTTCCATTTCGGCACGGCCAACGACCGGGACCAAGCCAACTTCTGGGCTGACGGCGTCCAGCTGGCGACTAACCACAACGGCCTCAGTAACACCACTTACATGCCCGACCAGATTCAGCTCGGCGGTATCGGCACCCAGAACGAGATGTCCGAGTGCGAAGTGGCCGAACTCCTTGTCTACAATAGGGTGGTCACGGACGAGGAGCGCACCACGATTTCGGACATCCTCAACTTCAAATACGGCCTCCAGGGCGGCGGCGGGTTCGCCTATGTCACCGCCGATACTAGCGCCCCCGGCACCCACACCATTCGTTATTCCTTCACGGACAAGTCAGGCAACTCCTCCGAAGCCACCCGCACCGTCATTGTCTCCGCCGACAGTGCCAAGCCCTACATCGTTATGGCAGGGGAATTCAACCCCACCATCCAGGCCGGAAGCATCACCCAGTATGCCGATCCCGGTGCCACGGCCAAAGCCGCTGACGGTTCCGATGCCCAAACCGGCCTCACCGGGGTAGGGGACATCGACCTCCTGAACCCCGGCAATTACACCCTCACTTACACCTACGCCGATGCAGACCCCGCCGTCCGCACCATCACCGTCGTCGATACCCTCGGGCCGGAAATCACACTGGTGGGCGATGACCCCCTCCGCATCTTCCTGGACACCAAGTTTGACGACCCTGGCGCGACCTCCACCGACCTGCGGGACGGCGACTCCCCGGTTTACTCCGACTACCTGGTCGTCCCGGAAGCCATGAGGATGGAGTATCACATCCTTGGCAGCAACATCACCAACCTCTACCTGGAAAATAATGGGGGCATCCTGGCATTGGATCCCTTCAAAACCCTCTATTTCTCAGGCGGATCCAATGGCGACGGCATCAACTTCCTCAGCGACCAAGACTTCATCGAGACCTCCGGAGTGATCCGCAACGACTCTTACCAAGTGGCCTTCTCCGGCGCACTTACGGCCAGGTTGGATGGCGACTACGGTTTCTCCACGGACAAGCAGGATGGCAACGACTACTGCACTGTCTGGATCGACCGGGACCAGGACGGCCTCCTCGAAAAAGCTGGCGACCTGGGCGACGAGCAGATCCTATGGGACAACCAGACCAGCTCCGTCTACCTCACAAAAGGGGAATACCTGGTCGTCGTCGCCTACAGCGAGTGGAACGGAGGATCCCGTTTCAATGCCCGTTTCCACACCCCCGAAGGTGCCGGCCCCTTCAGCCTGACCACCATCCATCCCGGCGGCCCCGGCCAGGAAGGCCTCTGGCGCAGTGTCCCCAAGAAGATCGACACCTCCGTCCCCGGCGAGCACACCATCACCTACTTCGCCACGGATTCCCTCGGCAACCGCTCCACCCTTACCCGCCAAGTCATCGTCGAGGTGGACACCCAGAAGCCTGTCATCACCCTTGTCGGCAACAAAAACACTACCCACCACGCCGGATTCCCTTTCAAAGAGCCGGGTTACCTCCTGGACGATTACCAGGGCAACCCGCTGGACGAATCCCAAGTCAAGGTGAGTGGCATCCCCGACGGAAAGACCCTTGGCACCTTCTCCATCCTTTACGAATTCACCGACCCGGACGGGCACATGGCCAACCCTGTCACCCGCACGGTCAAGGTGCAGGACATCGTTCCCCCCGTCATCACCATCAACGGTGCCAATCCCGCTACTGTGCAGAGGGGCACCAAATACCACGATGCCGGTGCAGTGGCCATCGACGCCCTTGACGGGGCGGTCCAAGTCATCCAAAACTTCGGTTTCGACAAGGATAACCTCGTCCTCCACCTCGACGCAGGGTCGTTCTCAGGTACAATCAATGACGGCGATGTCATCGCCACCGACTGGACCGACCTATCCGGCATGGGCAACCATGCGGACAACCAGTTCGGCGACCCCAACTGGGTGGCCTCCGGAATCAATGGCCTCCCGGTAGTGGATTTCGATGGGGACGACATCATCTGGACATCCAAGGACTTCGAGCCTGACCTCGCCAAGTACACCATCTTCTCCGTCGCCCGCTACTCCGGCGGGGCCAATGCCCGCGTCATCTCCTCCCGAACCCGCAACTGGCTCTTCGGGTTCTGGGGTAACCGCGTCGGCGCCTTTTACTCCGACGGTTGGGTCTACAGCGGCGGAGGGGCGGATACGAATTGGCACCTCCACATCGGCGATGCCAATGACCAGGACCAGGCCAATTTCTGGCTTGATGGCACCCAGCTCGCTTTCAACTCCAACGGTTTCAACAATGTGACCTACAAGCCGCAGAACATCAATCTCGGCGGTTTCAACGACACGCAGGAACGCTCCAAATGCCAGGTCGCCGAACTGCTCCTCTTCGACCGCGTCCTGGACAGTGACGAACGAGATTACGTGGAACTCTATCTCAAGAGCAAATACAACCTCAACGGCGGCGGCGACCTCTTCTTCAAACCCGTGGACACTTCCACCCCCGGCGAATACACCTTCGACTACAGAGCCCGTGACAGCCATGGGAACCTCTCCGTCGTGTCCCGCACCGTCATTGTGGTCGACCAGACCGAAACCCCCGTCATCACCCTCACCGGGGATGCCCAGGTCACCCATCCGACCGGCCAGCCCTATGTCGACGAAGGTGCCACGGTAGCCAGTTCCGTTGGTGCGCCCCTCGATGCTTCCGGACTCGTCCCCAGTGACGGCGTCCACACGGACATCCCAGGCGAGTACACCTTTTCCTACGATTTCACCGACGCATCCGGAAACAAAGCCGCCACCGCCATCCGCCAAGTCATCGTCACCGACCAGACCCCGCCCGTCATCACCCTTGTTGGCCAAAGCTCGGTTACCCACCAACTTGGCAACCCCTTCACCGAACCCGGCTACTCGGCATCGGACTTGGTGGACGGGGACATCCACGTCGAGTCCTCCATGCTCAAGGTCGACCGTTACCGCGTCCGCGGCTACATGCAAACGTACGATGCGGCACAGGTAGATCTGGACGGCAATGGCGGAATCCTGCTAATCGATTCCCTCGCCGAACGGACTGACCTGGATGTACCCACCTATTTCAATGGGGACGGGGCTTTCCAAGCCATCATCCCGGAAATTACCCGCAACGACCATTTCCAATTCGTCGCCGACGGCCATTTCTACACCGCAACTGGAGGCCGTTACGAATTCGGCGTCGAAACCCCGGATGATTCCGCTGGTTTCTGGGTCGACCTGGATGGTGACGGCATCTTCGAGATAGATGGGGACAAAGGCACCGAGTTGATGAACGCAGGGTTCAGTTTCGGCTACCGGGAAGTCGACTTGCTCCCAGGTTATCACAAGTACGCCATCGCCTTTGCCGAATACGGCGGGGGCAGCCGCCTGGATGCACGTTACCGCGCCATCATCGGGGATGGCCCCGGGACCCGTACCCGCATCGAGCCAAGTTCCCCCGCCCAACATGGGTACTGGGTCATTTACAACCCCCTTGATGTCCTTGCCCCGGGCGAGCACACCATCACCTACACCGCCACGGACAAGGCAGGGAATGTCGGCACCGCCACCCGCACCGTCATCGTCCGCAACAACCCGGACGCGGGGATCATTACCCTCAATGGCGATGTGGACATGACCGTCGGCTACCAATCCACGTTCACCGACCCTGGCGCGGCCATCACAGACCTTGACGGCAACACGCTCCCGGCCGGCAACCTCGTCGTCACCGGGAGCGTGGACACATCCAGGATCGGGGAGTATGTCCTGGAGTACAACTACACCACCGGCACCGGGATCCCTTCCCGCATGAAAACCCGGCTCGTCCGCGTCGCCGACCTGGATGCCCCCGCCATTACCTTGGCCGGGGATACGGAGGTCACCGTCTTCCAAGGCTCCGCCTATGTCGATGCTGGTGCCACGGCCCTGGACAACCTGGACGGAGACCTTGTCATTATCGGTTCCTCCCAGGTTTTCCCGACAGATGGCCTGTTCACCCATTTGGACGCCTCCTCCATCGGCGGCAAGGAGGATGGCGACCCTGTCACCCTCTGGTTCGACCGTTCCCCGGCGGGCAATGATGCCGACACCTTTACCGGCACCCCTGTTTATGCAGCCAGCTCCACCAACGGACTCCCCGCAGTCCGCTTCGACGGCAGCAGCCTCTTGTCCATCGGGAACCCTGTGGCGGAAATGTACTCCATCCTCACCGTGTCCAAGGTCTCGGGCGACAATCCCGGCAGGTTCCTCAGTTCGCGGGACCAGAACTGGCTTCTGGGATACCACGGCGGCCGGCAACACCGTTTCTATGTCCCCAATGGCTGGGTCACTTCCACGGACATCCCCGCTACCCGCGAACCTCAGCTTTACTCCGCAACTAGCGGCGACCTCCGGGTAAAGTTCTACGCCAACGGCAAGGACTACACCGCAAACCCAACCCGGCCCAACGCCAGTTTCAGCATGGGTTGCTTCCAGATGGGCGGCTGGGCGGACGGGCAGGAGAACACCCCGGGCGACGTCTCCGAAGTCATTATCTACGACCGCATCCTTTCCAAGCGCGAACGCATGGGAATCGAAGCCCGCCTCAATTCCAAATACGGCCTCAATGGCGTCGATACGGTCAGCACCCCGGTGGACACCTCCAAACTCGGCGTTTACCATGTCGTTTACCAATCCGTCGATGCCGCCGGGAACCTCGCCACCGCCATGCGCAAGGTCACCGTGGTGGAAGACCCGGACGCGCCCACCCTCACCCTCGTTGCCGAAGCCTACCTCTTGCATGAAGCTGGGGAAACCTTCACCGATCCCGGCGCAACGCTCAAGGACGCCCAAGGTGCGTCCATGGACACCAGCCTCATTCAAGTTTCCTCGGATTTGCAGCCAAACCTCCCCGGCCAATATACCATCACATATTCCTACACGCCTGGTGCCGGTTCCCCCGCCACCCCGGTCTCCCGCACGGTCGAGGTGAAGGACACGCAGCCCCCCGCACTGACCCTCAACGGCCCCGAAGTCGTCAAGTTGGCAATCGGGGCCACATACATGGAGAAAGGTGCCATCGCCACTGACCTCTCCAGCGGCGACTGCTTTGTCATTAACGACAAGGAATACACTTACGGCCAGCTCGACATGCTCGGGTACATGGAGACCAGCAATGACGCCCTCCTCGCCCTCCAGGGGGATGGCGGGCTTTTCGCCGCCACGCCGGTCGGTTCCAGCATCCTCATCAACGGCATCCAAAACCGTGGCCTCGACTTTAATGGGGACGGCGAGTTCCGTGCTGAAATCCCCGAAATCACCCGGAATGACAACTACCAGAACCTCTACGTAGGGTACTTCTTTGCCCCGGCCGCCGGGAAGTATGCCTTCGAGGTGAACCAGCGGGACGACCGGGTCGCCATCTGGCTGGACCTTGACCAGGACGACGAGTTCGAACTTGATGGGGACCGGGGCAGCGAACAGCTCAGGTCCGGGACGGTGAACGGGGCTGTGGAAGTCAGCCTCACCCGTGGCCTCTACCGCTTCGCCGTCATACACATGGAGTTTGGCGGGGGTTCCCGTTGCTTGGTCCGGTTCAACCTTCCTGGAGGTGGCCTCACTGTCATCAAGCCCGGCGCCCAGCCAGAAAATTGGGCATCCAGGCACGCCGTCGACCTCGACACCTCCCAGGCCGGTACGCACACTATCACCTATTCCGCCTACGACCTGCATGGCAATCTGGGCACCGCCACCCGCACCGTCGTTGTTGTCGACGACGCCTCCCTCCCATTCATCTCCCTCCATGGTGGACTCCACATCCAACACGAACTAGGTGCGTCCTTCACCGATCCCCTTGCCGAGGTCACTGATGACGCGGGCCAAGTACTCAAGGCCGACCTCGCCGGAGCCGGGAATGTCGATGTGAATGCCCTTGGCCAATACACGCTCACCTATGACTACACCCACACCGACGGCAAAGTCGCGGAGCGGGTAGTCCGCACGGTCACCGTGGTCGACACCACCGCCCCGACCATCGCCATCAAGGCCCATCCCGGCTCCGGTGGCACTTCCGTAGTCGAACTCACCGTCGGTGAAGATTGGACCGATCCCGGCATCGACCTTACCGACGCCGACTCCTCCGCCTGGTTCGTTTCCAGCCGTGATTATCTCCCCAACCGCCTCTTCCAAGCCGGGTTCCAAGGCCTGGCGAACACCATCAGCTATGCCACTTTTGAAAACAACGGCGGATTCTTCTCTATGGTGCCCAACGGCACTGCAATGTTCACCACCGGTCCTTCGAGTAATGGTTTCAATTACGCCAACGATAACGATTTCAAACGTTCCCCCATCGGGATCAGTGACAACGACTGGTTCGGCTCCTACGTCCGCGGCTACTTTCGTGCAAACGTTGCCGGGGAGTACGCTTTCGAATGTGAGGGGGACAACCACATGTCCGTCTGGCTCGACCTCGACCAGGACGGCATCTTCTCCGTATCCGAGGAAATTCTCTCCGGCTTAGGCCTCCTCAACGTCTCCGCTACACTCGATCCCGGCTATTACTTTTTCGCCACAGGGCATGTCGAATTGAACGGCGGTTCCAATGCCAGGGTCTCCGTCAAGACACCTGCTGGCGCCGGCCCTTCCGACGCGCTCGAAGTCGTCAAGCCCGCTTCAGCTTCCCAAAACGGCCTCTGGTATGTCCAAGGGGACGGCCCGATCGACACTACTTACCCCAGCACCCACCCCATCACTTACTACGCATTCGACTCCTCCGGCCACCTCTCCAAGGCAATCCGTACCGTCATTGTCAAAGCAGACCCCGATGCCCCTGTCCTCACCCTGGCGACCCCGCCGGAAACCCTCCACCAAATCGGCACCACCTACGCGGACACCCTGCCCACCATCGCCAAAGCCGACGGTACCCCCATCGACGACCAAGCCAACATCGTCCCCACCATCACCAGCCCTGCCGATCCTGTGGACAAAGACATCCCCGGCACCTACCTCATCCGTTACGACTACACCGACGGTAGTGGCAAAAAAGCCATCCCCGTGTCCCGCACCGTCATCGTTGGCGACCACCTTCCCCCCGACATCACACTCCTGGGCGACAACCCCTACCGCCTCACACCAGGCTACGCCTACATCGAACCCGGTGCCACCGCTACGGACACCGTTGACGGCGACATCACGGTCACCCTGCCGCCCCTCAATTTTAGCACCGCTTCCGAAACCACCCTCCAACTCGTTTATACCGCCACCGACGCCGCAGGCAACACCGCCACCGCCACCCGCGAACTCATCATCCAGGACGATCCCAACCGCCGTCGTCCTCCTCACCGGCGGCAAAACCCTCACCCATGAAGCTGGCGATCCCTTTGTCGAGCCCGGCTTCACCTTTACCAACGGCAGGGGACACGACCTCGACGAAGCCCTGGTCACTGTCACCGGGGATGTCGACCATACCGCCCTCGGCACCTACCAACTGGAGTACACCGCCCCCAATGCCTCCACCATTTACCGGGATGTCACGGTCGTCGACACCACACCGCCCGAAATCGTGCTTACCGGCGGCGAGAAGCTCCGTTGGCAA
>JAYPDO010000114.1:0-15097 GCA_038125285.1 Opitutia bacterium
GTTGTCCGGCCTTTTAGCCATCGTTTTCGGTTCGTTGGCCTGGTTGGCCCGGGTTTTGATGGAGTACCAATTTTTACCAATGCCAGACGGCTCGGAGTTGGATTATGCCCAGTATGTGCTTGAGAACCACGGAGCGATGTTGCATGCCGTGGCGGTCGTCCCGGACGCACTTTGGGGCCTGGCGGCGAGTTTCGTGGGGTATTTCGTGGGGCAACAGAGGTTGGGCGCATACAAATAGGAGCGGCGGCCGCCGTTGTGGGGTTCTCCTTTTCTCAACTAACGGCAACCTAAGTTTGCCGCTCCAGTCAGAGTTTCTTAATTTGGATATTCCGGAGTTCTGCTCCGATGGAGGTGAGTTGGGCTGGGGAGTAGGGGGCTTCATGGACTTCGTCCGCCGCGACGCGGTTATCCAGCCAGGTTTGTGATCGCTTTCCTGCGACCCGGAGACGGAGGGGTGTCCATTTACAAGTGTCGATTTTGGCGACTTCCTTACCGCCGAGTTGTAAGCTTGCTTGGCCTTTGACTTCCGCGCGGAGTTCGAAGGCTCCTATCTCGCTGGCGGGCAAGAAATCGTAGGCTTTCCAGCCTTTGCCATCGCGGAGTATGACGAGTTGCTTTCGCAACTTGGCTTGGATTGCCGCGAATTCAGGCTTGCCGGCGAGGTTTGTGAATTCGTGAGGGTCGGTGGAGTAGCGATACAATTCCTCCTGGCCGTCGGAGGTCAGGCTGTAGCGCCAATCTTTGGCGCGTACGGAAAAGTGCGGGTACAGGGTGCCGATGTGTTCCCTGTGTTGGCTGTGGTCTTTGCCCGGAAGGGCGGTGATGGCGACCTCGGGGCCGTCCCACTGGCCGTCGGGGTTGAGAACCAATGGCTTGAGGCTGTGGCCGTCGAGAGGATATCCGGAACGGCCAGTGTGGGGATCTTTGGGGAGGCCGCAGAGGTCGATGAAAGTGGGGTAGACATCGATGAGGGAGACGGGCTGGTGGCAGGTAGCACCTTTGGGCATGCCTTCCAATCCGGCAACAATGAAGGGGATGCGGGTGCCGCTGTCCCAGAGGGTTTGTTTGTAGAGGGCTTCCTTTCCGCCGACATGGAAACCGTGGTCGCTGGTGAGGATGACTACTGTGTTTTTTGCGTGGGGGCTCGCTTCGAGGGCGTCAAGGACGGTACCAACTTGGTCGTCGATAAACGCGACACAGGCCATGTAGGCTTGGAGCCATTCTTTGTAGAGTTGGGGGCGCTCTTTGTGATTGAAGAGCATCTGATAGCGCCGGAAGGCGTAGAGGCTGGTATTGGCCAGGCTAGGGGCGCAGTCTTCCAGGTCGCCGTCCTGGTAGCATTTGGGGACTTCAATTTTGTCCAGAGGGAACTTGTCGAAATACACTTGGGGTGCGTAGAGAGGGGTATGGGTGCGGCTGAATCCTGTGAACAGGGCGAAGGGTTTGTCCCCGTGTTGTTGATTCAATACATCTGCGGCCCAGGCTGCATGGGATTCGTCTGGCATTGGGTCGCGGTCTTGCTCGGAATTGTACTTGTAGGGCTTCCCGGAAAGGAACCATCCTTTGCGACCGGGCACATCGTTGGCCGTGTCGGGTTTGTACTCGGGAACTAGGGAAAGCGGGCCGAAGGTGTGTTCCCATTTGTAATCCATGTCAGGGTCGGCGTCGTCGGCGTAAAAGTACAATTGCTGGGGATGGGGGAGGAACCCACGGCGGGTCGACTTCTGGCCGTCCCATGGCCAGGGGCCAATGTTTCCACCTGCACCCTTGGCTGCGTAGAAGCCCTTGGGGTCTTGGTTGCCGTGGTAGATTTTTCCAGTGGTGTAGACGCCGTAGCCGTTGGTCGCCAAGTGCTCGGTAAGGGTGACGCATTGGCTTAGGACGGCATTATCCCTGTAGTCCTCGAACCAATAGAGGCTGGAGGTTTGCGGGTAGAGGCCGGTCAGCATGCTCGACCGGGAAGGCGCGCAGATCGGGTCGTTGCAGTGGGCGTTGGTAAAACTGACCCCACGTGCGGCGAGGCGGTCGAAGTTCGGGGTTGGGACATGAGGCTTGCCCGCTGGGTGTAGGGGCATGTCATTGAGGTCGTCGACGATGATGAAAAGGACATTTTGGCGACCTTCGGCGTGCAGACTTTGCAGGAGTGAGAGGAGTAGGATTGCGAGGAGGGATTTTGGCGAACGCATGGGGACTGGTAGGGACAATATTCCTGGGGCAAACGAAGATTGATGGATAGGGATTTTTGATTGTTGAACTAGGCTGGCGCAATTTTGGGTACAATCTCAGAATAGAACGCTTGTGAGTTGCGGAAAACAAGAGTATCCGGAATGACCAACTCGGATCTGCACCCAAGCGGCCAATCCGTCAAGTCGTTGGCCAAATACAAGGGCACCAGGCACACTTCTGCGAAGCCTTACTCTTTTGACGAGCCTCGGAGCCTCGTTTCCGGGGATGGTCCGGTCACGATTTTTATAATGGTGTGGCGATCAAGGATTACAAGGAGGCGCCTTTGTCGGGGTAGGCGTCGCTGGATTAGATTTCTCTTTCCTATGAGTTGCACGCGCTTGACCAGGTAGCATGCATTCTATACCATTTGATTTCAATTCGGGACGCATTGCCCCTGGCGCCCGATGTCCCACCCGACTTTTCCCTTGGTTTCCTATGACTAGACCGATTGTTTTCATTGCCGGCCTGATGGCGGCATTCCCTTTTTCCTTTGTCCATGCGGCAGTGCCAGTTGTGACCATTCCCGCTTCTCCAACCGTCAGGGTTGCCCAGGGCGCAGCTTACCAAGAGGTAACGGCGACGGCAACGGATGCCGAGGACGGGACGATTACGGACATTGTGGTGACGTATGACCATCCTTCCTTCATCGTCCGCAGGGAGGACATTGCCGCGTGGTGGCGTTTCGAGGATGACACGGCGGACGAAACGGGGAACGGGAACGACGGAGAATTGTCAGGGAACGCCGGGTATGCGGACGGGCTTTTCGGGCGGGCGCTCAACTTGCCGCATGACGGGTCGCACATGTTGGTGCAAGGCTTCAAGGGGGTGCCGGTGGGGGCCCAATTTGCCGTAAGTGCTTGGATATTGCCGAATGATATTACGAGCGGGGGAAATGCGGACGGGGCGATCTTCAGTACGAACAATATCATTTTGTTTTGGGTGAATTTTGACGGGGCTTCAGGCAGCGGGCCGGCCACACCGAGCTTCCTGGTTGGATCGACCGCGAACAATGAGCGGGTGAATGGTCCGGCCAATGGGTTGCATGCCATCGACTTCCAGCATGTCCTGGTGGTTGTGGACGGGATAACCCGCCGTCTCTACATCGACGGGGCGTTGGTGGCGACACAATCTGCTGGCACCACTTCGGCCCGGAACATCCAAGGGCAAGACATCCAGATCGGCGCCTGGGGCGGAAGCACAAACATGTGGTACGACGGGATGATCGACGAGGTGCGGGTTTACGATGCGGCGTTGACGGATGCGGATGTTGCCGCGATCTACGGGGACAACGGGGCCGGGGACTTGGCTGGGGACACCCTTGATACCTCCAAGTTGGGGTACTGGACGGTAACCTACTCCGCAACGGATGCAGACGGGAATGTGGGGACGACGACCCGGATGGTGGAGGTGTACGACCCGAACGCGCCTGTCATCGTGCTAACTGGCAACGCCCAGGTCACCGTCGAGCAGGGGACGGCTTATGATGAGCCGGGGTACACGATCCTGGACAAGGATGGCGGGACCGCTGTCCAAGGTGCCGTGGCCGTGGCCACGACCAACCTGGACACTTCCCTGGGAGGGACTTACTCAATCCAATACGATTATACGGATGGGCTCGGGAAGGCGGCTACCCCCGTTTCCCGCGAAGTTGTGGTTACGGACACGATCGCCCCTTCTGTCACGCTCCTCCAGGCGGATACCCTGACCATCCCCGTGGGCAGCACTTTCATCGATCCGGGCGCGACCGCAAGCGACCCGAACCTTGGCGCCTTGGCCGTGGTCAGTAGCTTGTGGATCCAGGACCAACTCGTCCACCGTGGGTTTTCCGGCAGTTGGCCGGAGGAGAATTTGTTCTTTGAAAACAACGGTGGGATTCTGTCTGCTGTCCCCAATGCCGAGTATTTCCTGAAGACCGCCTTGAAATTCGATGACGACGCGGCGTTCGCTGCCGCTTCGGCCGGGATCACTGGCACCGACAACTACCAGAATCTTTTTACCGGGTATTTCGTCGCACGGAAGGCTGGGCAGTATGTGTTCTCGATCGAGAGGGAGGATGACCGTGCGGTATTCTGGCTAGACTTGGATCGGGATGGCGTATTCGAAGTGCTTGGGGCTGCTGGCTCCGAGTGGATCAACCGCTCGTACAATGCCGGATATGACACTGTGAACCTACAACCGGGTATCTATAAAGTGGCGATCGGGCATTTGGAAGGTTCTGGGAATTCCTATGTCGAAGCCCGTTTCCGGACACCTCCCGAAGCCGGTCCGGCCAGCCTCACCACCATCGACACTTCCGATCCTGCCCAAGCCGGCCTTTGGTTGACCGCCAGCCCTCTGGACACAAGCCAGGCTGGCACGCACACCATCACCTACACCGCCATCGACGGCGCGGCGAACACCGCATCGGTCACCCGCACTGTCCATGTCGTGGATAATCCCGCCAAGCCGGTCCTTACCTTGCTGGGCCGCCCCATGACCACCCATCAGGCGGGCGGTGCCTATGTCGATGCCGGGGTAACTTTGACCTCCTCCACCGGAGCCAATTTGGACAGCAGCCTGGTTCAGGTTGCCGGAGGTTTGAACCCTTACAAACCAGGCGAATACACCCTCACTTACTGGTACTTTGACGACAACGGAGTCCCGGCTGACCGCATTAGCCGCATTGTCAATGTCAAGGATTTCACCCCTCCCTCCATCACGCTCCTCGGGGAGGCGGACATGCAAATTGTCTACGGCCAGCCCTTTGTCGATCCCGGCACAACCGTCACTGACAATGTGGATACGGGTTTGGTCGCTGGGAGTACAGCGGTATTGCCCACTAAAAATCTTTGGATGCACCTCGACGCCAGTAACATCCCCGGCGCGCAACCGGGCGATACACTGCAGAAATGGACGGACATCTCCGGGAATGGCAACCACCTTTCGAATGTACGCGGGGAACCGAAATTGGTGGACTCCGCCCTGAATGGCAAACCTGCGGTCCGGGTTGACGGTGACGACTTCCTGGCCGCCACCACGCAAGTCCAGCGGCAGTACTCGATTTTCACCGTTTCCCAGTTGGAAGGTATAAACAACCAACGCCTCCTTTCTTCTTATGATGTCAACTGGTTCCTCGGCTACCACAGTGGCCTGGAAGACCGTTTTTATGCGGAAGGCTACGTTGTGGATACCCAAAGCAAGCCCGCGACCATCCAGCCGCACATCTACACGGCCACAAGTACAGGGAACTCCCTTGCCCGGTTTTGGTCCAATGGCCGGGAAATTGTTGAAAAACCTTACCAGAACGGGCGGATCGGGATGTTCCAGATCGGTGGCTACCAAGCCAATACCGAGCCTGCCAGCGGCGATGTGGCGGAAGTCTTGCTCTACGATGGCTATGTTGTCAGCGAGGCCGAGCGTTTGTCCATCGAAGCTCTCCTCTCAGTCAAATACAAGTTTCCCGGCTTCCCTGCCCATACCGCTCCGGACTTCTCCAAGCTCGGGGAGCATGAAGTCCTTTATGTCGCCCGGGATTCTTCCGGCAACCTCGCTTTCGCCACCCGCAAGGTCACGGTCGTGCCCGATCCGGCTTTGCCTTTGATTGTCCTCCTTGGGGACAACCCGATGACGGTCGAGGCTGGTGCCGCCTTTGTGGATCCCAACGGCAAAATCACGGACTCTTCCGGGAACGACATCAATGGCGAAGTCCCTGTCCCAGGAGGCACGGTCGACACATCCGTCCTTGGCATCCAAAAAGTGGTCTACACTTACACCGACCCTGGTGGCGACGCCGTGCCAGTGGAGCGCGAAGTCATTGTGGTGGATACTGCCGGGCCAGTGATCACGCTGCTCGGGGAAAGCGATGTACGCCTGAAAGTAGGCGATGCTTACACGGATGCCGGGGCTACGGCGGTTGATGCGCTGGACGGAGTTGTTAGCGTCAAGGTCTACCACCCCAAGCCTATCGCGGATTGGATTCCCGGGCTCCTTGCCGGGGGGCTCCCGGGGACTGCCATGGACATGTCCGCCAACCCTGGGAACCTCGGCGTCGACCCCCTCGGGCCTTCCGCCGGGAACATCCTGGACGGCCCACTTTGGCAGCAGAATGTCACCATAGTCTACACAGGCCAAATTTACGATGCCGACGGCAATATAGGGTTTACCGAGGACATCAACAATGGTGCCTGGCTGACTGTCGGCGGGGTGAAACTCCTGGACGATCCGACCTACAACATCCGAACCAAAGCTGTCCACGATTTCGGCGCGGCCGGATGGTACGATTTTGAACTGAGGCTCTTCAATGGGGGCGGCTCAGGCGGAAGCAATACCGATCCCGGGTTCGGCATCGAGCCGGATCCCAACCCGGACCCGACCAACGATGTCTACACCTACATGACCAACACCGATGCCAATACCATGGACCTCTTTCGGGCCTGGGGCATCGACTATAACCAGGTCGACACCACCGCCCCAGGGGTCTTCACCATCGAGTATACCGCCACCGACAGCCTTGGAAATGTTTCCGTCGAGACCCGCAACATTGTAATCGTCGAAGACGACACCCTTCCCTACATCGTCATGAACGGGGATGTGGAAGTCACGGTCGAAGGCTCAGCCGGAGCCACCTACACCGACCCCAAAGCCACCGTCAAAGATGCCTCCGGCAACATCCTCCTCGCGGACTTGGCCGGGGAAGGCACTGTCGACCTGACCACTCCGGGAACCTACCAACTGGTCTACCGGCACACAACCACCCAAGGCGTGGTCGTCAAGCCCACCGGCCGTACAGTCCATGTCGTCGATACCAGGCCACCCGCCATTACCCTGGCCGGGGAAAGCCATGTGACCGTCTTTGTGAACGCCACTTACACGGATGCCGGGGCGACAGCAACCGATGGCCTGGACGGCAGCGTGGATGTAGTATCCGACCTCGAAACCGTGCAAGGTGCCCTCGTAAGTTACATTTACCATAACATCCATGACCCGGCGTTAATGGACTTGGATCTCAATGGTGGCCTACTGTCCATGGAGCCGGATGGCGCGATCCTATTGCGCCGTGGGTACCAAGGCAAGGGGATCAACATGCAGTCCGACGCCGATTTCAGGAATTCCAACCCCTGGATCCGCCAAAACGACAATTTCCAGAACCTGTTTTTCGGCACATTCACTGCATTCAGGGAAGGGGAGTACGAGTTTGTCCTCGAAAACGTGAACAACACGGCCTCCTTGTGGATCGACAAAGACTTGGACGGGATGTTCGAGCACCAAGGGGACATCGGTGACGAGCAGATCCTCTCCGTGGACTTGTCGAGTCAAACCACCACCGCCTACCTTGCTAAAGGGAAATACCTCTTCGCCATCGCCCATTCCGAGTCCGGCGGGGGATCGGGTTTGACCGCTAGGTTCAGCGCACCCTCAGGTGCCGGTCCCGAAGTCCTTTCCGACATCATCCCGGGGGCCGACAACCAATCGATGGCCTGGGCGACACTGGCCAATGACTTCGACACCTCCAAGCCCGGGCATTTCAAAATTACCTTCTACGCCGAGGACGAAGCGGGCAACCAGACCTCCGTTTCCCGCGTCATCTCCGTGGAGGAAGACCTGCAGCGCCCGGTCATCACCTTGTTGGGAGCCGGTAACCTTACCCTCGAAGCCGGGGATACCTTTGTCGAGCCAGGCCTGCTTTTGGATGACTACCAGGGCAACGCACTGGACGAATCCCAGGTCGTCGTCACGGGGATCCCGCATGGGGATACGCTAGGCACCTTCACGGTGCATTACAATTATACCGATGCTGGTGGGCACATCGCCGACCCCAAGACCCGCACCATCACCATCCGGGACACAACGCCCCCACAGATCACCCTCCTGGGCAAGAACCCCGCCATTGTCCAGCTCGGCCAGTCATACACGGATGCAGGGGCGGTCGCCATGGATATTTTGGACGGCGAAGTCCCGGTCTCCAACACCCTTAGCTTCATTTCTTCCGGCCTTGTCTTGCACTTGGACGCCAGCAGGCTTACCGGTTTGCAGGACGGGGACCTGGTGACGGCCTGGCCCGATATTTCCGGCCAGGGCAACCATGCTGACAACGTCAGTGGCGACCCTACCTATGTGGCAACCAGCTCCAACGGCCGGCCCGCCGTCAATTTTGATGGAAACGACCTCATCTGGACTACCAAAGACTTCGAACCCATCCTTGCGAAATACACCATCCTCGGCGTTGGCCATTACACCGGCGGGCAAGATTACCGGGTTTACTCCACCCGGGGCCGCAATTGGCTGTTCGGTTTCTATGGCGGTACGCTCGACCGCTTCTACTCCGATGGTTGGGCCTACCAAGGCAATACCCCCGCCGATACCGAATGGCATGTCCATACCGGTACCGCAAATAACCTCGACCAAGCCAACTTCTGGCTCGATGGTGTCCAGTTGATCAAAGACGGCAACGGCCTCCATGATATGAACTACAAACCCCGGGTCATCCAGCTCGGCGGACATGATACCTCCAACCAGCTTTCCAAGTGCGAAGTCTCGGAAGTCATCGTCTATAAGCGGGTCCTGACCCAGGCGGAAATCACCTTGGTCCAAGCCCACCTTGATAATAAATACAACCTCAACGGGGGGAGCCAGTTTTCCTTCAAATCCATCGACACGAGCCAGGCCGGCGACTACACCGTCTCCTACTTCGCGGCGGATAATGCGGGCAACCTCGCCGAATTAGTCCGGACAGTGTCCGTCGTCGACCAACCCAACTTGCCCGTTATCGTCCTCAATGGGGACGCAGAGTTGACCCACCTTGCCGGGGAACCCTACACTGACGCCGGCGCCACTATACAAAACGCGCAAAACGGGGAAGTCCCCGCTCTTTCCGGTTCCGTCAATATCCTTGTCCCCGGCCAATACACCCTGGCCTACGATTTCACGGATACCTCGGGGAACGCGGCACCGACCGTTGTCCGGACAGTCAATGTCGTGGACCAAACCCCGCCCGTCATCATACTTGTTGGTGGGGAAACCATAGAGCACCAACTCGGCAACCCGTTCACCGACCCAGGCTTTTCCGCCGTCGATGCGGTGGAGGGAGCCGTCAAGGTGGATACCACGTCCGTTATCCTAGACCGCTTGGTGGCCAAAGGTTACACCTTGGGCAGCGTTGACGGCCTCCTGGACCTTTCGGATGAAGGCGGTTTGCTCGCCGCGTTGCCCGTCGGCAGTTCCATCTTCCAAACCGGTCCGGACAACCTCGGGGTCTTCGCCAATGGTGAGACCGATTTCCGCGCCCTTGTGCCCGAAATCACCCAAAACGACAATTTCGAGGTGCTTTTCGAGGGTTACTTCCACACTTCCACCGGGGGCCGTTACGAGTTCGGGGTCGAGTACCCTGACGACCGGGCGGGCTTCTGGCTCGATATTGACCACGACGGCAATTTCGAGGCCAACGGGGATTTCGGCCCCGAGGTGATGAACCCCGGCTGGGTTTACGGTTACCGGACCGTCGAATTGGAGCCGGGTTACTATCGTTTTGCCCTCGCATACCGGGAGGGTACTGGTGGTGTCCGGGTCGAGCCACGTTACCGGGCGATCAGCGGCGAAGGCCCCCCGACCCTGGAGAGGATTTATCCGGGCACAGGAAACCAACAAGGCCAATGGCTCATTTATAATCCCATCAATGTCCTTGCCCCGGGTAACCACACCATCTCCTACACTGCGAAAGACTCCCAGGGCAACCAGTCGACTGTTGTCCGCACCGTCGTTGTCCGGAACAACCCAGGCGCCTCGGTTGTCAACTTGCTCGGTGAGGCGGAAATGACGGTTCCCCTTGGCGGTACGTTTACGGATCCAGGATCGGACATCGTGGACCTCGACGGGCAAGCCGTCCCCGGGGCGGTCGCCGTTGTGGAAGGCGAGGTCGATACATCGCTGCCCGGAAGGTACGTCCTCCGGTACACCTACACCAATGCTTCCGGGATCCCTTCCCGGATCGCGGTGCGCAAAGTCTTTGTCGTCGATTCGACCCCTCCCGTCATCACGCTCAAGGGAGCTCCCGTGGTCAACGTGTACCAAGGGGATACCTATTCCGACCCTGGCGCGACAGCCCTGGACAACTACGACGGGAACCTCCCTGTCGGTTCTTCCGAGACCCTTGTGCCTTCCGGCTTGGTCCTGCACCTGGATGCCTCGACAATCCTGGGCAAGGCGGACGGGGACGTCGTTCCTAGCTGGTTTGATTTGTCACCGGCTGGGAATGACGCCAATGTCGTTTCCGGTACCCCCTCGTTTGTAGCCGACGCCCTCAATGGCCGTCCTGGTGTGCATTTTGATGGCTTTAGCCGCCTCGCCACGACCGTCACCTTCCCCAATACCTACTCCATCATAACGGTTTCCCGCCTCACTGGGGGATCCAACCAGCGCCTCCTTAGCTCCATGGACACAAACTGGCTCCTGGGCTACCATTCCGGTCTGGAGGATGTCTTCCTTGCCCCCAATGGTTGGGTGACCGACCGGCTTGCCCCTGCCACTACCAACCCCCACCTCTACTCCGCCACCAGTGGCAACAGCAAAGCCCGTTTTTATGCCGACGGGCGGGACAAGACCTCATTTTCTAATAGGCGTGACACCAATTACGCCATCGGCCAATTCCAGATGGGCGGTTATTTGACTGGCTCCGAACCCTCGCAAGGCGATGTCCACGAAGTCCTTATCTACGACCGCATCCTGCCGGACAGCCAGCGTCTGTCCGTCGAAGCCCGTCTCAATGCCAAGTACGGCCTCAACGGGGTCGTCGGGGCGAATTCCCCTGTCAACATGGCCAAGCAGGGGACTTACCACATTGTCTACCAAGCCATCGACGGGGCAGGGAACCTGGCTACCGAGATGCGCACGGTCATTGTCGGGCCGAACCCCAATGCACCTACCATCTCCTTGCTTGGCGACGAACTTGTCATCCACGAAGCAGGCGTGGCCTATAACGACGCCGGGGCGACCCTCAAGGACAAGGACGGGAACGATTTGGCAGCCTCCCTCCTCACCGTGGACAATCCGGTAGACATCCTGAAGCCCGGGCAGTACACCATCATATATAATTATGCGCCCCAGTTCGAAGCCCCGGCCGCAGAAGTTGTGCGGACAGTCGTCGTCCGGGACACACAAGCACCCGTCATCACCTTGGCAGGCGACCCCGTCATGAGGCTTGCGGTCGGTGATACATTCACCGAACCAGGGGTCACTGCGTTGGACGCTGGTACCGGCGTAGTCCCGGTATTCGACGACTTGGCCTGGACCTTCGGCAGGATGGGCCGCGTAGGGTTTATGAAGGACAACGCTTCCTTCGCCGACCTTACCCTAGACGGCAACGGCGGCCTGCTCGCCATGACCCCCGTCGGCTTCAGCTATGTGGCCAATGGCCCGGGAGGCCGTGGTTTCGATTTCAATGATTACAATGACTTCTGGGGCAGCATGGTCGATGCCGATGGGAATCCGCAGCCCGGGCGGGACGACCAGTTCCAGATTCTCTACACCGCCCACTTTGTCGCCCAGGTTACCGGGGACTACGAGTTCGGGGTCATCGACCTCGACGGGGAGAACCAGATATGGCTCGACCGTGACCAGGACGGCGTTTTCGAGGCCAACGGTGCCTTGGGCTCCGAATTGATCCAGCCCAACCGAGGCTTCGGGGCGGTCAACTTGGTCGCCGGTTTCTACAAGTTCGCCATCGCCTACCGCGAAGGCACGGCCTCCGAGCGCCTGGAAGTGGGTTACAGCAAACCGGTTGCCGAAGGGAACTTTTACCAAGTCCGCATCAAGCCCTCGGATCCAGACCAAATCCAGGACTGGGCGGTACCGAACCCAACCGGCCTTGATACTTCTGTGGCCGGTACCTATACCATCAACTACACCGCCACCGACTTGTATGGCCAGACGGCCACTGCCAGCCGTACCATTGTCGTCGTCGATGACATCAGCCTCCCCTTCATCTCCATCAACGGTGCCTATGAAATCATCCATGAGGCCGGAGACGTATTCAACGACCCCAAGGCTGTCGTCAAAGATGCCTCGAATAACCCAATTTCTACGGATCTTGCCGGCGTCGGTACGGTCGATGTAAACACCCTGGGCGAATATACCCTCACGTACAACTACACTGACGGCGGAACCGGGAAATCCGCCGCCGAAGTGACCCGGAAGGTCATCGTCGTGGATACCACCCCGCCAGTCCCGACCCTCAAGGTACATCCCGATTACGGTGGCACCGACACCGTCACCCTCACCGTCGGCAACCCCTGGGTCGACCCTGGGATCGACATACAAGACGCCATAGCTGGTAGTTGGGTCGTGTCCAGCCGCGACTTCATCCCCAATAAACTCTTCCAGGCGGGTTTCTTGCTTCCCTATAATGCGGCCAACCTGGAGTTTGAAAATGATGGCGGCGTGCTGTCGATGACGCCTGTTGGCACAACCTTTTTCACTTCTGGGGCCAAAGGCCGGGGTTGGGATTATCGCGCCGATGCGGATTTCCAGGCCGAACCCATCGGTTTGACCGACCACGACAATTTTGCCGACTACATCACCGGCTATTTCCATGCCCGCTCCGATGGTGACTACCTCTTCGCCACTGACCTCCCTGGTCCAAATGCCCTCGTCACCATTTGGCTCGATTTGGACCAGGACGGTCAGTTTTCACACAACGGCAACTCCGGGGACGAGCTCCTGACCACCGGGAACCAAACCAAAACCGTCTTCCTCAGCGCCGGCTATTACCGCTTCATCGGGGGCCATGCCGAAGCCACCAGCGGTTCCTCCGGCCGGATGCGTTTCCAAACCCCGGCAGGTGCCGGCCCCTCAGACGACCTTACGGTGATCAAGCCTTCCTCCCCTTCCCAAGTCGGGCTTTGGAACCTCTTGGGCACCGGCGTGATCAACCCGGATTACCCGGGCACCTACAAAATTACCTACTACGTCTTCGACAGTTCCGGGAACAAGTCCTCCATCACCCGGACCGTCATCATCCAGGAAGACCCCGATGCCCCCGTCCTCACACTTGTCGGCGAAGCCGTGGTGCGTCACCAAGTCGACACGGTTTACAATGACCAACTCCCCACCATCGCCAAGCCCGATGGCACGCCGATTGACGACCAGGCTAACATTGTCCCTACCGGCCAAGTCTATACCAATACCCGTGGCACCTACCATCTCCAGTACGACTATACCGACACTCTGGGCCACAAAGCTGTCCCAGTTACCCGATCCGTTATCGTCGGCGACTTCGAGCCCCCGGCCATCACCATCATCGGAAGCAACCCATTCCAACTCTCTCCGGGCTTCCCATACATAGACGAAGGCGCAACCGCCGAAGACACTGTTGACGGCTCCGTTGCCGTCACCACATCTGGCAGTACCATCAACACGACCGCCGAAGGCACCCACAAGGTGACCTATACCGCCAAGGACGCCGCTGGGAATATCGCCACCGCCATCCGTACTGTCATCGTCAAGGATGACCCCAACCGTCCCATCATCCATCTTGTTGGAGGTGACAGCCTCATCCACGAAGCTGGCGAACCCTTCACAGAGCCGGGCTACTCCGTCTCCAATGCCCGTGGGACGACCTACTCGGAAGCCTTGGACATCCAAGGCACTGTCGACCACACTGTCCTTGGCACCTATACAATCACCTACAACTTTACTGCCACAGATGGCAAAACCGCCCCAACCGCCATCCGCACCATCCAAGTCGTCGATACCACCCCGCCGGAAATCATCCTGACCGGCGGGAGCCAAATCCGCGCCGACCTCCTTTCCTCCTACTCGGAGCCAGGTTTCACAGTTACGGACAACCTGGATGCAGACCCCACTGTCACTGTCCTTTTCCAGGCCGAAGGCATCCAACCCGTTGTCCACTGGAAATTCGATGAGGCGGACGGTACCACCGCCATCGACCTTATGGGCGGACTCAACGGCACATTGGTCAATTTCCCCGATCCAGTTACCGACTCCTGGGTGCCCGGAAAGTACGGCAACGCCCTGGAGTTCAACTCCGCCAACTCTTCCTACCTCACCGTCCCTGGATCCGCACTCCTCGACCTCCAGGCCCTCACCATCTCCGTCTGGGCCAAAACGGCCGACTACAACCAGGACATGTTCATTTTCGAAAAGACCACGGACAACACGCTCAACTCCCAATACAACCTCTACTTCGAGAGTGGGAACACGCTCTTTTACCGCCTCAACGATGGCTCTGGCGGCTTTGAGCAACTCACCATTGACAGTGCCAGTAATTTCACCCCCGACACCTGGCAACACATCGTCGTTGCCTACGATGGGTCTATCCAAAAAATCTATGTCAATGGAGTCCTCCAAAACGAATTACAGCAAGACGTCACAATTCCCAATGTTCCCTCTGCAGGCCCTGCCTATATCGGCGCGTTCGCACCTGGCGGCGGTTATTACTTCCACGGCCTCATGGACGACCTCAAAATCCACGGACACGCGATTGAATTGCGCGTCTACGCCGAGGACGTCGCTGGCGGGTTCTTGCCCAGCACGGGCCTGTTGACGCGGTACCGTCCGCCCGTCGGGCCAGGAATTCGCGTGGACGACGGCGTGGAGGAAGGCGGCGAAGTGAGCATGCACTACGACCCGATGTTGGCGAAACTGTGCACTCACGGACCGACTCGCGAGGCGGCCATCGAGCGCATGCTTCGCGCCATTGACGAGTACGAGGTTCACGGCGTGGACACGACCCTCGACTTTGGGTACTTCGCGGTGAACCACGAGGCGTTCCGCTCCGGCCACTTCGACACGGGATTCGTCGCGGAGCACTTCACTCCCGAGAAACTCCAACGCGCGATGCCGTGCGACGACGAGACAGCCGCGGACTTGATTCTCGGGG
>JAYPDO010000115.1:0-6091 GCA_038125285.1 Opitutia bacterium
GAACGCTCTGTCCCACTCCGCACTATTTTATTCCCTAGATGTTGGCATCCGCCGGATCCAGAATCCAATCATTGCCTAGGAAGGCTGTGCTACGATTTGCCCCGAACCGGAAATTACTTTTGAAGGATTGTATGGTTGTCCTCTGTCGTAAAGGGGGATGCGGGCAACCCGGTGCTGTTCACCAAGTTGGCAGAGGGGTGGGGAAAGGGCAGCCATGCATACCGCACATGGCTTGGTGCTGTGACTCCCGGACTTGTTACCGAGAGCGTGTCCTTGGATGTGACTTTTGCCTTTGCAGGGACAAACTGCCCGTCCTTGCCTCGGATTTCAAAATGCCGCAGCCCGTCGCCGTCGGAAGACATGAGCCCATTCCCCGTATGTAGGAATTTAACCATGATGGAGTTGTCCTTCCGCTCGGCTCGTAGGAAGATTGGGCCGCTGAAAGTTGTGTACTTTTCCCGTTTGTAGGTCGTACCTAACGCCCACCTCGCCAACCTTTCCCCGACCGGTTTCTTCAACGGGGGATGGACATTCCCGGGCAGCCCTGTGTCTATCGTCACCGCCATCCCGACATTCTGGATCTGGCTGAGCATTCGGCGTTGGCCATCCCTGAATTCTGGCCACGCCGGACGATCCAAAGCTGGCAACTGGACATAGAGGAATGGAAAATCGCCTTGCCCCCAATTTTGGCGCCATTGTTGTACCATCAAGGGGAAGAGTTTGGCGTGTTCACGGACTCGTCCTCCAGTTTCCGCGTTGGACTCCCCTTGGTACCAGATTGCCCCACGGATGGCGTAGGGGGCCAATGGTTCGATGCCTGCCGACCACATGAAACCGGGCTTGAAGGGGTGGTTTGGGCCGTGAACGTCCCTGGGTACTGCTTCCCCTGCTTGCATGGCTGCGACCAGGTTTTGCTCTCCTCGCACCCTGCAAAATTCTCCGAGCCGCGGGTTATCTAGCCAGAAGCCAGCGGCAAGGCCTTGCAAATCCGGATCTGCTTCCAATGCCTCCCTTGGCACCCATGACTCTGTTGGCGTGCCTCCGAGCGCCGAACAAATCAGGCCGACAGGCACCCCGAGTTCCTCATGTAACTGCCTACCGAAATACCAAGCTACAGCCGAAAATTTCCCAGCCTTTTCTACTTCAGAAACCTCCCAGTTTCCTTGGCAGAAATTTTTCGGGATAAGCCGGGAAAGATGCTCTATGCTGTAGCTGGCCGAACCACCGCCCGTCCCACCAACCAAGTTCAGCAAACGGATGCCCGGGTGGTTGGCTTCGGCAAATTCCTCATTCCCGTGGGTCGATTGCCGGAGCGGCCACTCCATGTTGGACTGTCCTGCACAAAGCCACACTTCCCCTACTAAGATGTTGGTAAATTTGATGTGGTCTCCCATGGATTCGACTGTCATACAAACCGGATCCCAACTTGCCTCCCTTGGCTGCATCCGGACAGACCATTTTCCCTCCATATTTGCGGTTGTGGAAAGCCCTTGCTTGCCCAAATTGAGCTTCACTTTTGCACCAGGTTTCGCACTCCCCCAAACTGGGATCACCACCCCGGATTGCAGTACCATGTGGTCCCCGAACACTTGCGGCATTTGTAACCTGGCATCCTCTATGGCCGGGTGCAATTTCTCCTCCCGCCGGATGAGGTCGCACAACCGTATCCGTTGGAATGTCATTTGTGCCTGGCTACCTTCATAAAGGATGCCGACCGTCCTGTCATCGACCATGGTCATGCAGGAGTAACCCGCGCCCTTGCCTTCGTCTAGTAGCAAACGGTTTTCCTTCGGCCACGTCAGGCCACGGTCGGGCGAGGACTTGATGGTGATGTGGTGCCGGCCAGTGGTGCTGTCCGGGTTGGAAAATAGGAGCCAGCCGCCGGCATCGACCAAGCTCGCCATGCACGCCTTGGGTTCGATTAAGGCACGCCTGGATGTCGGGTGGTTTTGCCAAGTTTTTCCCATATCCCTGGTCGTCATCACGACGCGGGTATTATCACGGTTGTACCGGCAATTGAGCATCAAAACACCCGGCTCGGATTCGACGACTTGTGCCTCGGTCGTGTCGTCGAATGCCCCTGTACCGACTTGCCAGGTTTTGCCATGGTCCTTCGAGTAGAGGATCGTCGAATGGGGCAATCTTTTCTTCTCGGGCGAGTCTTGGTATTGGGCGGCGAAGACAATCGTTCCGTCCTGCATGGTGATCCCTTTTCCCGGCCCTTGGAGGAGGAAACACCACTCCGGCCGTTTCACTTGTTTCGTAATGTTGATCGGTTCCGACCATGTCACCCCGTCATCTTCACTTCGGGCAAGGATCAATTGGCCAGTTTCCTCCGGTTCCAAACCCGGGCCGGAACCCCGCCAGGACCGGTTTCCGTGGCTCCAAGTCGCAGCGACCCAAATTGTCCCGGTGTTGCGATCCACCAGGATGGCTGGGTCGCCGATTCCGTCGTAGTTCCATTTCGGGTCGTCCCCCATGTCAATGATCACCTTCATCGGTTCCCAGGTCCGGCCTCCGTTGATGGAGCGGGACATCCCTACATCAATATTCCCTGGCAGGTCGCCGCCACTGCCCCTGCGGATGTCGTAGACTCCGAGCAAGGTGCCCTTATTCGTGGTCGCGAGGCCCGGGATGCGGTAGGTGTGGACGCCGTCATCCCCATGCTTGCGTACTGCGACTCCCAAACGTTGGAGCGAAGGCGTGGCATCGAGATTATAGGATTGGCCGTTTGAAAGGGAGGCTTCCGTGATGGATAACCCGACTTGGCCGTCTATATCCACACCTTTCGGGAGCATCCCCTCCACCATGATGAAATTCTCCCCATCGTCCAATAACGCCCCTCGTTTCGGAATCCTGATCGCAAACATACCATCCTTCCCGACTTGGGCTTCCTCCCCCGCAACCCGGACGGATGAGACGCCCTCTCCCCGGACTTCCCCACGAAGCCCCACCAGGGAAACCGGATCCAATGCGCCACTGGTTTCGATCCGCAGTTTAGCCAACGGACTGTATTCCAAACCAACCAAGGCCGGCAATGTCATCGGGACGACCGCCACTTCCTCGACCTTCTGCGGTTGGGCAGGCTCGATACGGACGTCGTCGACTAAAACCCCCGTGTCCGGAGGGCTCGAGACGGTGAACCGCAGCTCCCGGATCCCCTTCTCCCCCAGCTGCACCCTTACATGGTTAAGGAACGACCGCCCAACCCTGACCTTCGTGTCCCCATTGTAGATCTCCTCCCACTTGACCCCGGTCCGCTTTTCGATCCGGAACATAAAGGGGTTCCTGGATGTCCAGCGCTCCGCCCAAAAGGTCAGTATGCCCGAGGTGTCGGTTCCTTCAGGAATTTGCAGGAAAGCACTGGTCTTTTTCCCGCCGGTCAGTTGGAGGCATTGCTTCCCCGTCTTGGAGTGCTTGTCGTCGATGATTGTCCGCCCGTCCCCCGGGGTCCATTTTCCAACCGGGGTCACCAACTGTGCAACCCCCCCTGGCAGTGCCTCTTCAAAACTGGTGGCCAGGCTTTCCGCTTCGTTTCCAGAGGCCTCTGGTGCCTGGCTGGCAAGCAGGATGGCCAAGAGGGCGGCGAAGGGGACTGTTCGGGGGCGGCAGCGCATGGCCATTGGAGGAATAAAGAGTAGTACTTGTCCCTACCGGCGCACCGTCCAGTTCGGGTTAGGTTCGTGTCCTCGGTTGAGGAAATTTATCGCCATCTCCAGTACTTGGGGGTTGTTTGCCGCAATGTCGGTTGTTTCGCCAATGTCCTTCTCTAGGTCGTAGAGTTCAATTTTCCCGGTGAACATTGGTTGGCGGATGGCTTTCCATTTGCCGAAGCGGACGGCTTGTTTGCTGCCCCGTTCATAGAATTCCCAGTAAAGGAATTTCGGGATTTCCTGGGCGTTGCAACAGGAACCCTTTAGGGTCTGGACAAAGCTGATGGACTGGGTGTTTTTTGGCTTTTCTACCCCCGCAAGTTCGCAGGCGGTAGCCATAAAATCGGCGAATTGGGCAGGGTGGTCGGACTCCAAACCTGCAGGTATGGTCCCGGGCCACCAGGCGATGGCGGGCATGCGGATGCCGCCTTCGTAGAGGTCGCGCTTAATGCCTCGGAGCGGGCCGTTGCTGTCAAAGAATTCCGGGTCGTTCCCACCTTCCTTGTGTGGGCCGTTGTCGGAGGTGAAGAAGACGAGGGTTTCCTCCTCGATGCGATGCTTTTTGAGAAGGCTGACAAGGCGGCCGACATCCCGGTCAATCATGTCGTTCATCGCCGCAAAACCTTTGTTTGGGTTGCTCCAATCCTTATCCGCATAAGGCCCGTAGTCCGGGATCTCCTGGCCATCCTTCAGGCCGCGGGTGGCCTCATTGTTGGCGTGGGGCATATTCAGGGCATAGTAGAGGAAGAACTTTTGTTTCTTCCTTGCCTGTCCTTCCACCCATTTCAGGGCTTCCTCCGTGACCAGCGCGGGCACATAGTCGGGTCGCTTGTCTTTCCTTGCCCAACCGGCACCGTCGTCCGGCTTGTTCATCTTCTCGCGCATTTCGAGCCAGGCCGCATCGTACTCGTTGCGGAGTTTCACCTTCTCGTCCTGGCGGTAGATGAACTCCGGGAAGCAGTTATGGGCATGGCGCTGGTTGAGGTAGCCGTAAAAGTAGTCGAAACCCTGCTGGTTCGGATGCCCGGTTGACCCCACTTCCCCTAATCCCCATTTCCCGCATAGGGCAGTCGCATAGCCCGCCTCCTTGAGTTTCTCGGCAACAGTCACATCCTCCGCTCGCAAAGTCTGTGAAGCCGCCGCACCGTTGCCGCGTACCCAAGTATGCCCGGTATCTTGTCCTGTCATTAAAACGCTCCGGGATGGAGCGCAAACCGTCGAGCCCGCGTAAAAGGATGTTAGTTTCATCCCTTCCGAAGCCAGCTTGTCCAGGAACGGGGTCTTCGCATGCTTCTGGCCAAAGCAACCCAGGTCGCCATATCCCAGGTCGTCCGCCAGAATGAAGATGATATTCGGTTTTTTTGCCTCGGCGGATGCAGCCGTATAGATGGCGATGGGAGTGAAACATAGGAGGAAGGTCAGGAGATTTTTCATGGCTCCAGACAGCAGGCCAAAGTACCAGGTTTTGTCAAACCGCCGATGCCGGATGTATTCGGATATCCTCCTGAAGTCCGATGTTTACCGGGAAAGTATAAATCATAACCTCTGTGAGAACAGGGTAACGCAAGTTCCACATAGAATACCCCAACGGGTCTACTCCCCGAAGCCCATGGTCGCATCGCGCGCTGGGCATGCCGTATTAAATTTTGGTACCACTATATTCCACAAACCATGCAGCAATCACTCGTCCAGCTCTACACCCAAATCATATTCTCCACCATAGACCGCAATCCTTTCCTTCATGACAAATCCTTCCGCGAACGCCTCATGGCCACCCACCTGGAAGAGAGCGAAAAAGCCATGTCAGAAATCCCTTTGAATGACCCAAAATGCGGCCAATCCATGCGTCGCCAGAAATCCCCGGGAGATTTCTGGGGATGTACGACCTACCCAGACTGCAAGGGAACGCGGCCTGTCTGAGGCCGGGGGACTTCATAGACGATGTTGACGTTGTTGATCGCCCGCCAGTCAATCCGGTCAACAACGTCAATCACGTCCCCTCACAACGGCGCGTACCGCAGCCCCAGCATAGCCATCAGTTGCATTCCCAGCAGGCACAACCCGGCGATGGCGAAGGGCTTGTCGTTCTCTAACCATTGGGGTTCGGCGGCGGGTTGGCGTGCTTGCTGGAGGAGGTCGATTTGTTTGAATACGGCTTGGAGGCCTTGGAAGTCGCCGGATTCGTAGAGTTTGCCGCCGGTCATGTTGCAGATGGTGCCGAGGTCGCGGGATGCGCCTTCGGAGCGGACGGAGATGGCGTAAAGGACGATGTTCTTGGCCTTCAAGTCCTGGCCGATTTGGGTGCCTTCGGCGCCTTTGATGTCCTGGGATTCACCGTCAGTGATGACAATCATCATGCGGTCACCCTCACTGCGTTGTTCGAGCAGTTCGGCGCATTTCGTGATGGCGTTGCCGATGAGGGTGTTGTCCCACCATTC
>JAYPDO010000115.1:6101-12069 GCA_038125285.1 Opitutia bacterium
GATAGTCCCGGGGCGGACGAATGGGGTGGATAGGCGGATGGCGGAGAGGTCGGTAGTGAGCGGCACCCAGTGGATGACTTTGTTAGTAAAGATGGAAAGGCCGAAGGCGTCCCCGACGCGGCTTTGGGTGAATTGGTCGATGGCTTCCATGGCGGCGTCGAACCTTGTGAAGGAGTTCCCGGTGTCCCGAACCCTTGTCCCGAAAGCCGCGTTCATGCTGGTGGAGGTGTCGAGGACGATTTGGATGTTGCTGACTTCGGTGGGATACCGGGGCGGGCCTTCGACGAGGGGATTGGCAAGGAGCAGGATTCCGACCGCCAACAATCCGGCCGGGGCGAGGCTGAAGAGGCGCATGAGGCGGTCCATCGGCCAACCGCGTTTGACCCCTGCATTGTCAAGAGGCAAGGCGAGGGGACGTCCCCTGGCGAACCATTGCCAGAAACCGAGCAGCACCGATACCGCCAGGAGGGGGAGGAGTTGGGGCCAGGTGAAAACGGTCATGCCGCGACCCCCTTTCCGAAGCTGGCCAGGAGTTCGCGGATGGTGTCCTCGCCGGTTCCGCCATCCCGGCTGTGCAACCATTTTTCCACGGCGGAAATCTGTTGCGCGGCCTCCGGGTGTCGGCGCAATTGTTGTAGCGCGTCGACCAGCCTTTCCGAGTCCGTCCCATGTTGTTCGGACCAATGCCTGAGGAGCAGCTTTTCAATGTCGGCCAAGTTCTTGGTGGAGAGGGTTTCCGATTGTGCTTGGTGGAGGAGTTCGAGCAAGCGT
Organism: Opitutia bacterium; assembly: GCA_038125285.1. Classification (GTDB taxonomy): domain Bacteria; phylum Verrucomicrobiota; class Verrucomicrobiia; order Opitutales; family JABJCN01; genus JAYPDO01. The sequence continues at coordinate 6,873 of JAYPDO010000115.1, forward strand.
TCTGTGGTTGTTGGAGCCGGGGTTTCCACATAATGCTCGACCCGCTTTTTCCTGCCCAAAAGCAACAACGGTATCGGCACGGCCAACCAGAGGAGCCAGAGCGTCGGCATGAGCCAGGTGTAGTTGGAATCGAGGCGGATTTCTTGGGTCTCCGAATCGAACAAGGTTCCGCTGTAATCCTCTTCCAAAAGTGGCCGGATGTTGACCTTGAGCGGTTTGACGCCTTCCGCCGGTTTCCCATCGGGTGTAAGGAGGTATTGGACGAGGTCATGTTCCCCCGGTGCGTAGGCCATGTAGCGGAGGTCGTAGCGGTAGCCTTTGCCCTTGGGTTCGGCGGAGGCGATGCGCACAGCCATGGCGTCTTCTAGGGTATACGGGACAGCTTCCAGTTTCTCACCCTTGATGGTGGTTTGGTATTGTCCCTCGACCCCGATGGTCACCTTCGGGCGATGGGCAAAATACCAGAAGGTGGCCGCCGCCAGCAAGCAGGCCGCGACGTTGAACCAACGGTATTTCGCCAGGGTCTTCATAGTTCGCCGCACCAACGTAAACCAATGTTCCTGATCACCGTCATACGTGGCCCATGGATTTGCGGTGTCTCAGGAAGTGGCGGACTTTGGGGAGGACGGGTTCGCCGATGGGGAGGTGGAGGAACTCGATGCCGCCGTCGACCAGGGCGTTGCGGATGCGTTCGTGGTTGGAGAGTCGCGTCCGTTTCCCGAGGAAAAAGCGTTTGTCGGTTTCGGCTTCCCGACCACGGAAAAAGCCACTTGGGGGCGGGTCGTTTTCGGCGGGGTCTTCGAGCCAAAAGACGAGGACTTCATGGGAGGCCGCGACCAACTCCAGGGCGGGGAAGGCAGCGGGTTCGTGGAGGTCGGTCAGGAGGATGACCAGGGAGTGCGTCTTCATGGAGGCCGCCAAGGTGCGGAGGCGGTCGGAGAGGCGCGTTGCTTCCTTAAAATCGTATGTCCGCAACTGGTGTGCCCAGCGCATGGCTTCGCTGCTGGAAAGGGTCGGGGTAACCCGGAGGTCGCGTTCCCCGACGGCGACCAAGCCGACCGCGCTCATCCGCTCCTGGGACGCCCTTGCCAAGGCGGCTGCCAACCGGACGGCCCATTGGTATTTGGTGGGTTCCTGCGAGCCCACGCACATGGACGCTGAAGTGTCCACGATCAGGTAAACCGGGACTTGGCGGGATGCTTCGTAGGTTTTGACAAAGGGCTTGCCCATGCGTGCCGTGACGCGCCAGTCCATCGACTTTACCGGGTCGCCTGGTTCGTAAGGCCGCGACTCCGCATATTCCAGCCCCGACCCGATGAACCGCGAAGGGTCGCTCCCGAACTGGAGGCTGTCGGCGAGCCGTTTGACCTCGAACTCGAATTCCCGTGGGGAGGTGGTTGCCTGTGGGAGTTGGTAGTGCACAACCAGTCTCAAACCTCCCGCATGATGGACTCCAACACATCGCGCAATTCCACGCCCCGGGCGACGGATTCGTAGGTCAGCCTCACGCGGTGCAGGACGATGTCTTCGGCCAGGGCGAAGAGGTCTTCAGGGATGACGTAATCGCGACCGTGCAAGAAGGCCCTGGCCCTTGCCGCTTGTACCAAGGAAAGGCCGGCGCGCGGACTGCAACCGACTTCCAAAGCCTCGTGCTCGCGGGTGCGCCGCACCATCCGCACGACGTGTTCGGTGAAGGCATCGCTGACATGGATTGTCTGCACTTGCTCCATCATACCGACAAGTTCCTCCACGCCGCAGACCGGTTCGTCCTCAATCATATCGAATGCGCTCTTCACGATGGCCCCGCCTCCCTCCTCCTTTTTCAGCCCCATGTTGAGTTGGCGGTGGTAGATGTCCTTTTCCTCTTCGGCGGAAGGGTAGTGGAGGCGGTGGCAAAGCATGAACCGGTCGAGCTGGGCTTCCGGGAGTTCGAAGGTGCCAGCCTGCTCGATGGGGTTCTGAGTTGCGATGACGAGGAACGGCGCTGGGAGCTTGAAGGTCGTCTTGCCAATGGTGACTTTGCGCTCCTGCATTGCCTCCAGCAAACAACCCTGCACCTTGGGCGCGGCGCGGTTGATTTCGTCGGCCAGAAGGAGGTTCGTGAAGACGGGTCCCTTGTGGATGCGGAACTCCTGCGTCGAGGCGTCCAGGATTTCCGAACCGAGGACGTCCGAGGGCAGCATGTCGATGGTGAATTGCACCCGCCCGAACCCCATCCCGATGGTGCGGGCCACGGTGTTGACGAGCAAGGTCTTGGCCAGTCCCGGGACGCCTTCCAGGAGCAAATGCCCACCGGTCAACAAAGCGACCAGGATGCGCTCCACGACAACATCCTGGCCGACCACGACCTTGGCCACGCGCTGGCGGATTTCATGTACGAGTTCTGAGTTGGGTTTTGTCATTTTATGAAGTCTTTCAATGGGTCATGCCTGCCGCCTTGCGGTTGGCGTTTTCGAGCCAGCGGTTGGTGAGGTGGCGGAGGTCGTTGGGTTCCCATTCGCCGTTTTTGGAATTGGGGGAAAAGGCTTGTTGTTCTAGGTTGTGGATTTCGGTTTGGAGCTGGGCGGAGAGGTCGGTGCTTAGGCGGACATCCTGGCTGCATTGGATGCGGTTGAGGAGGGCGAGGACGGAGAAGGGTGTGTACTCGCCGGGAGGGTGGAAGAGGGGCGGGATGCCGTCTTCCTGGGTGCCTTGTTTCCTGGAATAGAGGTAGTATCCGGCTCCGGCGGCGAGGATGATGATGAGGCTTGCGACAATCCAGGGCGTGTTGTCCCGCGTCGCGATGTCCTCGACTTCGCCGCCTTCGAGGAGGGTGAGGTTGGCGGAGGCTTCCACGGGGTCCATGTCGTCGTAGCGGAAGTAGCCCATTTTTGTGTCACCGGAAAGGGCGGCGGGGAAGTCGAAGGTGATTTTTCCGGACGCGCCTTTGAGCATGGGGGCGGTGTCGAGGTGCAGGGTCCAGCTTCGCTCGGTGGTGACATACAGTTCTTCCTCGTCGGTGATGAGTTTGGTCAATTGGACGGTTGCACGGTCGTCGATGGATTCGACGGGGATGGCGAAGTTTTCCAGGTCGAGTAAGCTGTCCAGTGAGGGGACGAGGCCTTTGGCGGTCACGCTGACATCGACCTTCAATTCCCCGTCTGAAAGGGCGCGGGCATCGACGATTTGGGAGATGGCCAAGTCGGTGGCCGGGCGCGATTCCCCGGCGTCTTCCTTCACCTCGATTTGCACCGGGTTTGAGGGGACGGGGAGGACGACTTTCCCGCTGCGGTCGAAGAAGTCCAATTCCATTTCCAGGGAGGGGATGCGGTCCACGGTGAGGTTGTCCGTCTTGAGGAGGACGTAGGCCAACGGGGTCTCCTGCCAACCTTTGCGTCCGGGCAGGTCGCGGGGTTGCACATCCGGGTCGGCGAACTTCACGGACAACACCTCGAAAAAGTTCCCCAGGCCGACGCGCAGGGCTTCCTCCAGGCGGTCGCGGTACATGGGTTTGTCGGTCACGGTGTTGCCCCGGACTTGGCGTCGGACGTGGTTCTTCAAGTAATTGGAAAACCCGCCGCTTTCCCGGGCGATTTCGGTGGTGTGCGCTAAGCTGAGGAACAGCCCGAAGTCCTGTCCCGGACGGATGGACGCGCTACCGTCGACCCGGGTTTGCAAACGCACTTCGCTGAGCAGGGAGTCGTAGTATTGGATTTTGTCGGCGGCGGCGTAAATGGTGGGTTGGTTGCCCGTCACCTTGACTGCGCTGGAGAGGTAGCGGTACTTCATCTCGGGGGCAATGCGGCGTTCGGAAAGGTTTTTGGCGACCATGGAGGAAAAGTCCTTCAAGTGGATACCGGCGGCCTTTCCGGGGAGTGCTGCCAGGGCGTCGCGGAGTTCCTCCAGGCTTTGTTCGGTGACGCCTTTGCGGAGGTTCACATCTTCCGGTCCGGTAATGCCGAGCAACCCGTGGAACCACGCTTCGAAGGGCGCGAGTTCGTATTCCTCGATGGTCAAATCACCGACGATTTTCGCATAGGCCGCCGCGCCTTTGCGGAAGTGTTCCAGGGACTTTGCGGAATGCTCCAGGTACTCCTTGAAACGCTCGTTCCCATCCTCCTTGGCGAGGTTTTTGTAGTAGGCGAACTCGCCCCGGTCGGCATGGAGCGCACCGGCCATGGTTTCGAGTTTCCAGTTGCCGGGATGGGCTTCCAACCATTCCGAAACTAGCCGTGCGGCTTCCGCATAACCGGTCTTCACCAAGGCCATCACCTCCTCCGGCGAACGCTTGGTTGCTGCGTCCTCCTGGACCTCCAGGCCTCGCCATTGGCCGGACAATTTTTTCCGCATTTGCATGGCCAGGGCATACACTAGGTCCTCCGCAATCCCGCCGATCGGGCCGAAGACTTTCTCGACGTGGGCGTAGGTGTGGATTTCAGCCTCGCTGTGGCAATGGTCGAAGGCGCGGGCCAGTTGCTCTGTCTCAAGCACTTTGCGCAACTCCGGGTCTAGGGATTGGAGTGCTTTGCCAAGTTTTTCCAGACTGGCCTCCTGTTCGGCACGGGTCAGGACGACGGATTGTGCGTCCATTTGGTATTGCTTCAAAAGTTCCTCGGAAAGGTTGGGGTCATGGAGTTCCGCCCAGCGTTGGATGTAGAGGTTGGCCAGTTCGACGGCGATGGTTTCGTCCGTCTTCATCAGGGCGGAAAGGTGCGGGACGACCCGGCTGATTCTCTCCGTTGCCAGGATTATCCTTGAGGCCGGTATACGTAGCCGCGCGGCCATGGTCCTTCCATCAGGTGCCGGGATGGAATCCAGCAAATCTTCGAAAAGGACATGGGCATATTTGTCCCGGCGGTTGTCGTCGTACTTTATCCAGGTCGGGAAACGCTCCAGGCTGATGCGAGCGTCCTTAAGCCAATTCACCTCCATCAAGGAAACCAGGGCGTCCCAACGGCTTTCCGACAATTGCGCGATAGGGATAGTGCGGATGGCCTTGGCCTGGAGTGACAACGCTTTTGTCCGGGCATCAAAATTTTCCTCCATCGAGCAAGCCGCCGATTCCCTGCCCAACATGGCGCAAACCGTGAAGGCCTGGGCGTTTTTGGCTACCTTTGCGAGCATCCGGTCGAGGGCATCGGGCGGGGCGTCGGCCAATTTGCGGTAAATGGACTCCAGGAGCCACTCCTGCTTGTCGGCATGTTCCTTTGAATTGAGC
>JAYPDO010000115.1:12079-14103 GCA_038125285.1 Opitutia bacterium
CCAATAAATCGTCGAACCCGGCCTCCGAATTCCCCGGTTTCCCGGCCTCCCTTTCATCGGCGTCTCGGCTCCCCGCGGCACGCAGTTCGGAGTCCGTCGCCCCGAATTGGGCGGCTGCGGCGTAGAGTTTGGCGTAGGCCAGGACTTCGGCGGTGTACTTGCGTCGGTCTTCCGTATCGTCGCCGAACCAGACCGTCCCTTTCTTCATTACCCGCACGAGTTCGGACTGGCTTTCCGTCTCCTGCATCGCGATTTGCAACAACACGGCAATCCTCGGGACAAACCTTCCGTCGTACCTTGTAGGGGCGGAATCGGTCAGGCTGACAAAATCCTGCAAGGACAGGGCAGTCTCCGTCTTTCTGTAGGACAGGTCGCCGGTGATTTTGTCATGGATTCGGCGTGCCCGTTCAGGCTCGAAAGTTTTTAGGAATTTGTGGATTTCCGCCCACTTCCCGGCCTGTACCCAATGCTGCAGGAGTTCGACTTCACCGATGCCCTCCGAAGGCTCGGTAATGGATGCACTGAAGGCATCGTCCGCCGAGCGTAAATAACCCACATGGAGGAACTGGGCTTCGTCTTTCCGCAGCTCCGGTTTGTCCGCATCCTGGGCAAGGCAGGGGGGTAGGAAGAAGAGGGGGAGCAAGAGGAGCGACGATTTCCTAATCGCCTTTTGGGGAGGCAGGGAAACTGCCTCTCCGATGTTGCCGGATTTCAGTTGGTTTTGCATTTCCATAAATCAAATCTCAAGACCCCAGGTCGAACTCCCACTCCTTCAAGTCCGGGAAATCTTCCGGGGCATCGCGGGGGCGGGAGTCATTTTGCTGGATGGTTTGTGCCGGGTTTACGGCCTCCAGGGTTTCCAAAAGTTGCTCCAGGCCGGAAGTGTCCGAGGCCGCGGCTGACGCCGCCCCCAAATCCTCGACCGTTTCGTTAAACGACTTGATGACCACCTCCAGGTTCTTGCGGTCGGTAGGGTTGCGCTTGCGGCCCGAGTTCTCGGCAAGGAAGCGGTAGTTCTGCCGGGCAAGTTCCCAGTAGCGTATCCAGACCTCTTTCTCTGCCGCCTCCAGACGCAAGGCGACCATGGCATGGAAGTAGACCCGCCCGAGGAATTCCCGCGTCTCGAATGCCATGTCCGAACGCGGCCCGTATTCCTGCTCCACCTCTTTGGCCAGGACTGCAAGGCCTTCGATGGTATCTGCCAGCCGGCCTTGCTGGAAACGGCTCCGAAGTTGGGCGAGGCGCAGTTGGTGGTTGGCTGTGCCAACGGCTTCATCAGTCCCGTCTTTCGACGGGAGCGCGGTGAGGGATTCGGTGTACTGTTCGATGGCCTTGTCGTAATGGCCTTCCTTGTGAAGTTCTCCCGCTTCCAGGAAGTGTTCGCGCGCCGTTTTCCAAGCCAATGCCTCTTGCCCCGGCCCTGCCTGGAAACTCAACATTGCGACCCCCAAAAGGAGCCATGCCAGGACAATCCACTTCTTCATGCGCTGGGGCTCCGGGTTGTGGTGATGGCAGGCGAGGGGAGTTCGCGGTGGGGCTTCCACTTTGCCCCGGCATACTCGAGTAGGACGGGCAAGATGCCCAGCACCAAAGCCCCGGCCAAAACGGCAATCCTCGCCAATTCCTTGAGCGACATCCCCGGGTCGGGCGGAGGTGGCGGCACTCGGGACAAGTCCGCCAATGCCTCGGTCGGCATGTGCTGGGTGTTCACATCATGGTAATTCCCCCCCAGGGCGATGGCCAGGCGCTTAAGGATGGCCGCTTGCTGGCGGGATTCATGGTTGCCCACCTTTGTCGACTGCAAAGGGTCGCCCACGGCCAGGATTTCGACCGCCTTGATGGAGCGCGGCAACTCCGGGATTTGGTTGAAATCTACCGTGTCGCCGTCTGTGCAGAGGAAAAGCGTCGTGCTTTCCGGTGGCCAGTCCGCCGCCATTTCCCCCGCCTTTTCAACCCCGGAGAGCAGTTCGGTTTTCCCAGGTTTGAAAGACCAGACCAGGGGCAAGTTGTCCATGATGTTGCGG
>JAYPDO010000115.1:14113-15031 GCA_038125285.1 Opitutia bacterium
TTCTTCGGCCCTGCATCGATAGCGTTCATGCTCGGGGAGATGTCGATGGCCAGGATGACCCGCTGGATGTCCTCCGGGTCGACTTCCTCCTCTTCCGCACTGTCCCGGGCCAACGAATCCGTGTCCACAGCTTCCTGTTCCGAAAACACCAAGATGGCCAACCCCCAAGCCAGCAACCCCACCGACAACACCCGCAAAAACGGCGCGAACTTCGTCCAGGCCAGCGGCTTTCCCTCCGGCCCGTACGCCAACCTCGCGACCCCCGCCGAACGCTGGCCATGCCAATATTCGCCCAATGCCGCCAACCCCACGCACACAGCAGCGGCAAGGAGGGCGGAAATTTCGGCGGTCATGGAGTGTCAATTGGAGGGAATGCAACACGCATGGAAACCCCTCCCTTGCAAGATGGATTTGCAACAGGACCCTCTTGACTGCATTGACCGGATTGACGCTGGATGCCCAATCCCCGTCAATACAGTCAATTGGGTCAATGATGTCCCCGCCTGTCCAAAGAGGTTTGCACGTTTGGGCTTCACCGTTTACCGAAGCCCCCATGAAGTTTTTCTCCATTGCCATCCTGGCCATCTCCCTGGCTTTCCCCGCTTTGGCCGTTTCCAAACAGCCCAACATCCTCTTCATCCTTGCCGACGACGTCGGTTGCGAGCCCATCGGTTGCTACGGCGGGGAGTCCGTTCCTACGCCGAATTTGGATGCGTTGGCCGCGGGCGGGATGCGTTTCGAGCATTGTTACAGCATGCCGGTTTGCCACCCTTCGCGGATGGCCATCATGACGGGGCGGTATCCGTTCAAATTGAATGCGAAGTGGGGGTCTTTCCCAAAGGAGCTGGAGTCGGGCAGCATTGGGAGGGTCATGCAAAATGCCGGTTATGCGACTGCCGTGGCCGGGAAGTGGCAGTT
>JAYPDO010000116.1:0-3185 GCA_038125285.1 Opitutia bacterium
ACCAGCCAGGCCGACTTGCCGAATTGTGTGCAAATCGTGGGCGGGGAGGCTCGGGCTGTGGAGGCAGCAACCTTGGGGAAACTGATGGACCCGGTTGGCGGGTACACGCGAGCCTGGTTTTATGGGATGTCGGCGGAGCAACAACGCGTGCCGACGACCGTCCATGTGCGGGTGGCTTTCAAGGAAGCTGTGGAAATCGGGAGCTTGTCGGCGGTCATTAACGCCCAGAACCAGGTGCGTATCCGGGCGTTGAAGTTGGACGCGCCTTATCCGGGCGACCCGGATACCGAGGGGCAATGGACAGAGTTGCCCTACCATCGGTCGGGGCACCAGTTCGACGCGGTTTTCGACGCAGGTTTCAGGACGAGGGCAATCTTGGTTTCGGACAATCGCCGGGGCGGGCAGACCCATGTTTCGCAGTTTGTGGTGCGGACGGAGCGGCTTCTCAACCGGACGCCTTACGCCATCGCCCAAGGGGAAGAATCGCCTTACGGATACCCGCCAGCTAACTTGGTGGCCGGAAAACCTTGGCGCAATACGGACAAGGAGCCGCAGGGGGAGAGGATTTTGCGGGAACCGGTCAGCGGGTTGAAACCGGCTTGGGCGAACTTGGTCTGGCTGGAAGGGCAGGAGCTTTCCCAGGTGCGGTTGCGTGGGAATGCGGAGGAGCTGGAGCTTCGGGAGTTCATCGGCGATGCGGGAACCAACCCGGCCTTGGCACCGGAAACGGCCTGGCGCGCGGTCGCTGAGAAGCCGCAAGTCGTATCCTACGGGCGGGATTCCTGGGACTATATTTACTCTTTTGCCAAGCCCAAGGTGGTGACGACCTTGCAAATCCGGTCGACCAAGGTGGCGTCCTACCGGGGCATGATGAAATCCATCTTCATTCTGGACCACGTGGCGGCCTACCAAGACCTGGGGAACTCCCCAATCCCCGTGCCTCCGCAACGTGGGGACGGCTTGGCTCCGGTGCGGTTTACCTACGAAACGGATGTGGATTCGGAACCGGCGGTCGTCATCAATTCGGCGGACGGCCAACGGGTAAGGAACTTGTCGGCACAGACCTTCCGGGAAGCCGGGGAACAAGTCGCGGCCTGGGATTTGCGGGATGACAATGGGCTGCCAGTCCAACCGGGGACTTACCATTGGGAAGTCCTGTACGGGCCGAAGCCGCGCCTCGTCCACCAGTTCACACCGTACCCGGACATCTACAAACACTCGCCGGAAAGTTCGCCTTGGGGAAGGGCGCCCCACGACGGGTGGCTGACCAACCATGCCAACCAGAACTCCGTTTGCCGCCTCGGGGATTCGATGTTCTTGGGCGCGGGATACACGGAAGGTGGGCACGGGTTAATCGAGGTGGCCAACTCCGGGAAAAAGCTCTGGGGGACGCATGAGACCGCCGAGGATTTGTTTTCGGACGGCCAGACCGTCTTCATCCACCAGAAGGACGAAATCCGGCGGCTGGACCGGGAAAAGGGCAAAGAAGTCGTCCTGTTCAAGACCGGGCAAGACCCTGCGCGGCGCGGCAAGCTGGTCGGGATGGCGGCAAAGGACGGGCGCGTGTACCTGGCTTTCCATGCCCCTGTCCCCTACCTGGAAAATGCGACCCAGAAGAGCAACCTCGACCTGGGCCACAGCCTTCCGAAGTTGCGCAAGGAAGTCCCGGGCCGGGCGAACTATGGCATTCCCGGCACGCCGCAGGAGGACTTTGTGAGCCTGTTCAGGATGGGCGAATTTGTGAACGGGTCCGACCACAATGGCGGGCTTATCAAAATCCCCAGCACAGAAGGCGCGGGCAAACGGCAGCACATCCTCCTGGCATTCGAAGAGCCCACTCCGCTCGGTAGTTTGGTGTTCCCGCCCTATGAAGCTCCCGAGGGCGTGACGATGACGGCGGCGGTCTTGAAAGCCGGGGCGAAATTCCCACCCGACCTTTCCGCGGAAAAGGATTGGGTACCGGTCAAACTGGGGAAATTGGGGGCTTGGAATTGCATACCTGTCCCGGAAGGCACGATGACCCGCGCCCTCCTGCTGACCTTCAGCCAACCGGGCAACGCCCTCGACGACTTGATTGACGCGGAAGGCGCGGGAGGGTTGAGCCTGGATGTGGACCTGGGATTGTCCGGGAAAAAGAAGCAAACGGGGCTCCTGGCGGTTCAATCCAAGGGCAACGACTGGAAGGGCACACTGGAGGGAATGCTTATCCTGCGCCGCCGGTTTGCCAATTTGATGGAGAGTGCGAAGGTGCGGACGAGTTCCGGAAAGTATGATGCGGAAACAGGTTTCTGGGATGCAAAACGGGAGGGAATCCTCAGCGAAAGCGACCCGGGGATTTTCATGCTGGAGTGGGACAAGCCGCAAAAGCTCCGGGGCATTTCCATCAAGGAAATCGACGCGGAGAGGACTCTTGTCGATGTGTACACTGGTTCCGCAGGTTCAAAAATCAACATGGCCGGGGAGGAAAACTGGACTCAGGTCGCGGAGTACAAACAAGGCCGCCGCTACCTATACCAACCCTCAGAGCAGAACAATGCCGACGCCCTCTACATCGACGGCGTGGTGGACTTCGGGAAGGAGTACGACACCCGGGCGGTGCGCTTGCGGATGGTTTCCCAATGGAAGGAACAAACCGGCCGCGCCTGGGGCATCCGTGCGGACCGGGGCGGGCGGACGGTCGATTTGAAGCGTTGCCGGTTGTACGGGATTGCCGCGTTGCAGTACATCGGCGGGGAACCAAAGACGGCTGCCATCAGCGTGCAAAGGATGGAGGTTTGGGATGCGGCAACCGGGAAGATTCTGGAGGAAAAACCTTCGGGTATCTCCGGTGAAATCGCCTTCGGCCCGGACGGGAAATTGTATGGCCTGACTGAAAATTCGGTGGTCTGTTTTGACGACGGGAAGGAGGTCGTCACCGGTTTGGAAAACCCGAAACGCCTGGCCATTTCGCCGGATGGGGAATTTTACGTCTTCGACCTAACCGCCGACAGCCGCCAGGTCAAAGCGTTCGGCAAGGACGGCAAGTTCCTGCGGAAAATCGGCAAGCCCGGTTTCCGGCAAGCCGGACATTATGACCCGGAGTACATCGAGGCGGTCAACGAGATGGACTTCGATTCCGACGGCAACCTCTGGATTGTCTACTCCCACAGGAACCCGCGCCGAGTCATGAAGTTCAGCCCCGACGG
>JAYPDO010000116.1:3285-14774 GCA_038125285.1 Opitutia bacterium
GACCAAAATGTCGGGGCGGTGTTCCTGGTCGACGAAGGCACCCTGGCCGTGCGGCCGGCCGGTGCGGTTGGCCTCGCGTCCTCTTTCCCGCCAATCCAGAAGCCGGAATTCATTGCGAAAGTGGGCGGTGAAGCCTTGGGCGGATACCGTTTCATCTGGAACGACCTCGACATGGACGGGAAACCGGAGCCTTCAGAAGTCGACTTCACAGCGCATGGGGAGACCCGTTTCAATGTGGGAAGGTTCGACCACGAACTGGGTGTCCAGAGCGGGAAGTTGCGATACGAAGTGTCCAGATTCCTCAACGACGGCACACCGGTCTTCACCGAGCGCGAACTCCCCTTCCCTGCCGACTTCCTGCTCCCGACGGGCAACTACTTCCGCTACGGCAAGGAAGCCAACGAAGTGCTCACCCCGGAAGGCAAGATAGCCTGGAGCTATCCGGCCAGCCAAGGCATGCAGGGGCTTTTCGTCCCGCCGTTCCAACCTGGCGTGATCAACTTGCAATACGGCATAAAAGGCGGCGGCAAGACCGACCCTTCCGGCCTGGGCGACTTCTTTGTCATGTTCAACAACCACGGGCAGGCCGAAGTTTGGACGGCGGACGGCTTCCTCGCGGCAAGGCTGACCAGCCATGTCCGCGACCCGGAACACAAGACCCTCGCCGGGATGGAACACCACCGTGGGGCGGACGTCACCGGCACGACACTGGGGCAGGAACATTTCTTTAATTACTTTTCCCAGGTGCGGAAAGACGGACGTTGCTTCCTCAACGGCGGGCACTTGACCGTAAGCCTGTTCGAAGTGCTGGGACTGCACGATTACAAGCGCATCAGGGGGACGGTCGAAGTCACCCCGGAAAACATCGCCGAAACCCGCCAATGGGAAGCAGGGAAGGCCGGGCAGCAGCAATTTGCCAGCCCAAAGATGGCCAAATCCTTACCCGGGAAAGCCGTTCTGGACGGGGTAGTCGATGCCAATGAATATAAGTCCAAGGTGCTGGAAATCGAAGGCTTGGCCGAACTGAGTGTCCAACACGATTCCGATGCACTGTACCTGGCCTGGGAAGTCCGGAGGGAAGCAGGGCCATGGGAAAACCACGGCACGGAATTCCAACGCATTTTCAAAACCGGCGGGGCGGTGGACATTCGAATCGGGACCAACCCGTCCGCCCACCCAGACCGCACCAAACCGGCGTCGGGCGACCTCCGCATCGTCCTTACCAGCTTTAACGACAAGCCGGTGGCCGTCGTTTACAAGCCGGTTTCCCAATCGAAAGGCAACCCCTGGGAAACCTTCACCGAAGCCGGCGGAACCACGACCTTCGACGATGTCTCCATCCAAGGGAAAATCCAAATGAAACACTTTACGGGCGACCGCGGCTACACCCTGGAAGCCGCCATCCCCTGGGAAGTCCTCGGCCTTAAAAAGCCCCCTGCCAGCCGGATCAAGTTCGACTGGGGCGTCCTCTCCACCGACACCGGCCAAGAAACCACGGCACGCCAAGCCTGGGCCAACCCCATGTTCGTCGGCACGACGGATGAACCCACCGAAGCCCGCCTCAACCCCAGCCTCTGGGGTTGGCTCGAATTCGAATCCAAGGACAAATCCGCCCCGGACCTGGACCAAGCCTTCAAGAAGAAAAAGGGGAAGGACTTGGACAGCTTGCTAGATTTGGAGCTTTGATAGGACTGCGACCAAAGTTCGCCGATCCGATTGGTCACATCACTGTGCGGGAATGATCCCAGGGGAGTTGGACTTCTTCGGGGGTGTGTTTCCAAGGTTCGAAGAGGTGGAAGAGTTTTCCCGGGTTGAGGATGTTGTTGGGGTCGAGGGTTTGTTTGATGGCGGCCATGGTTTTAAGCTCTGCCTGGGAAAATTCGAGGTCGGTGAAGGGGGTCTTGGCTAGGCCGATGCCGTGTTCGCCGCTGATGGAACCTCCGAGGGAGACGACTTTTTCCATGATTTGGCGGGTAGCGGTGGCGGCGGATGTGCGGGTCTCCAGGGTGGTGCGGTCGTACATGACGTTGACGTGGAGGTTGCCGTCTCCCGCATGGCCGAAAACGGCGATGGGGAGTTGGGTTTCTTCCCTAAGTTTGTGGACGTATTCCACTAGGTCGGCTTGCTGGCGCAGAGGCACGACGACGTCTTGGTTCAGCTTGGTGTTGGCCAGCATGAACATGGCGGAGGAACATTTGCGGCGGACGGACCAGAGGTTTTCTGCATCTTCGAAGGACTGAGCCTGGATGTGGCCGAGGGAGTGGGCTTGGAGCCAGGCTGCGATGGTTTGGGTATCTTCGGCGACTTGGGCGGGATGACCGTCGATTTCGACCAGGAGCAGCGGGGTTCCCGGGGATTCGGGGAAGAGGGTGTGGCCGATGACTTTTTCCGCGCCTTGGACGCTGAGATTGTCCAGGAACTCAAGGATAGAGGGCTGGACTTTGCCTTCTTTGAGGAGGCCGAGGACGGCGTCGAGGCCTTGCCGCTCGGTTTTGAAAGCGGCAAGGAAGGTCTGGGTGGCCTTGGGGGCGTGGACGAGGCGGAGGGTTGCTTTAGTAATGACGCCGAGCATGCCTTCAGAGCCGATCCAGAGGTCGCGCAGGTTGTAGCCGGAGGCGAATTTCTTGAGGTCTCGGCCAAGTTTGACGTGCTCGCCTGTGGGCAGGTAGCCTTCGAGGGAGACAACGTAGTCGCGGGTCACGCCATATTTAACACAGCGCAGACCCCCGGCATTGCAGGCGATGTTGCCGCCTATGGTACACCATTTGAGGGATGAGGGGTCGGGCGGGTACATGCGGCCTTTGGCAAGGGCGGCTTCCTGGATTTTCCCAGTAACTGCTCCGGCCTGGGCGTGGCAAAAGTTGGTGAGGGGATCGATGGTGAATTGGTCGAGCTTGGAGAGGTCGAGCACCCAGCCGCCATGGCGTGGGGAAGCGCCTCCGGTCAGGGTGGAGCCGACGCCCCTGGAAGTGACGGGAACTTTGTATTGGTTGGCCAGTTCCAGGACAGTGCCGACTTGCGAAGGTTCGGAAGGACGGATGACGGCTTGGCACTCGAAGGCGATCTTGAGGCCGTCGCGGCGATGGCTGCGGAGGTCTTCCGGGGAGGTGGAGGCTGCTTCCGGGAGCCGTTGGAGGAGTTGTGTGGTGGCTTCTTCCAATACGCCGGGAGACGGGGAAGGAGGTTTGGGGAGGGGGTAGGACATTTAGGGGATCAGCAGATTGGGGAATGTTGATTTTTGATTGCTGAAGTGGCTAGCGCGGAAAGGGAATGCTTAATGGAGGAGGTCTTGGTCGGTCGTCCAGGATTTTGTGGCCGGATTGTAGAGGCTGCGTGGTTCTGAGGTCGCTTCCTGGTAATAGAACCAAGTCTGGAAATGGTCTGACCAAAGCCAGGGATAACTGGAGGTATCCGTCCAGATCCACCCGAGTTTCCGGTCGTAGAGCCAGAGGGGTTGGATTGGTTCGGATGGTGTGGCGAGGAAGAGGTGCTGGTGGTTGGGAGTCCATAGCCAAGGTGCGTTGCGGGTGTAGATCGTCCCGAAAACGGGGCTGGCCCACCAGTCCTTTGCGATGGGATAGGCATCGGTGAGGTAGAGGTTTTGCCAAACGTTCGGAAGGATGGCGGACGTCCCTGTGTAAACCGGGGTAAGGTAGGCCGTGGGCAATGGGGACGGGGTTTCCAGGTCCATCGGCCAATAGGCGTGAAGGGCAGGTTCGTCACCAGACAGGGGGAAATGGCGGTAATTTGCGATCTGTGCGGTTGTCCTTACGGCATCCCAATAACGGAGGTTGTCTATCTTCCCGTAGAATCCGCGGTCGCCGCTCCCCGAGTTGCCTGTGTAGAGGGGGAATTCGGTATTGGCATCGGGAGGGGCAGGAGGATCAGAGAGGCCGGACACGAAGAGTTCCTGGGGCTGGCCATCGAGATGCATCCCTACGTTGCCGACGGCATCCATGTGCAGGGCCACGTGTTGCCATTCGCCCATCCGGACGGAGTTTTTAGGAGTACTGAGATAACGCATCCCGGAGCCAGTGGTTTGGAGCCAAAGGGCGATGCTATCGTCTTGGTAATATGGGGTACCCCTGGAGGTTGGGGATTGGTAGCAGAGGAAGAGGGAGAAGGCGTATTTGTCGAAGATCCGGCCAAATCCCCTGGCATAAACCGGGCCGTAGGCGGTCGGGTAGATCCATGCTTCGAGGGTAAAGGGGACGGTGAGGTTGTGCCCGGAAGGAAGGAGTTGGATAGAGTCGGTGCCCCCTTCGAGTTGGCGGGCAAGTTGGCCGTCGTAAGTGTGGATGGCGCGGAAGGATTCGGTGGTAAAAATGGAATCCCCGTCCTGCCGGAGGGCATGGAGGGTGACATCGGCATGGGAAGTGTTTCCAGGGTTGTAGACCAGGCGGTTGCCAGCGGAGAGTGTGAGGGTGCCTTGGCCAGGTTGGTCGGGGATTTTATAGCTGGTGGTGGTCTTGGAGAGTTGGAATTCGATGGGGGCGGATCCAGTGCTGAGGAAAGGCGACCCTTGGGTAGGCGAGGGATCCTGGACTTGGATAGACAGCTTCGCCCGGCCAAGGTTGCCCTGGCTGTCCTGCACAGTGTAGTTGACGATGTCCGTCCCCGAATAGCCTGGGTTGGGCTCGTAACGGATAGTCCCGTCGGCGGTAAAGGAAGCCGAACCATTGGAAGGGGGGGAAATCGAGTAGAGTTCCCAATCCGGTTTCCCTCCTTCGGGCAGTGTCTCGTTGAGCAGGACGTCAATGGCTTGGGCCGAGCCGCCAAGGTTCACGATGTTCCAGGTTTCGCCTTTCGCGCTGAGGACCGGGAGCTGGTGGCCGGGATCGGAGGTTGTATGGAGGGTCAGTTTCCAGGACACCACTTTCCCGGTGTGGGCCGGGCTTTGGTTGCCAATGGACAAGGTCCAGTCCCCGGAAGCGGGTTCCGCCCAGTTGCGGACGGTCATGAAAGTCCATTCCCGTTGGTTGGAAGGCAGGTTGGTCGATGCTTCGGGTCCCAGGCCGCTGGAAAAGGGTGCGGCCAGGATGCTTTTCGTGCCGGAGGCGGAAAGGAGGGAGACATTCAGTTCGCCCCAGTCGTAATCTTCGAGGATAAGGGTCACCTGGACATGCTCGACGAAACCGGAGGCCGTTGAAGAGAGGGTGGACTTGAGGGTTTGGCTGCCGGGAGCTGTGCCCAGGCTTTTTTGCAGGGTCGTTGTATTGGCCGGGGGAAGGTTCTGCCAAGTTTTGGCAAGGTTGGCCGCCGCACTGGCATCAACGAGGCCGAACCCGAAATTGTGGTGCAGCGGGAAACCCGCCGCATTGTATTGCCAACCGGGGTCGGAAGGGTCGTTTTGGCGGCATGTCTGGACCAGGATGTGTTGGACGTCCCGCCACCCGAGCAAAGGATTGGCCTCCAGGACAAGTGCCACCACCCCACTGACCATCGCCGTGGCCGCGGAGGAACCGCCGAACGACGTCGTGTAATCAAGCCGGGAATCCCCACGGCTCCCCACCAGATCCGTCGTGATGATGTTTTCCCCAGGGGCGCAAACAAGGATGTTCGCACCAGGCTCGGCATAATCCGGGGCGGAGCCATCGATAGCCATCCCGGCCACCGCGATGGTCCAAGGCAGGTTGGCATAGCCGTCGTAATTCGAATTGTCCTGGTTTTCACCCCCGTTGCCCGCCGCCCAGACGTAGAGGCTACCGAGTCCTCCCCTGCCCTCGTTTACCCCGGCCTGAAGGGCTTCCAGGAAAAGCGGCCCCGGGCCTTCGTAGACTTGGCTGTCCGTATCCGAAGGCCCCCAACTGTTGTTGTAGATTTGGAGGGTTTCCTTGTTGTGCAGGATGGTTTCGGCTTCCAAGGAATCAGGGATGCTGCTGCCAATCAGGCGAAGGCCGGCGATGCTTGCCCGAGGTGCCACGCCTACTCCGAGTGAACCATTGTCCCTGGCCGCAACTAGCCCGGAGACGGCCGTGCCATGGAAGCGGTTACTGAAGAGTGGTGTGGGGTTGGTGTCGTCGTCGATAAAATCATAGCTATTGTCCGGGTCGTAGTTCGGGGAAAGTTCCGGGTGGGTAATCTCCATGCCGTCGTCTACTATGGCGACATGGATCCCGTTGCCCCGGTACCCTTCCGCCCAGGCTCCCGTCAGGCCAAGGTCGAGTTGGGTTGTGACTGAGGACGGGGTTTCGTGCGTAGAATACAAATGCCATTGGGAGGGGAACAGGGGATCCGTGAAGTCTGGCGGTTCGGGATGGGAACGAGAAAATCGCGGGCGAAGGATTTCTTGCCGCACCGACTTTACCCCAGGGATTTGCAACAAAGAACGGAGCACACGGGCTGCGGCAATCTTGTCCTCAGTACCAGGAATTTCAAAAAGGCTATAACCGGGCAAGCCCCTCAAACACCGGATATGGCGGGCACCGACGGAACTTTCGACCTGGGTAAAATCCGTGTCCGGATCCAACCGGAGAACCCATTGGGAGGAGGGTACATTTCCCTCTGCAGAACCGGCTTCCTTTACAACCGGAACATTTCCTTTGGGCAATGCCATAGCCTGCGGTACCACATCCCTTCCCTCAGTTTCCTTCGGAGCCACGCAAGGGTTATCCCTGAACAAGGAAAGGGGAACAATCAAGGACAACAAAGCACAGGCGTACTTTGCCTTCCGGAAAAAACACGGGGGGGAGGGATCCCAGCAGGGAATTTTGGGCATCTGGGGAAGTCAGGAATTCAATGTCCTGGGTAAAGGGATTAAAACTAGGCGCCTTAGAGGCTACGCAAGTTTTTCCCGGATGTCCATTCCGAGGTGGAATAATCGTAAAATTCCTTTTACGCCTCGAAGGACTGGCCGGGTTTCCGATAGGCACCCTTGTGGATGGTTACGTACTTCCTGCGGACTCCCTTGAGGCGGTTCCTACCCCGACTGGCCAGGGCGACATCCCTGTCCACGGTTTCCATCCATTCCTTCAACCGGTCACCATTTTTCCGGATTCGGTCGTTCACATCCCTGACCTTTTCCAGATAATCGCCTTCGGGTGCCTTGGACTTTCCGAACTTTTCAATCTGGGCTACCAACAGGGCGATGGCGTCAGCTTTGCGGGGTTGGATCTCTTCGAGGGCATCCAAGTCCTTGGAATCGAAGGCGGCGTCTTCTTCGTCAAGTAACCCGTTGCAATCCCGCAACGCTTTCTCCAAACTTGGTGCTGGGGCGCCCATGCCCACTAAACCTTGGCTCAAGCTTGGGAGGAAAAGCTGCCGCCAGGAGGGGGCATCTTACCTTCGTCGGTTTGCATCAGCATTTCGGCCCAGGCGTCGCGTAGATCCTTGATGGTCTTTTCGGCATGCCCTATGGGCTCGGTATCCTTCTTGAGGTTGGCTTGCTGGAGCTGGTAGTAGACGAAGTCGTAGAGCTTGTAGAGGGTGCCGGGAAGCTCCCCGGGGACATTCATGTCGAGGGAGGACTGGAGTTCTGCGACAATATTCTGCGCTTTGATCAAGTTATTGTTGATCGTCTCGTTGCGCTTCATGAAGTTCTCTTCTTTAAACCCTTCCCGTGCTTGGTTCATAAACCGCAAGGCACCATCAAAAAGCAAGAGCACCAGCTTCCCGGGGCTGGCGGTCTGGATGGTCTTTTCCGTGTACTTCCTGGCGATTTGTTGGGGATTCATTACGTCGGTGGACGGACTTGTAAGGTGTTAGGCGGTGGGTTGTCTACCTTAAAAAAGAATAGCGCGATCCAGGACATAGGGATCCGGCCGCGAGGTAGGGGTCGGATCAGACAATGCGGTTGTTGATCAGGTTTTGGGCGAGAGTCCTGGTGGCAGAAGGCCCCGGGTATTCCGGGTCGTCCAAGAGGGCTTTCCCTTTTTCAACCACATCATCCCGTACTTCGGGCATTTCCTGAAGGCGCCGCAACAATGTGTCGAAGCTCAAGTCCGTCGTCTCCACTTCCTGCTGTTTCTTGGTAGAAGTCTGGAGCTTGCTGACGGGCGGTAACTTGCTCGGTAGGCCGCTTTGCAGGTTGTTAATCTGATCCATAGAATGAAAGTAGAGGGAGGAGGGTGATAGTTACTCTCGGATATACAAGCAAGTCGGAACTTCGGGCTGAATCTTTAGGGAAAAGTCAGGTTTTCTATCTAGTTCAGGGGAATGTGAGAGTGAGGGTCAACCAACGTTGACCTTTCATAAGGAACAACAAAACTATGCACCTTCCCGAAAAAATGAAAGGCAAAACCATCATCCTTGGCATTACAGGCTCCATCGCAGCGTACAAAGGGGCGGATTTATTGCGGGAATTGCAGTCCCGTGGAGGGGAGGTCCACGTCATCCTTACGGAATCCGCGCAGAGGTTCATCACCCCGTTGACCCTGAAGACGTTGTCCCGGAACCCGGTATTGACGGACTTGTGGGAGGAAGGGGAGGGATGGTGCCCCGGACATATCGAACTGGCCGACAAAGCCGACCTCCTGCTGGTCGCCCCTGCAACTGCCAATACGATCGCAGCTTTTGCCAATGGCTTGGCGGGGGACTTGTTGGGCTGTGTCCACTTGGCGACCAAGGCACCCGTCCTCCTCGCCCCGGCCATGAACGGCAAAATGCTGAACCACCCAGCGACCCGCAGGAACTTCACGACCCTGGAAGGCTGGGGTTACCATTTTGTTGAACCTGTCGAAGGGGAATTGGCCTGCGGGTATGAAGGGAACGGGAAACTGGCCCCCGTAGGTACGATTGCGGACAAAGCAGCGAGCCTGCTAGGTGCTGTCAGCTAGGTTCACGACATTTCTTGTGCCAAAAGCCCTGCAGATGCCTGAATCACCTCCCGTTACGATTTGCCTCAAACTGACTAGACGCTAGGGTAGCCATTGCCTCAACACGGGCAAATACCCGTCCGGCAAACCACAGTCCCTTGCACCCTCGATCACCCCCTCCATATATCCTGGCCGAGGAAGCCCGGGTTCAGTGTCCGAGGAAAAATACACCCAGCACACTTGCTTCCGCTCCAAGCCCGGATTCCCCTTCAGCAAGTTGACCTCCAACTCCAGCCGGTAGTAACAGCCTTGGGGTACCCCTTCATAGTGGTCCAGCTCTTCCATGTGGGCCTTATTGGCCATCCAAACCCCTCCCCAGACTCCGCAATCAGGATCCGGCAAGACTGTGGCATAGCCGTCGGAATAGATATGGAAACGGTAGCCGGGCAAAAATGCCGCGCCCACGAACTCCGCCCCCGGGCAACGCACCGCCATCTGCGAAAAGTTCATATTCGAACCATAGGCAAAATAAGGGATCGTACATAAAGTCTCCAATTGCGCATCCACGGAAAACCAAAAAGATACCCGCCGCTCCAAAAGTCAACTTGCGGAAAAACCCTCCCTCCCTATGCCCGGATCCCTCCAGGACCTCTTCAACTACAAAGGCGAAATTTGCTCCCTGCTTTGCGCGATGCTGTGGGCGACCTCCGTCCTCTTCTTCCGAAAAGCCGGCGAAAAAATCCCGGCCTTCCCGCTGAACTTTTACAAAAATACCGTCGTCCTGCTCCTCCTGCTCCCCACGGCCGCCATCCTCGGGCACACTAACTGGCCAACGCTCCCCCCCGGGATCTTGCCACAAATCCTCCTCAGCGGGGTCATCGGGATCTGTTTTGCCGACTTCCTCTTCTTCAAGGCGCTAAACATCCTAGGCGCCGGACGCAACGCCATCCTCGGCTGCTCCTACAGCCTCTTCATGTTCCTCTTTTCCAGCCTCCTCCTTGGGGAAAAGACGGCTCCCGTCCACATGGCCGGGGCAGCCCTCGTCATCGCCGGAATCGTGCTGTCCGAAATCAAATTCCACAAAAAGCAACCATCCGAACCCACCGCGACCCATGACCGCGTCCGGGGCACCTTTTACGGGTTGCTCGCCATGGCGCTCACCGCCTTGGGTGTCCTGATAGTCCGGCCCATCATGAAACAAAACCTCCTCCCGGTAGACCAAGTGGCCATCCTCCGCCTCGCAGCCGGGATTACCGGTGCACTGGCCGTCATCACCGCCACAGGCCGCCTCAAAACCACCATCCACGCCCTCAACGACAACTTTCCCTGGAAACCCTTCTTCGCAGCCAGCATCCTAGGCGGCTACCTGGCCATGACCATCTGGCTCCTTGGCTACAAATACACATCCGCTGCCAACGTCGCCGCCATCCTCAACCAGACCTCCACCCTCTTCACCGTCGTCCTAGCCGCCATCTTCCTCAAAGAACCCCTCACTTCCAGCAAAGCCGCCGGGGCCATCGTCGCCTTCAGCGGCGTCGCCGTCATCTTGTTTTTGAGCTGAACCGTTATTATCAATCCCCCTTCGTGATTTCAAGGGGTCGTACATTGCGGTTTTCATTCGCCTCACGAATTACGTTTACCGCCCCCATAAAATTCTCGGGAAAGGATTGGTTGAGTAGCTCTGAGGCTTTTTCATGCTCGCCCAGTTCTCGGAAGGCTTCAGCTTTCATCAACCTCGTGTCGTCTTCATCCTCGCTTAGCAATGCAACGAGTTTCTGGAGGTTTGGAGTGAATTCGTCGGGCCTGTCTACGGATTCGCTTCCTTCCCGGATCGGGTCATTCCACTTCCACCAAAGCCGGATGCGGAGGTATTCTTCCTTTTCAGGAGTGAGGGATTCTGAATGGAGTTCAGCCTGTAAATCTTCCTCTTCCGCATCCTCGGCAAATCTTACATCTGGATACTGGGAGACATTGCACCAGTGATCCTCCGATGCGATTTCTTCACACTCATCCGTCCAAAAGGTTTCGCCGGTTCCTGGGTGGCGTTGAAGCCATGGTTCGTCTGATAACATCGGGGCTATCATTTTTCCATCTGTCCAAAATCGGGCGCCGAAAGTGTTCCCGGAGCCTATGGTGCCAATCTTTACCAGCGTGCCTGTGCCGGGAATTTTATAAACGATGGTTGGACCTGGTGTCATAATATTATCCTGCGGGGTTGGAGGTTTGGGAGTGGTGGGGTTTGCTAGTTGCCCTGTTGGATCTTGCGGGCGTGGTGTTGGTAATAAATCCGTTGGTTGTGCTCATCTGTTTTGCGCTGCCATTCATCCCCGATGGCATTGAGCCTTTTCATGGATTCCTGGTAACGCGCCCAAGCCTTTGGATCGTGCTCAGTTTGGCAGCCTGACAGCAACAGGATGGAAAATGCGAGGAGCTTCAGGAAGGTTGGGCTTTTGATTCTGGTTGGTTCCGGGGTTTTCATGGGATGGGTGGTGGTTATGGGTGGGTCTGGCAAACAACATAGGAGGCCCTCAACCAGGTGCGAGAAATTTGACGTTGGGCTTTGACGTCAAAGCCGCCGGCGCCCTCTTCGCCTTCAGCTGCGTCGTGGTCATACTGTTCTGGAAACAAGCGACCTAATCCAACTCGCCACCAAGGTCCTCCACTTGCTTGAAAAGCTCGTCCCGGAACTCCTTCCCTACCCCTTCGCGCTTAGCGATTTCCACATAAAACGGCACC
>JAYPDO010000117.1:0-11000 GCA_038125285.1 Opitutia bacterium
GGTAAAATCTACACTACCCGATTCAGTCTCCCCATCTTCCCTTGAAACAGTTAAAGAACTGGCCTCACTTCCTGAAAGAACCTTGGACGATTCCCTTCTTTTAGTCTCATCACCAAGTGCGAAAGTAGTCCATGAAGTCGTTGGGGAGTTATTGCGAAATGAACAGACGGCAGACCTCCCAATTGAGTATGTGGTCATCTCCAGATACGAAAACCGGCATATTGACCACATGTGGGAAAATCCTCAGGACTACATTACCCCACTCCATGTCCAGGATGTAGATCCTTTTCAAATCTTTATAGATTCGCTTGAAAAGTTCGAAGCCAAGACAGGAATAAGGGACTACATGGATTTATTGCAAGGGCTCAACCACGTACACAACAAGGGGATCCCGGGGCATATTGCAGAGTTTGGATCATTCAAAGGGCACAGTGGATATCTCGCTAAGACCTACCTCAATTCCATAGGCTCCCAGAAAACCCTCTACCTCTTCGATATGTTTGAGACCTTTCCATTGGAAAAAATAGGGATCGACCATTTCTGGAATGACACCCATGAGGTAGACTTCGACGAGGTGAAATCAAAGTTCACAGGCTTCACCGGGGTAGAATTCGTAAAAGGTGAATTTTCAAAAACCTTACCTACATCTGGTTGCAATGAAGTTGCCCTGGCATTTATCGACTGCGATGCCTACCGAAGCACAAAGTACTTAATCGGTGAAATCTTTGACAAAAGGCTAAGCACAGGAGGGATCATGATCTTTGAAGACTATGGCCATGCCAACTTGCTAGGAAATAGACTGGCCGTGCATGAATGCTTTGAAGGCAAAGCCAACTCGTTCCAATTCTTCTCCCAATTCAGCGGCAGTTACATCGTGTGCAAGACAGCATGAAGAGGTCAATGGACGAACTGCTTGGTGTACGGCTTTAGTTGCGCCTTCAGCTTGGCGACCAATTTCTCATGCTCCGGCTTCCCTGCCAGATTGTGGACTTCGCCCGGATCCTTGTCGTGGTCGTAGAGTTCGGTACCGGCTACCCCGGCGAGCCATTCGGTGTAGCGGTAGCGGGGTGTGCGAAGGGAGTAGCCCCAGGCCTTGGGGTTGTGCCAGACTTGGCTTACGGCCGGCTTGTCCCATTTGGCCTTGCCTGGAGTGGTGAGTAGGGGGCGGAGGGACAGGCCTTCGAGGTTCTTGGGGGTTTGTTGGAGTTGGCAGTAATCGGCGAGGGTCGGGTAGAGGTCAAGTAGCTCGACAGGTTGCTTGGCCTGGAGGCCTTGGGAGATGCCCGGGCCGGCTACGAGCATCGGCATACGGACGGCACGCTCAAAGGCCTTGCGTTTGTACCAAAGGCCTTTTTCTCCGAGGAAGTAACCGTGGTCGGACCAAAAGACGATGAGGGTCTTGTCCATGAGGTTGTGCTTTTCGAGGGCATCCAGGAGGCGGCCGACCTGGGCGTCGACGAAGGAGTTGCAGGCGTAGTAGGCTTGTTTGCATTTCCGGGCTTGTTCGACGGAGATGTCTTTGAAGTAGAACGGCCAGTTGGGGGTGTCCCTCATAATCGCCATGGGCGGGACGTCATCGAGGTCCTTCTTGGCTTCGTCGAGGTCGGGGATGGTGATTTCGTCAAGCGGATAGAGGTCGAAGTAGCGCTTGGGAGCAACATAGGGGCAGTGCGGGTTGAAGAACCCGGCGGCAAGGAAGAAGGGTTCGTCCTTCTTCTCGGCGATCTTGTCGATGATCCAGGAGGCGACCATGCCGTCCGTGTGTTCATCGTCTTTGCTTACGGGATCCCACCAGGCCATGGAGATGCCGAGTCCCTTGCCCGGCCCGTACTTGGTGATTTTGCTTTCCTGGGTCTTGTCGATGCCGGCGGGGTTGTAGCGTTCGTCCCAGGTTTGGGGGTCGTCATTTGCATCGGTTCCAATTTGGGAGGGGTTGCCGTAGTGGAAGATTTTCCCTGCGCGGGCAGAGTAGTAACCATTCTTGCGGAAAAGTTGGCCGATGGTGACGACGTCCGGGTTTTTGATGCGGAGCTCGTGTTTGAGTGTGTGCATGTCCAGCGTGTCGGGGCGGAGGCCGGTCATGATGCTGGCGCGGCTCGGGCCGCAGAGGGGTTGCTGGCAATAGGCATGGTCAAAGCGGACGCCCATCTTGGCCAAGCGGTCAAGGTTTGGGGTTTTGACCTGTGGGTTGCCGTAAGCACCGAGGTCGCAATTCATATCGTCGGACGCTATGAAGAGGACATTCAGCTTTTCGGCAGCATGGAGCTGCAGTGCTAAGACTAGGGAAAGGAGATTTCTCATAACTTTTGATCAGGTTGCATTTTTTCCAAATGAGTGAGGAGTGCGCTATGGTCAAGCTCGCCTCCGCCAGCAGAAATCATGGCATCATAAAGCTGCTGCAGGAGGCGGGTGATGGGGAGGTCAAGGTTGTGGGTATTGGCTGCGTTGAGGGCGTTGTTGAGGTCTTTGAGCTGGAACTTGGCCGGCCCTCCGGGCTGGAAATTGCGTTCGACCATACGGAGGCCGTGTTCGGAGAGGATGCGACTGGAGGCAAAGCCGCCTTGGAGGGCTTGGCGGACTTTTGCAGGGTCGGCCCCCCCGGCACCGGCCAGGATGAAGGCTTCGGAGACGGCGCCGATACTAACGGCAACGATGACTTGGTTGGCAAGTTTTGAGAGTTGGCCGCAGCCGTGCGGCCCAATGTGGCTTGGAGTCCCCATGGCTTCAAAGATGGGGACGTGGGTGTGGAAAGTCTCTTCTTCTCCCCCGGCCATAATGGCCAGTTTGCCCTCGGTCGCACCGATCGTCCCGCCGGAAACAGGGGCGTCAAGGCAGGGGTGGCCTAGCTTTTCGTGGAGCCGGGCATGTTCGATGGCTTCGGCCGGACTGATGGAGCCCATGTCGATATGGGTCGCACCTTTGGGGAGGGCTTCGGCTACACCTTGTTGGAACACGACCTCCCGGACAGCCGGACCGTCCTTGAGCATGGTGATGAGGACATCAACCTCCCTCACAGCTTCACGGGGATCAATGAAAACCACAGCACCTTCCGCCCCAAGGGCTGCGGCTTTTTCCTGTGAGCGGTTCCAGGCATGGAGGGAAAAACCGGCGCGGAGTAGGTTGCGGGCCATGGGTGAGCCCATGAGGCCTGTCCCGAGGAAGGCGATAGTGGGTTTGTGAGCCATGCGGTAAGTTGCCCGGGAAGGTTGTGGCTTGTCAACCTATTGGGCAGTGTCTGTATACCGCCCTAAACATTTTATGAAAACCCGATTTGTCCCTATCGCCCTCAGT
The DNA here is from genome assembly GCA_038125285.1 of Opitutia bacterium. Classification (GTDB taxonomy): domain Bacteria; phylum Verrucomicrobiota; class Verrucomicrobiia; order Opitutales; family JABJCN01; genus JAYPDO01. The sequence continues at coordinate 3,292 of JAYPDO010000117.1, forward strand.
ATGCTGGCTCCCCTGCTTGGCCACGCGGAATCCAATCTGGATCCGGTCGTAGAGTTGCTGGGGCAGATTGACGACCCGGCATTCCATGCGGATTTGTTGAAGGGAATGCGGGAAGGTTTGGCCGGCCAGAAGAATGTACCCGCACCGAAAGATTGGGCGGAGGTTGCGAAGAAACTTGCCCAAAGCCCGAGCGAGGCAGTGAGGGAGGAAGTCAGGGCATTGGGGCTGATCTTTGGCGATTCGTCGGCGTTGGATTCATTGAAAGCGACCATGGAGGACAAGTCCGCCCCATTAGGTAAGCGTTTGGATGCCCTGCGGTTGTTGGTGGAGAAAAAGGCACCAGGACTGGCACCGGTGCTGGAAGGATTGGTGGAGGACAAGGATTTGCAAGGGGAAGCGATCCGTGGGCTGGCGGTTTATGATTCCAAACAGACCCCGGGGGTGATCCTCAGAGGCTATCCAAAGTTCCCCCTGGAAAACAAAGCCATCGCAATCGGCACTCTTGCCTCAAGGGCTAACTTTGCCAAGGAACTCCTGGGCGCAATCGCGGGAGGAAAAATCCCACGGAGGGACATTTCCGTCCCCATTGCCCGCCAAATCCAGAGCCTGGGAAGCCCCGAACTCAACAAACTCCTCGTGGACCACTGGGGTGAGATCCGGCAATCTACGGCAGGCAAGGCGGAGAGAATTGAAAAATACAAAAAAATGCTCCCGCCGGAGTACTTGGGCAAGGCCGACCTGCCCAATGGCCGCCTCCTCTTCAACCGCACTTGCTCCGCCTGCCACACCCTCTTTGGCGAGGGTGGGAAAATCGGCCCGGACATCACCGGTTCCGACCGCCGCAACGTCGACTACATCCTCGACAACGTCCTCGACCCGAACGGAGCCATCGGCAAGGACTACCAGTTCACCACCATCAACCTGAAGGACGGAAGGGTGGTGGCCGGGATGGTAGCCGCGGAAAACAACAGCAGCCTTACAGTCCAGACCGTCACGGAGCGGATCGTCCTTTCCAAGGAAGATGTGTTGGCCCGGAACATATTGCCCGTTTCCATGATGCCCGAGGGCTTGTTCGATACCCTCAAAAAGGAGGAACTCCGGAACCTGGTGGCCTACTTGGCTTCTGAACAACAAGTGCCATTGCCGCATAAGTGACGGATGGCCTGACACAAAGCTACAGGCACACGAACTTCGTGAGGTCGTGAGACATTTTCCCATTACCATGCCGCCGGGAGTTCTCCGTTAGACGAAAGTCAAAACGGCCAAGCGCGATATGAGCGTGTCCAAGTTTGTGTGCGCGATGCTGGCGCAGCGGATGGAGGTCGAGGAAGGCTACGACTTGGCGATGAAGGAATTCACGCCCCGCAAAGTACTCCCCATGAAATCGGAAGGCAACAGCTCCCCTGGCGACATCCTGGATACCAGCCCAACCCAGAACCGGGAACCAAGAACCCAAACTGGACATAATGCCGGGGCGAAATAACCGGCGGCCGCCCGCTCACTCCGCGGCACACACCGGGGCTACGGGCTCCGCACCTTGCCCCTTGCTCGTTCCGCTTCATTCGCTCGCTCATTTTTTTACAGGACTGAGGCACAAGCGAAAGCCCCGGAAGTTGACCCGGTTGCCCGGGTTGCCCCAGTTTCGGTACGCAGAACGGCAGTTCCTGGCGCTGCTGAACCAACCGCCACCGCGGAACACGCGGTCGGAGCCATTGGAAGGACCGACAGGATCGGCGATGCTTCCGGTTGGATAATCATCGAACCAATCGTAGCACCACTCCCACACATTTCCATGCATATCGTGGAACCCCCAGGGGTTGGCGTCCTTGAGCCCGACGTCGAGGGTTTTATTACCGCTGTTGTCACTGTACCAACCCATTGTATCCAGGCTTGCCCCCGCATACGGCTCAGTTGTCCCGGCACGGCATGTGTACTCCCATTGCGCCTCGGTCGGCAAGGTATACGCATAACCGGAAGGCAAACGGCCGGCCGCAGCTTCCTTTGCCAGAACCCGTTTGCAAAACTCCATGGCATCATCCCAACTTACTTGTTCCACCGGAAGTTTATCCCCGTTGAAATGACTGGGATTGCTTCCCATGACTGCCTTCCACTGCGCCTGGGTCACTTCATACTTCCCCATCCAGAAGGGTTTGGAAACGGTGACACTGTGTTGGGTTTCGTTCCCATAACGGGCTTCTTCGGAAGCGGGGCTGCCCATCTCGAATTTGCCGGCCGGGACGGGGAGCAGTTCCAACACGATGCCGGGGATGGTGATGGGTTTGCCTTCGACATCGGCCAAGGGGACAGGGTGGACAGTGCGGTCTTCCACTTTCCCGGCCAGGATGTTGACGAACAAATGGGTTTCCTGGTCGCTTTCGATTTTAAATGCATGGGTGGTTTCTTTCCCCAAGGCCTCAAAAGTAGCAAGGAAGGAACCGACGGGAATTTCCGTAACAATCCATTCGTCCTGGGTCTTGGGAGAATTGCTGATACCCAAATCTTTGATGGTGATCCGGCAACCGATGGGCAAACTCTGGATCTTTAGGGAGCCGGACGGGCGGGCAACCAACGTTACATCCGAATCCCCTCTCTGGGTGATTTTAAGTTTGGGTACGAAGGGGAGCACGTTGAACTCGAAGACTTTCCCCGCCTCGACCTTAACGGCAGATTCTGACGGGTTGAAACCCTCCTTGACCATACGCAACTGATAGGTACCTGCCGGCACGCCCTCCAGGATTAGGCCGCCGACATCTGCATTGGTGACCCCCTTGAAGGTGCCGTCGAGAAAGATTTTGATCCCGGGTTCGCAGGTCACTTGGATGTAGCCGGTAGCTTTTTGTTGCGCCGGGCAAAGGGAAGCGAAGAAGGCTAGGGAAAGGAGCAGCGGGAGGATTCGGAGGGGGGAATCGGGAAGGTTCATGGAGAGGCGTAGGGAAAGGGGATTTTTGGGCTTGGGCAAGGGAAAGGTTTGTTTTGACTTTGGCAGGCCTCACAACGCTTGCACGCCTTGCAAAACAATTATTCGCCACACCCAGGAACCCGGCGAATACCCCTACATCCGCACCTTCCATGGCCATAGGAAGGTCACAAGGGGAATCCTCGGAGTCGAATCAGCCCTTCCACGGCACTGCATTTTCGTATGCAGGTTTTGTCCAGTAAGCGCGCGCACGGATATTACTATGCATTATTTCAAAAATTTCACAACCGGACACAGCCCATGAACATCAAAAAACTCTGCTGCCTCGCCCTAATTATCGGGGCTTACCAATCCCATCTTTCCGCCTACACTTTCACCCTCTCCGATGGTACTAGCCTGGAAGGCAAGTTTGTAAAATTTGAAAACCGTGAAGTCTACATCAAAACCTCGGACGGCAAAATCGAGCAAGTTCCCTTCTCCGGGCTTGCGCAAAAGACCCAGGACGAGCTCATAAAGCTCCACAAGAAGAACCAGGCAGCAAAAAAGGCCAAGTACAACGCGGCGCCGAAGAAGGACGAACCTGTCCTCAAAGCCCGCCCCACGCCAAAGCGCGAACCGGCCAAGAGCGTCACGGAAACCCCGCTTCCGGAAATAAAGGCAGTCAGCAGCAAAATCGACCAACTCCTCCAGCAGGGATACAAGGAAAACGGCGTCACCGCCCTCCCCCAAGCCAATGACGAAACTTACCTGCGCCGCGCCTACCTCGACATCATCGGCCGCAACCCTTCCCATGACGAAGCCAAGGCCTTCTTGGCAGACAACTCTAAGGACAAGCGTACCCACCTGGTCGATACCCTACTAGATTCCCAAGGCTACAACAGCCACACCTACATCTGGTGGGCAGACCTCCTTCGCCTCAAGGACCGCTTCCCCGGTGGTGCCGGAAACTACGGAGGCCCGGTCGCCTACGTTAAATGGGTCAAGGATGCGATCCAAGCCAACATCCCCTACGACCAATTTGTCCGCGAACTCCTCACCCCGGAAGGCTATTCCTGGAACAACGGGGCGGTCGGTTACTATATGCGCGATTCCGGTATGCCGCTGGACAACATGTCCAACACCGTCCAGGTCTTCTTGGGAACCCAAATGGTGTGTGCACAATGCCACAACCACCCCTTCGACAAATGGACCCAGATGGAGTACTTCCAACTGGCCGCCTACACCTACGGGATCCACACCCGCGTCAACAGTCCGGTGCGCAACAAGGCACAGGCCGAAATGAAGAATTTGTACCTCGAAAAGCTGGACAAGGAAGGAATCGAGCGGAACAGCAAGGAAGCCCGCCAAGCGGAGCAAGACCTACGGCGCAGCTTTGGCCGCGCTTCCCAGGAAATCTTCAAGCCCCTGGGTTATGGCGTACAGGAATATGATAACCGCCACCTCCAGCTCCCCCATGATTACCAGTACACCGACGCCAAGCCGAAAGACCGCGTAGAGCCTGCCACCCTATTCGGCAACGGCATCGACCTTTCCAAATTTGAAGCCCGCAAGGACGCCTACGCCGACTGGATGACCTCCCCGGAAAACCCACGCTTTACAAAAGTCATCGCCAACCGCCTCTGGAAACTTGCCATGGGGCGCGGGCTGATCGAGCCGGTCGACGACATCCGGGACGATACAGTGGCCTCCAACCCTGCCCTGATGGATTATTTGGAAAAACAAATGGTGGCCTTCAATTATGACATGAAGCAATTCCTTCGCGCCATCTACAACACCGAGGCTTACCAGAGGGAATCCTTCACCGGAGAACTCTCCACCATCGACCACTTCCCTTTCCAAGGCCCCGTCCTCAAACGGCTCAGCGCTGAGCAAATCTGGGATTCCCTGGTTACGCTCGCCCTCCCGGACCCGGACAACCGCAAAGCCAGCTTCTCCAAAGCCCAATCCAAGCTCGAAGCCTTTGGCAAATACGAGCAAATCTTAAACTCCAAGACTCCCACAGAAGTCGTCAGCATGATCAAAGACGGAGCGAAAATGGAGAAAGAGATGAACGAAAAGATGCGAGAACTCCAAGAGGAAATCCTGGTCGCCCAGAAAGACGAGGACTTGGCCAAGCTCCGCGACCTAAGGAAGGAATATGGAAAGATCCGCCGGACGATGGAAACGAACTATATGATCATTGCCACTGGAGGCGTCGATATCATGGAAGGTGGCAAATCCATGGGGATGACCTACTATGACCGCATGGAACCGGACGCAGAAGACGAAACCTACAAGGGCTTCTCCAGGAATATCGTCCGCGCATCAGAACTCCCAAACCCTGCCCCGGCAGGCCACTTCCTACAAGAATTCGGCCAATCCGACCGTGAACTGATCGAGAATGCGAACGACGAGGCAACCATCCCCCAAGTCCTCACCCTCCTCAATGGCCAGCAGTTCCTATCCCTATTGGTAAAGCGTTCCCCGCTGGCCGCTGCAATAGAAGCCGCCGAGTCCAACGAGGGCAAAGTCCGTGCCATATACCTCGCCATCCTCAACCGCCAACCGGATGCCGAAGAACTTGCCGCCTGCCTAGCCTTGGCGGACACCCACCCGAACACCCTGACCAAGGTCAAGCTCACACCTGACCAAATCAAGAAACTCAAAGCGAACAAGAGCGGATACTTAGCCGCCCCCTGGTCCGACATCATTTGGGCCGTCCTCAACACACAAGAATTCTTATTCCGCATCTAATGCAATTATTTTTCCAAATTCAACTTACCAACCATCCATGAAAGAACTCCTCCTCAAATCCGACGGCTTCTCCCGCCGCCAATTCGTCAACCAAGCCGCCAAAACCTTCCTCGGGGTCAGTACCCTCCCGCTGGTTGCCGGCCAGGCCAATGCTGCAGGCCGCCTCGGCAGCGACTCCGTTCCAATTAACCGTCCCCTCGCCCGTAACATCATTTATCTCTACATGAGCGGCGGGATGACCCACCTCGACACCTTCGACCCGAAGCCGGACCACGAAAACGGAGGGCCGGTCAAAGCCATCAAGACCAAGGCGGACGGAGTCAGGATTTCCGAGTATTTGCCTTTGCTCGCCACCCAAATGGACAAGGCCTGCGTCTTCCGCTCCTTGTCCTCTACCAAAGGTGCGCATGAACAAGGCAACTACTTCATGCACACCAGCTACGCCAAACGCGCGACCATCGTCCACCCGTGCATGGGCGCTTGGGCAACCAATTTCCAAAACCGCTCCAACACGACCCTCCCCGGCAGCGTAATTATAGGAGGTGGCAGCCGTTTTGCAGGAAGCGGGTTCCTGGGTTCCCAGCACTCACCCCTCACCATCGGCAACCCTTCCGCAGGGCTCCAGAACAGCAAGGTCATGCGCGGCGTAACGGAAGAACAATTCGACACCCGCTTGGCACTCGCCGGGAAACTGGGTGTCAAATTCCGTGAAAAGTACAACCTCCAAGCAAGCAAAGCTTATTCGGACATGTACACCGATGCGATCAAGCTCATGTCCTCCAAGGATCTGGAAGCCTTCGACATTTCCCAAGAGCCCGACAGCATGAACGAACTCTATGGCAAGGAAGCTTTCGGGCAAGGTTGCTTGCTTGCCCGCCGCCTTGTGGAGAACAACGTCCGCTATGTGGAAGTGAATTACGGCGGCTGGGACACCCACCAAAACAACTTTGTCTCCGTCCCCGAAAAGGCTGCCATCCTGGACCAAGGCCTGACCGCTTTGATTACGGACTTACACAGCCGCGGCCTTCTCGACGAGACCCTAATCGTCCTCTCCACGGAATTCGGGCGCACCCCGCGCATCAACCAGAATGCCGGACGGGACCACTATCCGAAAGCCTTCTCCGGCTTCATGGCCGGTGGCGGTATCAAAGGTGGCCAAGTCTGGGGCGCAACGGATGAAAGCGGCGAAAACGTTGCGGAAAACCTGGTCAAAATTCCTGACTACAACGCGACAATCGCCTACGCCCTTGGCTTGCCCCTGGGCCAAGTGGTTTACTCTCCGTCCCGACGCCCGTTCACCATCGCGGACTCCGGAGAGCCGTTGACCCACTTGTTCGCCTAAAGCGCAAGCCTTTTGATCGGTCGGATCAGTCTGCTCGGACTGATCCGACCGATCATTTTTAGCGTGATTTCCTTGCAGGAAATAGCAGGGTACATCCATGGGCAATTACCACGAACTAGTAGAAAACTTTGCGAACACCCTGAAGGCAGGCAGGGAGATCCCACTAGGTGGATTCGAGCCGCTGCCGTCAGTCCAACCTGGAAAGGAGGCACCCTGTGCGTTGGTCTTCTCCCCTCATCCGGACGATGAGGTGATCATAGGGGGTCTGGCCCTGAGGATGTTAAGGGAGATGGGGGTAAGGGTGATCAATGTCGCCGTTACCCAAGGGAGCAGCAAGGACCGCCAGGCAGCCCGATTGGAGGAATTACAAGACTGTTGCAAACACATCGGGTTCGGCCTCCTAACGACCAAGCCCGGAACCGGCCTTGAACGAATCAACCCCAAAACCAGGGAAAGCGACTCGGGGCACTGGGGTGACTGCGTGGAAGTCATAGCCAACATTCTTGCCGAAGAACAACCGCACACGGTTTTCTTCCCCCATGCAGAGGACTGGAACTCCACCCACATCGGAACCCACCATCTTGTATTGGATGCCTTGGCTAAGCTCCCGGAAAAGTTTACATGCCACACCTTTGAAACCGAATTTTGGGGTGCGATGGACACCCCGAACCGCATGGTCGAATCCTCGAACAAAGATCTCGGCGACCTCCTTACAGC
>JAYPDO010000117.1:11010-14686 GCA_038125285.1 Opitutia bacterium
CCTTACAGCACTGTCCTTCCATGTCGGTGAAGTCCAACGAAACCCCTATCACCTCTTGACCCCAGCCTGGATGATGGACAACGTACGCCGGGGCGCGGAATTGGTAGGAGGCCAAGGGGGGGAAGCCCCTGACTTCACCTATGCAACCCTTTACCGGCAGGGTTTGTGGGCGGACAGAAAGCACACTCCCTGCAGGGACAAAGTTTGCATTGGCAAGGGTGATTGCCTTGAAACGCTTTTCCGCTGAGCCATCCTGAAGCTCATCCTTGAGAGAAAAGCCTAAAGTAATGGCATCAGATGACAGTCTGGGTAAAGGAATACGGGGTGCTCGCATCAGAAGGGGAAATATAGAAATTGGTTGTTGACCCATGTATATTTCTGGCGAGCTTCCACCGATGCCTGCAAAACGCGCCTCCTATTCCCTCCTGAAAGCAACCGCAATGTTCGCCCTTGTGGCCAGCACTGCCTCCGCCCAGCCAGCCAAACCAGACGGGAAGGACAAGGAAATTTATGAGGCGATCGGCATGATGTTCGCCCATGGCTCCGGGATGGCAAGGATGGGGTTCTCAGCAGGAGAATTGGAGAATATCCTTAACGGCATACGGAAGGGCTTGGGCTCCAAGGAACTACCGCCGGAAGTCGATAGGCTTCAACCGGAAATCCAGAAAATCATGCGTGTAAAAATGGACGCAGCCCGGAAAGCGGCCGAGCAAGAGCAGGAAGCTGCAGCCGCCACAAACAAGGCCAAAGCGGCCAAATATTTCGAAGCTCTTTCAAAGCAAGAAGGTATCCAGAAAGACCCTTCAGGGTTTTACTACGAGATCCTCAAGGAAGGCACAGGGAAACAACCAACAATGGAAGATACGGTGCGGCTCCATTACCACGGAACCCTGGTTGACGGGACGGTATTCGACAGCTCAGTGGAGCGAGGCACCGCTGCGTCCTTCCCGATGAAAGGAGTGATCAAAGGTTTCTCGGGGGGGTTGACCAAGGTAAAAGTCGGCGGTAAGGTCCGTATCCACATTCCCAGTGAACTTGGCTACGGGAACAACCCTCGCCCTGGTGGGAAAATCAAGCCGGGGGACACGCTGATCTTCGAGTGTGAATTACTCGGGATCGAGTAATCCAATCAAAGGCAAGCCCGCCTACAATTGGTACTCAAGGGTATTGCCTGAGTTACAAATCGTGACGTGGTTTTTCCCGCCATCCAGGGTAGATGCCTCCGTACGGCCAACAACCTGGGCATTGATACCAAAAGGCCGGATCCCTTCCAATAGAGCATCCACATCCTCGGGGCGGCAGTAGATTTCCATCCGGTGCCCCATGTTGTAGACTTGGAACATTTCCTTGTCGGAAGTCCCGCTGGCATTTTGGATTTCCCTGAATACAGGGGGGATCTTCAAAAAGTTGTCCTTTATGAAATGGACATTCTTACCGAATCGGATGCACTTCGTCTGCCCGCCACCGGAGCAATGGATCAAACCGACCACCTTCTCCCGTTGGGAGGTAAGGAGTTTATGGATGACCGGGGCATAGGTCCGGGTCGGGCTGAGGAGGGCTTGCCCGACGGTAAAGTTGGATCCGGGCAGTTGGTCATGCATCCGGTAGGGTCCGCAATAGACTAGTTCCGGATCGGTTTTCGGGTCGAAGGTCTCCGGGTAATAATCCCGGTAGTATGGGGAGAGCAAATCATGGCGGGCACTCGTCAGGCCATTGCTACCAATCCCGCTGTTTTCATGTACCTCGTATTTGGCCTTCCCCGCTGAGGAAAGGCCAATGATGGAAAGGCCGGGGCAAATCAACGAGTTGTCCAGGACTTGGGAACGGCTCATCACCGCAACTGCACAGGAATCCACAGTCACCGTGCCCGTCAGGTCGCCGACATCTGCGGTCTCCCCGCCCCCACTGGTGATCTCCACCCCGAAACGGCAAAGCATTTCGATAAAGTCCTCGTTCCCCTTGATCAATTCTGCCAAAGCTTCCCCCGGGAAGTTCTTGGCATTGCGGTTGACTGTACTCGAGATCAGTATCCGCCCTGTCACCCCGACACAAAGCAGGTCGTCGACGTTCATAACGATGCTGTCCTGCGAGATCCCCCTGAAAATCGAGGCATCCCCTGTCTCCCGGTAATGCAGGTAGGCAAGGATAGACTTCGTACCTGACCCGTCTGCATGGATCAGGTTGCACTTATTGGGATCGCCGGTCAGGTAGTCCTTGGTGATCTTGCAGAATGCGCCGGGAAATAGCCCCCGATCCATATCGTCTACCACCTTGTGGACTTCCTTCTTGTCAGCGGAAACCCCGCGCGCCTGGTAGCGATCCGAAGTCATTCCGAAGCCTTCCCAATTTCAACCATCAACTCGTCATAAGCCGATGCGGTTGGCAAGTCGGGGTTCTCCCGGATGACATTTTCGGGTGCCCTGAACAAGATGCCCGCATTGGCAGCCCGGATCATCGTGAGGTCATTATAGGAATCCCCGGCTGCGATGACATGGAAATTCAATGACCGGAATGCCTCGACGGCCTTTTGCTTATGGTTGGCCAACCGGAGATTGTACCCGGCTATCCGGCCATCTGGCTCCACTTCTAAATTGTGGCAAAACAAGGTAGGGTATCCAAGTTTGGCCATCAACGGCCCGGCAAATTCTTCGAATGTGTCAGAGAGGATGATCACACGCCAATTGGACTTTAACCAGTCTATGAATTCCAACGCACCGGGCAACGGGTCGAGTGTGTCGATCACCTCCTCGATTTGCCCGAGCTTGAAGCCCTCCCGGTCAAGGATATCGAGGCGGTAGCGCATCAGTTTGTCGTAATCCGGCTCTTCACGGGTGGTCCTCTCCAGCTCCCGGATCCCCGTCTTTTCGGCGAAGGCGATCCATATCTCCGGGATGAGCACCCCTTCCAAGTCTAAACAAATTGTCTGCATACCCCTCTTGTCCAACCCCTGCAGGACTAGCTTTGCAAAACAAAAAAGGAAAAAACATGGGGCAAGCACTTGAAATCCGGATGTTTATGGGTTCTGTTTAGGCTTGGTCGCAACGTTTGCGGAACACACTTTACAACGAGCCCCGAAAACGTTTTCTCGCTGACCGCAAACCAATAAACCTCTCGAAACAAACCGACACAATGAGCCAGCAACTGGAAATCAAAGCGTACCTGAAACCTACCTGCGGATGGAGCATGGGCGTCCGTGCCATCATGGATAAATACGAACTCGAGTATAAAGACCTCGACATCATTAATGACCGCGGCCTGTACCAGGAGATGGTCGAGAAATCCGGCCAACCCCTCTCACCCTGCGTTGAGGTGGATGGAGTGATGCTGGCCGATGTAAGCGGGGAGGAAGTCGAGGATTACCTCTTAAAAAACAATCTGGTCCAAAGCGTGGAAAGGGAAGCCGCAGTGCCGACCAACTCCCCTTGTTCGGACGAGCAACACCTTGCCATGCAAGCCGCGGCCCAGTCCCAGACCATACGGTTTTTCTAATCTTATCGGCAGATATTATGCCTTACGAAAAGGTGGAGTTAATTCTCCATCTTTTCTTGTTTACAGCTAGAAACCAACCGGCTGGGACACCAACAAACAGATCAAGTCCTGCATCAGCGGGGCATATGGGACTGGACGCAGTATTCCCCTCCGCTTCACCCGCACCATCATCGACGCAATCCTGGAC
>JAYPDO010000118.1:0-13603 GCA_038125285.1 Opitutia bacterium
CTTGAATGTCGCGAGGATTTTCTGTCCGTTGCGGGATTGCTCTTCGATAAAGCCGTCCTTCCCCTGCATGGGTCCAGTAATGCAATAGACGTGGATGCCTTCGAAAGCCAGTTTCTTAAAGTTGTCCAAGACCCATTCGTTGAACACGGAGGCCCCCTGGCTGCCCCCAATCAGGACGACCAACTTGCCGCTGGGGACCAACTCGAGCGCACGCCGGGCTTCGGCAGTGTCGTGCTTGTATATTTCATCGCGGACAGGATAGCCGAAGTATTTAATTTTAGATGAGCGGACACCCCGGAGCTGGATTCCTTCGGGAAGGTAGATCCTGGAGGCGAGGCGGCGCATCATGTTGATCGTGCGGCCGGGCTTACGGTTGGCCTCATGGAGGACGATGGGGATCCTAAGGAGGAAGGCGGAAAGCACCACTCCTACTGAGATGAAGCCGCCAAAAGCGACCACCGCGTCAGGCCTCCACTTCCGCAACCAGTTGTAGGTATAGAGGATGTTACGGAAAAGCGTGAAGAGGAATTTTGCCAAACGGAAGGGATTGGAGGAAAGCCCAACTCCATGGACAGGGACGTAGTTCAGGTCCTTATATTTCTTGATAAGGCGAGTATCCACCTGCTTGCGGCTGATGAAGAGGTAGCAACTATGCCCCTCCCCAGTCAACTTTTGAGCCAGGGCGATCCCAGGTGCCAAATGCCCTCCTGTGCCCCCGCATGCGATGACGAACTTCTTGATCATAATCTCTCCATTCACCACTACAGGACTTCCACTTCCCTGGCTTTGCTAACAATTGGTTTCGCCCACTGCCGGAAAAGGTTCAGAAGCAAGCCCGTAAAGATAAAGACCACCACGAGGTTCGACCCCCCGTAGCTGATGAAAGGCAGGGACATCCCTTTTGTTGGCAGGCTCCCGGTAACCACCCCGATATTGATCACCGCCTGGAGGACGATGAACAACAGGGAACCCGCACCCATCAGGAACTGGAATAAGTTCGGGGCACGCCGCAACTGGAGCATCGCGACCAGGAAAATTGCTATGAAGACCATTACGACGGACAAGGTGGCGACCAATCCCAACTCCTCCCCGAGGATCGCGAATATAAAGTCAGTGTGCGCCTCGGGAAGGAAGGAGAATTGCTGCCTCCCGTTGCCTAGGCCGACTCCCGTAATCCCACCGGCTCCAAATGCCAGAATCCCCTGCCAGAGCTGGTATGCCCCGGTGGTGATGTTTTCCTGGATGTGCAAAAACGAGGTTACCCTAACCAAGCGGACAGGGTCGTGGTAGACCATCAGCGAGAAAAGAGCCAACGCCCCGAAGATTGAGGGGATAAAATACATCATCCTAGCCCCGGCCAGAAAAACCATCGTGAAACCAACCATACCGCACAATGCGGCGGTACCGAAATCCGGCTGCTTCAAAATTAATCCGCAAACAAATCCCAATACCGCGAGCGGATAGACGAACCCCTTGCGGAATTCCCCGATTACCCGCTGGTGGTGAGCCAGGTATGTGGAAAGGGCCAAAACGAGGACCGGCTTCGAAAACTCAGACACTTGCACACGTAATCCGCCGAAGCCGATCCATCGTTGGGCCCCATTTACAGTGATCCCGATTCCCGGGACCAGGGTTAAAATCAAACCGACAATCATCAGCCCGGACATTATCCAGACAGACTGTTGCATCCTCTCGAGTTTCACCATGTACATCGTCATCCCGGCCACCAAGGCGATGCCCAACCAGACCAGCTGTTTCTTGAGTATGGTGAACTCGTTGTTGTAGATAGACTGGCTGGCACTAAAAAGGATCACCAGTCCGACTAAAGTGAGGTACACAACGGCCAAAAGCAACACTCCGGCCGACAGTGTGAACCTGCCCTTAGTCTCCAACGGGGCTATGAGGGTACCGTCCATGGCAGCTCAATGCCTGGTCAAAAATTCTATGGAAACAGATCGTTACAGGTATCCCGTGTCACTTGGTCGGCTCGACAGTCATGACAGGGATATCCTCCAACGACGCTGGCAGGGAAGGCACGCCAGGGGTAACTTCCTGGAGTTGCAATTCCTCCTCCGCGGCCGGAACCAAGGAAGCCGGGCCAAGGTCTAGCTTCCCGCTGCTCCCGCGGACAGCCGTGGTTGCGGACGGGGCTTGGGGGGCGGAAGGTGCGCCGATCGTACTCACGCTGGAGGGTACCGATCCGGATTTCTTTACGAGGAGTTTGGTTCCAATCTGGATCTTCCTCGGGTCGGAAATGTTGTTCATGGCCATCAGCTCGTTCGTCTTGAGGCCATACATGCGGGCGATACTGCCAGGATATTCACCGGAGCGGACGACATGATAGTCCCCATTAGCGCGAGAAGATCCGGATGCGGAACCGGAGGACATGGTGGATGCGGTAGAAGCGGATGGGGAACCTGCGGTCGTCGGGCTCCAAGTCTCATGGATCTGGCCACCGCCGGGAACGATAAGCCTTTGGCCGACTTGGAGGCGGTCGGTCACCAGACCATTAGCTTCCTTAAGTTTGGCCACAGATGTCCCGTATTTATATGCGATCTTGGTCAAGTGGTCACCTCCCTGCACGACATAGTTGCCGGAGTTGGCATAAATGTCCTGTGGGATGCTTTGGATGGCCGGTGCGTAAGGCGATACAGGAGGGGTACTCTCGGAAACCCCTGGGATGGTCAGGCTCTGGCCAACGGATATAAGGGAAGTCCGGGTCAGGTTGTTTGAGCTGAGGAGTTTGTTCAGACTGACCTTGAATTGCTGGGAAATGGCCCAGAGCGTGTCCCCTTTCTGGACGATGTAGGTCATGTTCGAATCATTCTTCGGGTAGTCGGCGGCCAACTCCTGGAACCCTGGTTCGTTGAGGTCAGGGATAAATGGGTCCGGCAAAGGGCTCTCCTCCATGATCACCGGTGGAAGTGCCGGGCGGACGGGTTCCTGGAAGACGCCTTCCGAAAGGGCGTTGGACGCAAGGGCGTCATACTCGGCATTGTAAGCCGAATCCATCTTTTGGGGGACGAAAACGGCTGGATCTCCGACGACAGGTGCCATAGTGTCCTCGACAGAAGCCTGCTTCTTCTTAGCCCAGGGCATATATTGGCACCCTCCCTGGAAGACCAGGGCGGATCCCAGTAGCAAGCCAGTTACCCCGGCCGATAGGTTATTTTTTACCTTATCCTTCATTTTTGTGTCTGTGTTTGTGATTATGGATTACGTGTTTGTGTGTGCAAAAGTATCGGTTCAGTTGGTAATCGCCGCATATACGGTAAGTTTGGCACCAACTTGGAGCTTCGATGGGTCGGTAATGCCGTTAAGGGACATGAGTTCCTTCGTCTGCATGCCGTATCGCTTTGCTATGACGGAAGGGCTTTCCCCGCTCCGGACAATGTGGGTCTTGGGCTCGCGCAGTACAGGCGAGGTGTCCCTTGCCAATTGCGCGATTTCCTCGGGTTCCATCTCCACCAAACTGTTTTTGGTCGGAAGGGGCTTGGCAGCCTCCGCGGTCTCCAGCGCACGGCCTGGTATAGAATTCGGCGCCACCTCGTCCTTGGACTGGCTCCCCAGCTGGATCACTACCAATGGTACGGCAAACAGATGGATCAAGAGGACGATGGAGAATAATTTGAAAGTTTTCATTTCGGATCAGCAGTTCAGGCGGGTATGGTTTGTGATTGCTGACGGAGCTCGGCGACGGCATGTTCGAAACTGTTGCCACGCTCCTCGTAGTTGCGGAATTGCCCGAAGCTGGCAAAGCCAGGGCTGAAAAGTACGACGGCTGGATTGCTAGCCCGCATGTAGGCGGCCAAAAGGGCATTCGGGAGACCGGTATAGGTGCTCACGAAAGCACCTCCCGCAGATGCAAGGTGGCCATGTAGGTCCCGGGCGGTCTCACCTATCAGGTATGCACCTTCCAGGAAGGGAGCCAGTTCATGGGCAAATTGCCTTAGGTCCCCCCCTTTGCTGCATCCGCCGCCAATCCAGTGGACTTTGCGCCCAAACCTCTTGAGGGCGGCCAGTGTGGCGGAAAAGTTCGTAGCTTTGGAGTCGTTCCAAAAGCTGACGCCGTCCCACTCGTCCACCCTATGGAGACGGTGCTTAGGAAGAGCGAATTGTGTGGCAGCAGCGCGAAGGGTATGCTCAGGCAAGTCCAATTCCCGCCATAGTGCCCGCGCCATCAGGTAGTTGTCCTGCTGGGGATGCTCCGCGAATACACTATCCTGCGGGATCACCGTATCCGAACTAAGTGCGTCCCGGCAGACGATGTGTGCATGCGGAGGAAGGTCTTTGCCAAGGATTTTAGCGATCTCGAAGACGGATGGCCCAACGAAAAGCTTCCCCCTTTTTTGGCAGTCGACGAGGCGGTACTTGGCGTCGAAATAGTTGGCCATACTCTGGTGGCGGTCCAAGTGGTCGTCCGCCATGTTGGTCCAAAGCACATGGTCCGGCTCGAAGTGCTCCATCCTTTCGGACTGGAAGGAACTGACCTCGCAAACCGCCACCGCTTCGGGCGTATTCAGATCCGGGATTAACTGGCAAAGTGGCATCCCGATATTCCCGACGGCAAAAGCGTCTACCCCTTGCATTCGGAATGCCTCGGTAAGGAATTTGGTAAGTGAAGTTTTTCCGTTGGTCCCAGTGATGGCAACGATCCGGCCTTTCCAAAATATGGATGCAAAATCCAGCTCGCCCAGGCAAAGGAGTCCGGCGGCACGAGCCTTGGCAAGCCAAGGATGGTCTTGGGGGAAACCGGGGCTGTAGACCACCAACTCGTGGCGAGTTGTATGGAAGTCCT
The DNA here is from genome assembly GCA_038125285.1 of Opitutia bacterium. GTDB lineage: Bacteria > Verrucomicrobiota > Verrucomicrobiia > Opitutales > JABJCN01 > JAYPDO01. The sequence continues at coordinate 4,799 of JAYPDO010000118.1, forward strand.
GAAATTGCCTGCAGACTTCGTCCGGCCCGGCTTGGTCATAAAATTCTGCCCTGACCCCGCAATTGGTCAGGAGCCTGCCGATCGCACGGCCGCTGACCCCATAACCGAAGACGGCCACTGGCCGGTTCAGGGTGGAAAATATCTGCTGGACGTCGAACATGGAGGGCAGGGCGGATTAACGGATCTTTAAGGTTGCCAGGCCGGCGATGGAACAAATCAGGGAGATAATCCAGAAGCGGATGACGACTTTAGTCTCCGCCCATCCGCATTTCTCAAAGTGGTGGTGGATCGGCGCCATTTTGAAGATGCGCCGTCCGGTGGATTTAAAATGGCTCACTTGCAGGATCACGGAGACCGCCTCAAGCACGAAGATACCTCCGACGATCACGAGCGTGAAAGGTTGCTGCACCATAAAGGCGATAATGCCGACCAATCCGCCCAAAGCCAACGAACCGGTATCCCCCATGAAGACATCCGCCGGAGAACAGTTGTACCACAGGAAGGCCATGCAGGAACCGAGCAGCGCGGTGCAGACGATGGACAACTCACCAACCCCAAGCACTTGTTTGACCAGGAGGGATTCGGAAAGGACGTAATTGCCAACAATGTAAGCCATGACCCCGTAAGCCAAGGCCACCGTGACCGTACAACCAGTCGCTAGGCCGTCGAGGCCGTCGGTAAGGTTGATGGCGTTGCTCGAACCGACGAGAACGAAGAAAAGGAGCACACCTATGGCCCAGACTGGTGCCGAGTCGACAAGGACATGCCGATAAAAGGGGATCCAGATTTCCCGCATATTTCCGCTGCTCAAGTGAGAACTGGTTAAAATGTAGAGGGAGACAAGGGTGACCAGGGTCTGGCCGACGATCTTGTATTTTCCGGGGAGCCCCTTGCTGTTTTTCTTGGAAACTTTCAAGTAGTCGTCGAGGAAACCGACGATCGACAAACCGATAAAGACGACCAGCGCTGTGAGGACGTAGGAATTCAAGTGCTCATCGCTCTGCCTCATCCCCATTCCGCTTTGCCCTCCAGAACTCCCCTCTTCGAGCGTCTCCAGTGCGAACATCGATACCGTGGCTTTCGGCTCATGCCCGCAAGATGGGCACTTGTCCTGGATCGAGGAGAGCCGGAAAGTTTCGCCGCAAGATTCGTTGGCACACTGGTGGTCGATATAGCGGACTTCCTGGAAAGGTTTGGCCCAGAGCAAAACACTGAATACCAAGGAAACCAGGATGATGATCCCGCCCATGGTCGGCGTATTGCCCTTCCCGGCATGCTTTTGGGCCATTTCCTCGCCGATTTCCTCCTTTGTCCGCACGGGCTGTTTGAAATCCCGGAGCTTGCGGATGATGGCAGGCGCGATCCAATACCCTACAACCAGCGCAGTAATCCCGGCCATCATGGCGCGGAAAGTGATATACTGGAAGAGGCGGAATGGTCCAAATTCGGATTCGAATGCAGCGAGATAACTCAGCATGCAGCGGCTAACCTCCTTTCCCCATTTGTCTCTTCCACATCCGCGCCCATGCCCTCAAGGAGGCGTTCGAGCCCATAGGACCGGCTGCCTTTGAGCAGGATAGCCCCTTCGAACCCACGCACAAGCGGCAATGCCTCCATCGCATCGACAACAACGGTGATGCGGTTGGCGTCGGCCCCGGCCTCCAGCATACCCTCACGATATGCACCGGCTTGGCCACCGATGAGGACTGCCCTGTCCCCTTTGCCCAGGCAGATGCCCCTGCCTGTCTTCTTGTGCAGTTCCTTGGAATCTTCCCCAAGCTCGTTCATGGTGCCCATGACGAAGAGCTTGGGTTGGTTTTGGAAACGGATGGAAAATGTACGCACCGCCTCTTCCATGGAGACGGGGTTTGCATTATAGCAATCAACGTAAAAGGTTTGTTTGCCGTAGGTGCGGACTTCCCCCCGCAACGGCGAAGGCTCCCATTTTAACAACCGGCTTTGTATTTTTTCGGGGTCAATTCCCAAACGCAGCGCAACCCCCAGGGACATAGCTAAGTTTCTGGCCATACCCTGCCCTAAAGCGGTATCCGGAAGGTCGAATTGATGCGTACCTATACAGTCATTCCTCACTGTTATTTGCCCATTGTCGCGGACATTTGTTACAAATTCCCAACAAAATGCGAGCTTATTTTTAGAAATTTCTCCATTTCTTTCAAAGCATAGAATAAGGGGGTTATCTAGAGGCTTTTCGAAGGTTCCGTATTGCAAACATTCTTCAGGGAATAATGCGATCCCGCCATTGCGGACAGCCCGCAGTAGCTTGGCCTTTTCCGAGGCGACTTCCTCCAATCCGCCAAGCCCCTCGGTATGTGCTGAACCGACAATGGTGAGGATCCCAATATCCGGCTCCAAGGCACGGGCGAGGCTGTCCATTTCTCCAGGTTCGCTAATACCAGCCTCCACAACTGCATACTTGTGAATAGTATTGTCCAGCTTGAGGAGGGTGAGAGAGAGGCCGAGGAGGTTATTTAGATTCGCTTCGGTTTTGCAAGTCACTGTGTCGCCAAGTAATAAGGCAAGTGCATCTTTAGTACTGGTCTTCCCGCAGCTTCCGGTAATCCCGACCACGGTGCCACGGAATTCCAAGCGATGCCCATGGGCTATATCGAGAAGCCCGTTAACAGTGTTATTGACAACCAGTTGGGGCAAGTCTGCGCCCGGTATAAAACGCTCCACCAAAGCGGCAACCGCCCCTTGCTCCTTGGCGTCCCCGAGAAAGTCATGTCCGTCCCTGCGTCCGGTTTGGATCGCAATGAAGATATCCCCAGCCTTGGTCTTCCGCGTATCGATGCAAAATCCCGAAAGTTCGCCATCTGAGGGCATCCCGCCTTCCCATCTTCCCGATGACCAGGTTGCCAGCTTGACGGGATTGAATGTAGGCATGGGGGGTGTGCAGTTCAGGTTCGATGGGAAGAGAGCCTCAGCTTTAGAAGGTCCATGGCAACCCGCCTGTCATCGAATGGGATCACCGTGCTGCCAAATTCTTGGTATGTCTCATGCCCTTTCCCTGCAATGACGACGCAATCCCCTGGCCCGGAGGCGGAAACGATGGCCAGCCCGATGGCCCGGCGCCGCTCCTTCACGAATTTGATCTTCGAGGGGTGCCGGACACCTACTTCCATTTGTTTGAAAATTGAGCTGAGCGGCTCACTCCTGGGATTGTCCGCAGTAGCCCAGACATAGTCGCAGTATCGCTGCGCAGTCCGGGTCATTTCGGGACGTTTGTCTTGGTCGCGATCCCCACCACAACCAAAGACAAGGAGGAGCCGCCCAACTGTAACTTCCCTCAGTACACTCAGTATGTTTTCTAAGGCGTCATCTGTGTGGGCATAGTCCACGATGACGTTGAAATCTTGTCCTGCCTTCACCCTCTCCAGCCTTCCGGGCACCCCTGGGAAGGATTGGAGCCTGCCGAGCATCTCCTCGACCTTGAAGCCCTCCACCCAACCGGCGGCTAGCGCGGCAAGGAGGTTCTGCACGTTGAAGTGTCCCAACAGGGGCGAGACCACTTCCAGGTTCCCGCCTGGATAGCTCAGGAGAAACTCTGTCCTGTCTGCCGATAGCTTAAACTGGCTGGCACGGAAATCGGCCCACATGTCCTCCCCGAAGGTCACTTTGCGGATGTTGGAGGGAAGTTCGGACCATAGGCGTTTGCCGTAGGCATCATCAATATTCAACACGGCATGCTTGGGGGATTGGTTTCCTTCTCCCCCACCGACAAAAGTCTTTTTGGCCTGGTAGTAGTGCTCCATGCTGTGATGGAAGTCCAGGTGCTCAGGGGTAAGGTTCATGAAGACAGCAGTCTGGAATTCCAAGCCCAGCACCCGCTTCTGGGAAACCCCATGGGAGCTTACTTCCATGATGGCGCGGTTACACCCGGCATCCCTCGATTTGGCCAGGTATTCAAAAAGTTCGTGGGCTTCGGCTGTCGTCCTTTTGGAAGGCACGACACGCCCCCCGATGTCGTTATGGATCGTACCCAGCAGTGCCGTCTTTTGCCCGTCCTCCTCCTTGCGAACCAAATGTTGGGCCAACATGGTAACGGAGGTCTTCCCGTTTGTCCCGGTTACCCCGATGACCCTCATGGAGCTGTCGGGATACCCATAAAACCGCCTCGATACCCATGCCAATACGGACCTTGCGTCCGGTACTTGCACCCAAGTGTGGCTTTCTTCCATCGGGGGGGCGGAGCTGATGATGGCGCAAGCCCCACGGCTGATGGCCTCCCGGGCGAAATAGTTGCCATCGGTGAGTTGCCCGCTCAGGGCGAAAAACAGACTACCGGGCACAACCTTACGGCTATCGATGCAAAGCCCGGTCACCGGGACATCCAAGTCCCCTTGCAACGTCAATATATTAAACGATTCCAAAAGCTCACGTAGGGTGATTTCCATAGCCCCCCTTGGACGGCGGGCAACTCGCTGTTGTTCTGACAAAAGGGAAGTTTCTGAAATGTCGAAAATCATCAGTTCATCCTCCCCTGGACATGGGATCCCAATTGGGCAAGCCGGTCTTCGTCGGTCTCCGGCCGGATTCCCATATGCTTGACCAACTCCTCGGCTATATTCCGGAATACGGGGGCTGCTACTACGCCCCCGTATCCCGGTCCATCGAGTTTGGGTTCATCCACAAATACACTGATAACGACGCGGGGGCGACGAGTTGGGAAATACCCGGAAAAGGAAGCCCGGTGCTTGTCGTCCTGGTAAACCCCTTTGACCAGTTTCCTGGAGGTTCCAGTCTTCCCTGATACCATAAAGCCATCCAACGCGGCGCGGCGCGCTGTCCCCATCGGGGTAACCACCGTGGCAAGCATGTCCCCCATGGTCCTGGCGGTATCCACGGAGATGACACGGCGTTTGGCTTTGGGGCGGAAAGTGACGATCGGCTCCCCGTCGTTGCTGGTCACACGATACACCAACTGGGGTTGCATGAGGATCCCGTAATTTGCTACCGTGGCCATGGCGTTGTGGATCTGCATCGGGGTAGCTCCGACGGCATACCCGATCGGCAAACGGGTAATGGTCAGGCCATCCCAATCCTTCACCGGGTGCAAGATACCCCGCACCTCCCCGGTCAACCCCAAGCCTGTCCTTTGCCCGTACCCGAAAGCCCGGGCGTATTCGAAAAGGGTCTGTTCGCCGAGGCGTAGTCCCACAAATGCCGTACCCCGGTTGCTGGATTTCATGACCACCTCCGTTAGTGACAGCTTCCCGTAAGTGTGGTGGTCGCTTGGCAATTTCACTTCCCTTCCCTGGTAACTGACGGTCGGGATGCTGCAGTCGAACATGTCGTCCTTATTATAAAGGTTCTCATTGAGGGCGGCACTTACCGGCACTAGCTTGAAGGTGGAGCCAGGCTCCAGGACATCGGTAATGGCCCGATTACGCATGTGATCCATTTCCGCCTGGCCGGATTCGTTGAGGTTGAAAGTCGGGTAGTTAGCAAGCCCCAGGACGTAGCCTGTCCCCGGTTCGCTGACGATCACGGAAACGGCTGCCGGTTTGTAGGTCTCCACTACCTTGTCTATCTCCTCTTCAACCAAGTTCTGGATAAATTGGTCGATGGTGAGCTGGACGTTATAACCGTCCGTCGGTTTCACATATTGGGTTTCGAATTGCCCAAGGGTTCGGCGGCGACCGTCCCTTTCGGTTTCCCGCCATCCGTCCTGCCCTTCCAGGTAATAATCCATGAGCCGCTCTATCCCAGTTACCGGCGTACCATCCTTCTGTACGAAGCCCAGCACATGGGAAGCCAAGCGCCCACCGGGATAGGTTCGGGTGTAATTCCTGTTCCCATATACACCGGGGATCTCCATTTCCTCGATCTTGGAGTAAAGCTCCTCGTCAATGCTTTCGGCCAGTTTCACCCAGCGTACCTTTGAGATCCTACGCCCATCCTCACCTTTGTAGATACGGGTCTTCTGTTCGACTTTCTTGATGAGGTCTTCCGGGTCCGCCTCCAGCATCTTGGCCAATTCCCGAATTTTAGGGTAGTCCTCTTCCTCCACAATTTGCGGATCTGCCCCAAGTTCAATCCGCGGCTGGGTAACCGCAAGAGGGTTGCCATGGGAGTCCAGGATATTTCCCCGCCTAGCCATCAAAGTCAGGGAGGATTTCCGGTGGCTCTGGGCAATCTGCGAGTACTCATCGTGCTTCACTGCCTGGAGATAGACCAACCGCCCCATGTAGCCTGTAAAGAACAGGCAAATGCTGACCAGCAGGAACCAGTAGCGGACGGAGGATATAAAGGCAGCGCTCATCTGTTTTGGCCGGTTAATCCCTGTGGACGGCAAGCTGCTTGCCTACCACCGGGAGGGGGATTTGTAATTCTTCGCCTGCAGGGATTGCGCCCTGGGATTTGTAACCATCGGGCACCCAAATTATCTGGACTTGTTCGGATGGTCGCACCGCGGAAGGGATGCCCGCTTTCAGCACCTCCGGGGTATGGGCTTCGGCAATCTTCGCATCAATGTCCTGGAGCTTGATAGCCACTTGCTTTTGCTCGGCCTGCAAACGTGTGATATGCTCCGCACTTTGGGCGATCCTGGTACGCATCCAGACCACGCTAAGCCCGCCGAAGCCGGCCACCAGCAAGATCAGCAATGACAGGATGACCGTCACTGGGCTCATCGATATTTGCTTCGATTTTTTCATTCTAAGGTTTGTATCCCAGGATTAAAATTTCTGGATAGCCCGGAGTTTTGCTGAGCGGGACCGAGGGTTCAGTTGGGTTTCCGAGTCTCCGGGGACAACTGGTTTACGGGTAAGAAGGCCGCAGAGCGCTTGTCGTTCATCCTGGTTACGAAAATCATGGTTCCCCTCAGGGCGGCCAGCCAACTTCCGGAAGTACCGTTTCACGATGCGATCCTCCAATGAGTGGAAACTGATGACGGCCAGAACCCCTCCGGGTGCCAGCTTTTCGAAAGCGGCCGGCAAGGCGGCCTCCAGGCTTTCGAGTTCATGGTTCACCGCGATCCGGATCCCCTGGAAAGTTCGGGTCGCAGGATGGATCCTGCGACGCCTGGGCGATGGACGTGGAGCGTGCTGCTCCACTAGTTCGGCAAATGAAGACGTACGTTGTAGGATACCCGTGCCTCGTACCCCTACGATGGCATTGGCAATTTTCCTCCAACCGGCTTCCTCGCCATAGTCCCTGAGGGCTGTCTCAATTTCCCCCTGGGACGCGGTCTCTAAAAAATCCGCTGCGCTTTGCCCTTGCAGCGGATTCATCCTCATGTCTAACGGGGCTTCCGAACGGAAGGAAAAACCCCGCCCGGCTTCATCCAATTGGTAGGATGATACCCCTAAGTCCATCAAGACGCCAGTCAGATTTGTGTCTCGAAGTTTGCCCATTTCGGAGAAATTCCGGGTCTCAAGCCGAAACCTCCCCTGAAAGTCGTTTTCAATTGATTCCGCCCGCACCCGAGCCGCCGGGTCCTGGTCGATGCCGACCACACGGCAGCCGGGGAACTTTTCAAGGATCGCCCGCGTATGGCCTCCACCACCGAACGTCCCGTCCATAAATACAAGAGGAAGGGACGCATCGCATTGTGCCTGCCCCAGCAAGCCGAGGACCTCATCCAAAAGGACCGGTGCATGCCCGCTCATCCTTGTACGAAATCCTCCTTCCTGTGCTCCACTGTACATATTCTTAACAATCCTTGTCCTTATCCATCGAAGACCCCAAAGTCCTCGGCGCTGAGGCCTTCCAATTCCTCTTCCCCTTCCTCGGCAGGAAGCAGTTCAGGATTCCAAATTTCAAACTGGTCCCCCACCCCGGAGAAGTGCGCCTTCTTCGTAATCCCTGCATACTTCCGGTGCTTGGGCGGAATGACAAAACGCCCCGTTTTATCGCACTCCAGGGAACAAGCGTTCTTGAAAATCTTCTTAAGCTGCGCCCGCCCCTTGGCGTCACTCTCCGGAATCTGAGCCAGCTTTTGGGAATAGACCCTAGCCTTCCAGGGAGGCCAGACCCGCAGGTGGGGCGTATTGTCTTCATCCCGCCAAGGGATGGCCAGGTATTTGCCGCTCTCCTCATCCGGCAAGCGCCAATCCGACGGGATCGTGACCCTCCCCTTCGCATCCACTGAATGCGTGTAGGAATCCACAAATGGGGGTTTTTCGTCGGGGTTGGTCATGCAAGGGGAGGGTTAAACCTTGCCCATGAGGATGTATTTCCGCGCCACCATGTCAACACTATGAACCAAAATCCGCCACCTTCCGCCACTTTCTACCACCAACCGCCCCCAAGCCGCTAAAACAAAAGGCTCGGCCCAACCCAAGGCTCTCCGAAGCCCTTCCGCCGGACTGGACACCATCAGAATTTCTAACACGAAAACACAAACTGGCTCGTCATTTCAGTCATAGCCTGCATTGATTTTACCCATATTTATGAGACCCACGAAAACACGGCTCGACCAACTCCTCGTGGAACAGGGCTTTTGCGAGTCCCGCAACATCGCCCAGGCCCTCATCTTGGCGGGCAAAGTCCGCACCGGGACCACCATCCTGGACAAACCGGGCAAAACCTACCCTGCCGCCCTCCCCATCACCCTCGAAACCCCGCCCAAATACGTCAGCCGCGGGGCGGAAAAACTCGAAGGTTACCTCAAAAAATTCCCTATCCCCGTGGATGGGCTCCACATCCTGGACCTCGGGGCCTCCACCGGCGGTTTCACGGACTACCTCCTCCAAGCCGGGGCGGCTACCGCCACCTGTGTCGACGTCGGCCACAGCCAACTCCACCAAAAGCTAAGGGACGACCACCGCGTCACCAACCTCG
>JAYPDO010000118.1:13613-14661 GCA_038125285.1 Opitutia bacterium
CGAAAAGACCAACGCCCGCCACCTCCAACCCGGTAACCTCCCCCGCGATACCTACGGCCTCATCGTCCTCGACCTATCCTTCATATCCCTGACAAAAGTACTCCCCGCCGCCTGGCCCTTCCTCGCCCCCGAATGCCACCTCGTTACCCTCGTCAAGCCCCAGTTCGAAGCCACCAAACAAGAAGCCGACAAAGGCCAAGGCATCATCCGCGACCCCGCCATCCACCAACGCATCCTCCTAGAAATCCAAACCTTCGCCTTAGACAACCTTGAAGGCGCAACCCTCCATGGCCAAACCCCCTCCCCCATCGAAGGAACCAAAGGCAACCAGGAATTCCTCCTCGGCCTCAAGAAGGAAGGCTGAATCGAACCACAGTTGGACATCGATGCACACGGATCCCATCCCCCTCCCCATTTATTGAACTCAGGATAACCGAGGAAGCAGAGCCTAAGAAAAAGTTCCATTAGCGAACATCAGCGGTTTCACTTCCCTGGCCTTTTTGAAGAGCAGAAAAAATACTTGCCCCGAAGGAAGATCACTGCATCTGCGTTCACACGGTTCTCCTTAAGCCCCCACGTCCCAACCTCCATTCCTCATGTCCCGAACTACGGAGCCCATAGCGGAATTTGCAAAAAATTCGGACTTCCTCCACTGCCGCCCAATCCGTTAGAGTCCAGGCTTTCGCCGCCCTTCCCCACACCCCATCGCCTGAAGGCTCCACTCCAACACTTGAAACCCTTTTGTTCTTACTCGCCACCCAACCTTTTACATCATCGCAGCAATGACCCAAGCCCAGAAACCCAACCACTGCCGCAACCCCTTTCCCCCCATCACCACTTGGCTCTTCCTAGGCCTCGCGATTCTACTTCCGGCAGCTACCCAAGCCGAAATCATCACCCTTAACGGCGGTACCCATCTTCTGCTCGCAGTCGGGGATACCTTTACCGATCCAGGCTTTACGCTTACCGATGACGATGGGAATCCCATAGGAGGCGTGCAGCTCGAAGTCACGGGAACTGTCAATACCAGCCAGCCCGGCATTAATAC
>JAYPDO010000119.1:0-14511 GCA_038125285.1 Opitutia bacterium
TGTCGGGATAAAGGGTTCTAGGGAGTTACGGAGGGCGACCCTAGAGTAAAACGGGGTACCACCATAAGAGCCGCCCCGGAATACCCTCTTTACCCCTGAGTCCGGTCCCTTGGGATCCTTTGGGGACTGGAATGGCCGAACGACGTTGAAGGAAGTGAATTGCAGTGCGGACTCATCCACCGAAGTCCCGGATATTTCGGGAAAACCGAGGTTGGTGACAAAAGGATCCCCAGCATTGGAACGGAGGGTAAATACTTGGGGCTTCTGACCGCGCTGGAAATTGATGGCCAGTTTCTTTCCATTGGGGACGCATGTGTAAAATTGGCTGATCCCAAGGTTTTGGAGTTCTTGGTTAACTTGCTGCATGTAGGAATACAGGATTGAGGCATTCTGGCTTCCTGAAGACGGAGGGGAAACGGAAACATTATAAGTTCCGGTAGCGCCTGTTTCCAGGATCGTATAATCAATCGAAAAGGAGGCTACCCCTGACCATCCTGCGGCAGGCTCATTGACGGCGGGGACTGTGATTGGGACGGAACTATCCAGATCTCGTAACCCGAGGATATTTTTGGCATTCCTGTCGGGTGAGAGGACGACCATGTAAGCCCCAGCTCCTGAACCTTGCAAGCTAAAGGACAACTTGTCACCCGAAGTCCCGATGTGGACGCCTGATGCAGAGTTATAGAGTTGGTGGTAATTGTCAGTTTCTGCCGCTACATCCAAGACAGTGGAGGCAACAGCAAGGTCAGGGACAGTCACTTTGTATGACCCCAAGAGGGATTGACCATTATCCCGGACATCCAATGTGAAACTAGCAGAGGAATCCTCATAATTGGTTTTCCAGTCCCAGCACCACTCCTTGAGGTTGCCGGACATGTCGTGTAGGCCGTAACCATTGGGAGGGAATAGTCCTACGAGGGTCAAATCTCCACCAGGGACTTCCATGGTAATGTTTGCCATAGTATCATCAATAAAATCTCCGGTGGAATAGGGCTTCCCAACCAAGCCTCCTTGAGCAGCAATTTCCCATTCCGCTTCAGTCGGCAACCGGAAACCATCGGCATCCCATTTGGCATAACCATTGTTAAAATTAGAGAATGACCTGTAATCCGTCCTGGCAGCAGTAGAAGAACGCAAAACCCCGCCAAAACCAGGATCAACATAATAAACTGGAGTTTTCCCGAGGTATTCCGAGTAGGCGTTGCACCACTTCAACGCATCGAACCACGAAACATACGAGACAGGTTTTCGTGGATTGTCCGCCCGGTATTTGCGAATATCAGCCATCTTGGCATCCCTTTGGGCAAGTTGGCTTTCGTAGTTTGACTTTGCGGCATCGACCTTGGACTGGTTGGAGGGGGTTGGAGCCAGTTGGTATTCCATGATGGCAGCCAACCAACGCTGATAGTAGTTTACGTAGTCATTGTAATCCAGGTATATGTCGCTGTCGTAGTGGTATTTATAAAAATCCCGGTATATGTCGCCCTCCTTGTCAGGGCGGGTCTCCGACCAATCTACGATGAGCTGGAAAAACTCGTTCGTGACTTCATGGGTTCCGATGTAAAAGGATGACAATGCCACCCCATGCCTAGGATACTCGTCATCATACCCTATCTTCCCGTCATAAGTGCCATCGCTGTCCAAATCCTCAAAAGGTTCGCCTGGGTCATACTTCCCGTCACCATCTTCATCGTTGAACGGCTCGGCAGGAGTAACCGCCCCCATGAAGTATTCCCCTTGGGGTATGCGCACCATGGAAGAAAATACGCCTTGGGGCAGTTCCAGCACCTCGTCTATCTCTGGGGAAGGCCCGTCTATCCGAGAGTAGTCCTTAGGAAACAATCCAGGGATTTTTTTGAAGTTGTACCAATGTGAAGTCCCCAAATCCAAGAAGTCCTGCCCGTAGGAATCCATGTCAAATTGATAGAACTTTCGAGTCTTGTTAAAATATAACAAGCTGAAATCTGCAGAACTCGTCCAAACCCAAGTATTATTGTATTTAAGTGAATAGAGCCATACGCTGGAAAGGCTGGAGCCAACAGGATATAGCCAACCATGGAAAAAAGAATAAACCCAAGGGGTTTTTACTGAGCCATCGGTATCCCTCCACTGCCAGACTGGCCCTAAAGCGTCGAAGAATTTCCAGTCCTTCAGTTCGGTTGAACCCCAAGTGACCCAAGGCCAACCACCTCCACCAGACTCCGAAGACAAGTCCGACCCAGAATCCCAAATGCTCTGGGACACCAAGGGTTGTGAAACCAACCCAGCAAATATCATAAGGCTTAAGGTTCCGCGGGGCATAAAGATTGGAGGGATTATCTAGTGGCGGATGGAAGCTGCATCTTGGAGTATGCGAAAATAGGAAAGCACGGTCTTATCCCACGAGAACTCTTTACTTAGATTCACGATGGAGGATGGGTCAATTTCTATTTGCAGCCTACCCAGTATCGCCTGGGAGAAATCGACAGGACAGAATGATGAGACGAGAACCCCACAATTAACATTGTCAAGGACTTCGGAAATGCCACCAACATCAGTAGAAACTACAGGGAGCCCACAGGACAAGGATTCAAGAAGGACATTAGGCAACCCCTCATTGAAACTCGGTATGCAAAGTAAATCCGCCGCCCGCATGAATTGGGCAACTTCCCAAGGAACTTTCCGCCCCAAGAATGAGACTGCCTCAGATACGCCTAATGTCCTGGCAAGTTCCTCTAACTCGGGAAGGAGGTACCCTTCCCCTATCATTACCAATTGAAGGTCGGAGCCAGAGTATGTTTCCTTTGCCTTGGCGAACGCCCTTACCAGGAGGGACGGGTTTTTTACGGTATAAAAATTTCCCACATAAAGAAGGTAACGGCTGCCTTCTCTCAACCCCAATGACATTTTGGCCGCTAATTTATCCCCAGGATGGAAGATCGAAGTGTCTACCCCGTTGTAAATGGGGGTGACATGAGTGGGCGAAAAGCCGGCACCAACCAAAATCCGACCCAGTTTCCAGCTACGGGGAATGACAGTTTCAGCAAGGGTCAAATTGGTACGGATCACCAATGATCGCAGAGGGAACCGCATATACATATGAACATCTGAGCCTTGGCAAATTGACACAAGCGGAATATCACAAACCTTTGCAATCTTGGCCACGGCGCAGGAATCGGGATAGCTCCAAGAAGAAAGAATAACGTCCGGTGAAAAATCGCCAATGAGATTTTGAATACTCCCCCGGGTCGAATAATAAAACAAGATGTGGTTAAAAAGGGAGCCGACTTTAGGAATGTAATAATAAGGAACGAACAGGGGTCGCAAGGGGGCATCCTGAAGTCTTGGAATATAAGTGGGCACCCGGCGGAATGGTCTGACCGGTCGTGTGGACAAGACTCGGACGCTACAATGGTCAGACAAACGATGAAGCAAGTTGGCGTTGTCCTGCCCACGATAATTCTCCTTCTCGTCTGGAAATAGGTTCGATATGAACAGGACTCTCATACAATCTCAAGGAAGGCGGTATTTATAATCTCTGTATTCAGAAGGGGAACCTGATTTACCTGCCAAAGCAGCCAATGCAATGTTCACCATTTCCCTCGCGGTTACAAAATACAGGTCTATTTCTCCAGACTTAGAACAAAAGGCGGAAATATCAGAGTAAAAAGCCCTCAATTCACTGCCCAAGTGCATTTCAATGTTCTTCGGGTTGCAGCCATGAGTATGGAGTTTGACGAAAACCCATTCCCTGCGCCCTTGCAAATGGACCGCCGTTTCCAACCACAGCATAAAGCGCTGGCGGGACGGCGGATTAGCCAAGGTCAAGTCAGCATTCTCCAACCTGGGGAGAATTCCAAGTTTCCTACTTTGCCAATTCAAGGTCAATGGACCTTGGACAAACAACAGATGTTCCTGTGGAAGATCCATCCCCACTTCAGCAGGTATTCCAAAGTCATGCGAACGGGTTTGGGCAACGTCCCTGGCGAAGTATATTGAATTGACGATCCTGGACTGACAAGGATCGGGGGCGCAAGGCATTGTAAAATCAGCATAGCAACCCGAATCGATCAGTGCCTTGATCTCATTTGTTACCCCACAATGATTACCGTCCGGGTGCGAGTTAGTGATGGCCCAATTCCCGTGGACAAAGCCATATGAGGTCTTTCCCTGCGGATCTTTGGAAAGCAATCCATGGCTGGCAAACTGAGTTTTCCCGGCCTCGATCTTATCTACGAAACTTTGGTAGTTGTCATCCTTGTGGTGAAGATGGACTTCCGCCTCCCCTGCCCCGTTCCGACAAAGCTGTCCAAGCATTTCCATCACATCGGGGTTATATTGTTCACAAGGATAGAAAAAAGTGTGGACCGGATGCCGGCCATCAGCCCCAAAACCAGCCTCCCTCACCGCAGGAAACCTATCGATCCATCTCGCCATCCTGTCCAATGCCACCTCTTTGCTGCCCCCGCTTTGGTGGAAAGGCTCGTAATGGTCGCACACTGCCAGGATGACTTGGGGTTTGCCAGTTTCGCAAGGTGGGATTTTCCTCCTTAGCAAGGCTGGGAGCCATAATTCGGCGGACTTCAACATTCTAATTTCCAGTTATTGGTTACCACCCGGATTTGTAGGTTCCCCGAAGGTAATTATATAAGCCCCTGTAGACCATAAGATTCATAAACAAAAAAGCTGAAAGTTTGGATAGCAATGGAAGTTTGGAAGTTGGCAAAACAAACCCCAACAGGGCATAAAATACTGAAGCCATTTGAAACAAACCTAAAGCGACAATAAATGGTTCATCCCTATAAAACAAAGGCAGAACAAGCAGTACAGGAAGGCAAAAGGGGGCAAGGAGCCTGGATATCTTGTGCGAAAAATACATCCAGGATAATTTCGGCCCAAGACAAACTAGCCAATGGGGATAACGGAAAAGCATCTGGAAATTGCCCGCAATTGTCCTGGCTTTCCTGGTTCTTTCCTTTTCTATCGAAAGTACCTGGCCATCAAAAGCATGGGCATCCAATTCATATAATACTCGCTTCCCACGCTCCAAAGTTTTAACCGGAATCACCACATCATCCAACAATGTGTCGCTAGGTATGGGAGAATAAAGATTTCGTCGCATAGCATAAATAGCCCCGGTACAGCCTATACATGAGCCGAAGGCAGACTCCAAAGTCCTAATTTTCTTTTCGATCTTCCAATAAAGATCCATCCCTTTCCCTACGCCATCCTTTGATTCGGAAGGAAACAACTGCCCGGAAACTGCACCGACCCCTGGATCACTGAAATTCAGCAATAAAGAATCCATGGCATCAGCACTAAATTCTTGGCGGACATCTGCAAAAATGAGTATGTCCCCCCGGGCAATCGATACAGCCAGGTTTAAGCAAAAGGGCTTTCCCCTGTTAACTGGAACTTTTATGACCCTGACTTTTTCCAATCCTAAAGAATTGGCTTCCTCAACAGTCCTGTCTATCGATCCATCCGAAACCAGAATTATCTCATGCTCCCTGACTGCAAGTCCTTGCTGAGACAACAAGTTATCCAACCTCGGTCTGACTGATCCCTCACCATTCTTTACGGCAACAATGATGGAAACCATCCCTTCCCAGGAACGGCCAATATGTGAAACTTTTCCTTTGTGCTTAACGACTTGTTCTATGAGTACAAGACAAGCAGGATAGAGAAAATATCCGTAAAGAAAAAGAAAGAGAAATAATATATATAGCACGTATCCCTGTAACGAATGGATAGTTAGCAACATCTGGAATATCTGGGAAAAATCCATTTAAAAGTCCATTTCGATACCGTACTGCCACCCCCTGATCACCCCTTTTACCAACACAATAATAAACAGGTAGTCATACCACATAATTTTACTCCAATACTTCACCTCGATTTTCTGGGGAGCATCATTTTTATCAGCAGTAGAAGTACGCTTGATCCCAGGCGCAAAAGGACGCTTGGCTTGGGATCCTCCGCCAGGTTTCCCCTCAGGCAACAACTTCTTCGGCGCGCTCGACCTGCCAAAAGCCCCAAGGGTAAAAGGCTTCTTCACTTTCACTTCATTGGGTTTAACCTGTTCGGCATAAGCAAGTTTATATTCCTCAAGCCACATCAAGCGGTGGAAGACAGAACAACCTGCTGCAAGGAAGAACCAAGGTGCATTGTATGCCCAATCAATAACAGCAGCAGAAACGCACCACCCTACAGAAAGCATGAAAAGCAAGCGCAAACATCGTTCTTGTTGTAAGGTCTTTGGTTTGGCAATTACCAAGACACGAAAATTGAAAAACAAAATACCCAAGAAGAATCCTAAGCCCAATTGGCCTAGGCTGGAACCGATCTCATTATAACTTCCGTGGGAGGCAATGGCCTTTTCGATATAAATATCCTTACCAATTCCGATATCAACGTAAGAACCGGCATCCTTCTCCATAGATGTATAATAATTCTTATACCCCACACCTGTCCAAGGTGATTTTACTGTGGCACAATAATAGCCATAGGCAAAGGCGGTCTCACGCCCCTGGATGCCTCCCTCATCCTTATCCAATTCATTCATCCGTGGGAGTTTGTTAAGTAAGAACATTCCTGCCCCGGAGGCAAACATGACTACGGATAGCTGTAATATCCAATGGCGCTTGTAAAATCCCCCGACCAAGAGTGTGAGGGATCCAGCTAAGTAAGACCCTTTGGATTGGGTATTCCATACCGTGGCCGCAGGCAGCATGAGCAAGAATGCTGCGGGAATCTTAACGAACACAGGGCGTTTCCACATCCACATGTAATAAACAAGGGGAATTGATTGTACTACAGTGTGTCCCAACGCGTTGGGATTATTCATAATGGAAATATTGAATATCAACCTTCCCTTCATATAACCCCTAGTAATATCAGCTCCACCTGCAGGATCTACTCCAACTAAGCTGAGCAATGCCATCGCACATGCGCAAAGCAGCATAATGATCCAAAAACTGAGCCATTTTTCCAAGTCCCCCCAACTGTTGATGGCAAGGATGATCACAAGATAGAAC
Organism: Opitutia bacterium; assembly: GCA_038125285.1. GTDB lineage: Bacteria > Verrucomicrobiota > Verrucomicrobiia > Opitutales > JABJCN01 > JAYPDO01. Next base: position 7,017 of record JAYPDO010000119.1, read on the forward strand.
AGGAAGACCGGCTTTATAATGTTAAAGGTAGTCCACATCTGCCCGGATGTGTAGCAAATGTAAAACAAGTAGCTCCACATTAGTTTATCATGCGGAGTCCTCACCAACGTGGACTTTTTAATCCCGCCAAAGCGGTAATATACTGAAACCAGGGCTATGAATGTAGATAGCTGGACAGGCTTGAAAATAAGCAACAATGGCATCCATTCATGCGGCTTCAAAAAATACAGGAAGAGAAGGAAACATGAAACACCGTATTCTGGCCTCATTCCTAAATCACCTGCCTTCCGTCAAAAACACCTGGGTATCCACAGCACGGCAATAGTTGGTATAAACTTTCGAATAATTACGCCTCATTGACTGGATTGAGAAATGCTGGCAGACAAACTCGCGGGCGGCGATCGAAATCGATTCCAATTTCCTTGGGGGCATCCTTAGAACTTCCTTAATAATTAGGGAAAGCATTTCCGGATCGTTATTTTTTAGGAGAAACCCCCGCTCATTCTCCCCGACCAATTCGTGGGCTCCACAACTATCGTAAGTTATTACAGGGGTGCCACACGACATGGACTCAAGGATACAATTGGAAAGACCCTCATTTTCGCTGGGGACGACAACCAAGTCGGCCATCTGGTAGTAAGGCAAGGGATCCTGCTTGAACCCGGTAAAAAATATCCTGTCCGAAAATGGGTGTCCATGAGCTAAAGCGCGGATACTGCTTTCCAATTCACCACCACCTCCCACAAAGACAAGCATAGCATCCTTGGACTCACTACCAAAATCGCGGAACGCATCCAGTAGCAATGTGTGGCCTTTATAAGGCCCGAACCTGCCAACAAGCAAGACGACCGGCCCACCTGGCCAAACATCCCCTAAATATCCTCGTCTTAGTGAAGCTTTAGATGAGGGGGGGGAAAACCGTTCCGTCCCGACCCCATTGCTTAAAGTGTAAATTTTCCTTGTGGTCAAACCTGAGCAAGCAAATTCCTGGGTCATAGCCATCCCAACAGTGTGCAGGAGATCGCAGGTAGAATACAGGATAGCCCTCTGGAACCTCTTTTTAGGGAGCATATCCTTAACGGTCATAGAAGCATGCTCCCCATGGACTAGCCTGAAATTGAGGTCAGTAAAAGGGCGTGACAATGAAACATAGATCAAAGGCCCGAGGTTGTGGGTATGGACAATATCAGGTCTGAAGGAAGAAAGCACATGGGCAATTTTAGGAACCAAGGAAAGGTCAAACCCGGGTCTCTTACCGAGGATGAACTCCCTTGTTCTTAAAGGAAGCCTGGAAGCCATCTCGCCTTGTTTTGAGAGATAAAGGACCGCAAGTTCGATTTTTCCGGGATCCAACTCATTGGCCATGTTGACAATGCCGTTCTCCATGCCTCCTGGAGATAAGGAATACACAACATGGAGTATCCTTGCTTTCATGTGGAAAACTTACCGGGACGGTTGCTTGAAACTATCACATAAAAAGCGGGCTAAAGCCCGGATACGGAACATTGTCGGAACGTCCAAACGGGTGATATCCATTGGAAATGGCCAAAGGAATATAGATTTCAAGATTGTAGAAAAGGATTCCCGACGCTTAAACTGGTTATTGAAAATCCAGGAAACTTGGTAGTGCAACAGAGCCTTGGCCTTGAGCCAAGTTGCGAAGTCTGAACGAGGCACAATCCCTTGCTCCCATGCCTTGCTGAGTACGGCTAATTTGTTGTCCATCATCCGTTGTCCGTTCGCACTCATGTTGTCCCCGTGTTTCCGGATCCGTATCAGCCGATCGGGCATTAACCATAATTTGTACTTACCGGATAGCCGAATCCACATGTCCCGGTCTTCTGAACTTCTCAACATTGTGTCAAAGTTCCCAACTACTGAAAACGCCTCGATCTTAATGACAGCTCCACCAGGGAAAAACCTGTTCTTTAGGATCAAATCACGAGAAGAGACCTCCCCTACTATAGAGTTGTGTTCACGGTCGTCAATGGAGTTGCCCTCAACCCCGATTTTAGAATCCAAACAGGCAACCAGGGCAAACTCAACTGGCAACCGCCTGAACTGCCCCATCAAGATGCTTAGGAAATTGGTCTCCCACTCATCGTCGGCATCTAGAAATGCCACGTAAGGATACCTGCATTCGAGAATCCCGTTGTTGCGTGTAGCTGAAAGACCCTGGTTTTCCTGACGGACGTAGCGGATTTTATGCCCATACTCCATGGCCACCTCCGGAGTTTCGTCTTTGGAACCATCATCCATGACGATTACTTCAAATTTGCCATAGTCTTGAGCTAAGACAGAATCGACGGCCGACTTCAAAAATCGTCCATAATTGTAACAGGGAATGACGACACTGACCCCGTAATCCGGAGCGTCAGCAGTACCCATTTCACCTTCCATAAGAGCGTAAAACACCAAGCCTATCCAGCGTGGGGCATAACGGTAGCTTGTCCCTCCGATCCCTGGTGATAGTACTCATAGTTGCGGTAATAGTAGCGATAGTATTTGCCTCCGGTACGGAAATTGACCCGGTTCAAAATAAAACCGTGTACCGGAATTCGGCTCTTATGGACTTGCTCGACTGCCAAGCGCAATTGGGGGAAAGCGGTATGCCCGGCGGAGACAACGACAACCATGCCGTCGATGCAGTCCTTCATCATAAAAACATCCGGTAAGCCAAGCAATGGGGGTCCGTCCACAATGATTTGGGAATACTGCATCCGGAAGCCCATAATTAGATACGTGAACGCCTGTCCTCCCAAATTTTCGATGGCTTGGTTAGAATAGTGGCCAGCGGGAAGGAAGTCTAGGTTCTCTTCGAATTGTACTGGCTCGACATGAGCTTCTCCTGTAAGAAAGTCAGCCAAACCAGCAACCTTATTACCAGTTAGTTTCCGGGTCTGCTTACCCCGCCTGAGGTCAGCGTCGATCAGAAGGGTCCGATCCCCTAACTCAGCGAAGGAGCGTGCAAGTTCCAAGGAACACAAGCTCTTCCCTTCCTGGGGCATGGAGGAACTGAGCATTATTATTTGTCCCCGCCCCATATCATCCCGTCGGAGAATTAGGTTCGTCCGGATAACCCGGAACGACTCCTTGAACATAGGAAAGGCTTCATGGACCTGCAATAGGTCAACATCCCCTTTGGCGTTTAACTCTGGAACAATCCCAAGGCCATAGATCTGGAGTTCCATCTCAACATTTTCAGGAGCCTTCACGCTGGAATCCATGTATTCAAGTAGATAGGCCATACTGATCCCAAGTAAGAGCGCTCCACCCAAACAAAATACCAACAACTTGCCTTTATTGGGTGAGATTGAACCGTTGCTCAATTCTTTAAGCCCGAGGTAGGAGATTTCAAGGATAGGGTCATTGGTGTAAGCCCTGGCGGCGCGCTCTACCTGTTGGTGGAGACGGAGATGACGACGACTCTGGTCTTTGATTTTTTCGTCAATGTTACGGAGTTCGGTTCGGATCGTCTGCAATTTTTTGTGGACAACAAGATAGTTGGGGTATTCGTCCTTTAGTTGCTTTAGTTGGGCGACTGCTTGGGCATAGCTAAACTCGAAGGCTTTTTGTCGGTTCTTGAGCTTTTTCTCCACTTCGAAATCTGCCGCACGAACCTCATCTTCAAGTTTCCTCCTTTCAGGATGGCCAGGGCCTAGTTTCTTACTCAAAATCAATAATTCAGCCTCCTTCTCCTCCCACAACTGGTTCGCTTGCACCCAATTATCATCAGGTTTGAACGCAGCATCAGGGCCGACGAATTCTTCTGGTGTCCCAACTACAACCGTTGTGGACTGTGTTACTTTTTGGTTGTCCGACTTGTTCGATTGTTGAGTGTGAGGATGTTCAAAAACCCGGGATCCAATCTGGGGACGAACCTTGATCCGGTTATAAATTGCAAATTTCTGAACCCTTGTGAGGTTGGGTTTAGTCAAATCTGCAAAAACTCGATCCATTTCCTCTATCTGGGACTGGGTATTGGAAATTTTGTATGGGAGATTCTGTAGGCGACCATATTGAGTGTAGAGTTCTGCATAATTATAGCTTTGCTCTACTTCCAGTTTCCGTTGCTTCAGGTTGGCAATATCAAGGGCAGCCTCTTCCCGTTCCTGCTTACCCTTTTCAAGTAGGAAATTGGCTTTGGTATCCCGCTCTTTTTTTCTGTGGATTTGGTATTCCTCAACCAATGCTCGTGCCCAGTTTTGAACGATCTCCTCATCATAGCTTAGAACCTCGATGGACAACTTGGTGTTATTAAAATTGTCTTCCCCCATGTCCAGGTAAACTCGGACGCGATTGATATAGTTCTTCCTCAACCCCTCGTAACCCATATTGATACCTAGCCTTTTGGCAGCTTTTTCAGCGATTGTCCGAGTAGGCAGTTTTTCTTTGAAATCATAAAAACCCGGTCGCTGGCCGAAATACTGCTTCTCATAGGGAAGCAAGGTTTTATCTTCAAAGAAAACAACTTCTGCGGAGGAGATAGCCCTGTATAGGGGGCGGGCGTAACAATAATAAATCAGGCCGCAAGCCAAGACTAGACAAACACATAAGGTAAAGAGACGGAAGTGACGAAATATAACTTGGGCTTGGACGAGGAAATCGTCCATGCTAAACCCCTTTTCTTTTGCTTCTTCGTTCGGATTCAAATTGGCACCTTTAGTATCAGCATATCGACATTCCACACACTTTCAAGCAGGGGTCTTAAAAACTCCAAAATTTTTCAGGGACAACGACAATGTCAGTCCTCTTTAACACAATATCAGGTTCCAACCCGAGCCAGACATGTTTGAGATCTAGTGGAAGGTTGATTTTATGGCCGCCACCGTTGTCCCTCATTACAAAAATTTTCCGAATATCAGCAAATGGGGCAAAACCATCCGCGGCAATGATGGCTTGGTAGGCGGTCAAATCCTCGTCATCGTCGTCTGCCATGAAAATAAAGCCTGGACGCTTGACACGCCCTGTAACGTACACCCCCTCCCCACTAAGCAAATCGCCGCGACGACCTCCACCACCCTGGGTATACCCACGAAGGTTTTCCAGACCCGGTACGTCGGATTGTGTTTGCTCAAAAACAGACAAGCGCTTCCTGGCTGGAATTTGTACAATATCACCGTCCCGGAGAACCATGTCATTCCCCAATTCGTTGCCGTTGATGATTTCATTCAAGTCAACAATCTCAATTTGGTTGCGACCGTTAACTAATCGCATGACACGGACTTTGGCGAGATCAGCCTTGTGAGTTTCGCCACCCGCACGGATAAAAGAGCTAGCCAAGGTGGGCACCCGCCCTTTGATGATATTAAAAGGCCCGGGCTTTAGGAATTCTCCAGTCAGAAAGATGATCCCCCCCTCCTTTTCATCCTCCTTGTCAGCATTGGGGCGTTCAACAAATACCGTGGCATCCAACACCATGTTTTTCAGCGCATCGCTAATCGATTTTTCAGCTTCAGGTACCGTTTTGCCATCCACATAGGCACGGCCTACCCGAGGAATCAGGATGTAGCCCCCAAGGCGTACTTCGTACATACCACTGAAGGTCTCATCCTCAAGAACCATAAGTTCGATCGTTTCACCGACTTTAATATGTTTGGGCAACGTGGAGGCATTGGAGCCGTAGGCAGATTTTTCCTTCTCAAGGGCTGCGGCTTGGGCTGCTTCCATTTCCTGGAGACGCTTCAACCTTTCGGTCAATACAGCCCGTTGCACGTTCAATTCGTTCACCTTTACAATATCGTTCCGGACCTCCTCAATGGCGATTTGTTCGTCCAGGAGGGCAACTTGGGTAAGAACCTCATGGATTTGCTCGGGGATTGGCTTCTGGGATGCAAACGCAGAAGGGGGCGGGGCAACGGCTGGAGGAAGAGGAGAAAAGCCCTCTCCGATTGGAGGCAATTCTGGCAGGATCAAAGGCAGGATAGGCGAAGGCGCTGGAGGCGCAATCAAGGTAGCGTTGGGTTCAACCTCCATCTGTCCCTCCGCAGAACCAACTGGTTGAGGGAGAGATGGTAGCTGTGGAAATACTGGCAATTCAGGAGTTGTAGATCCACCCGGTTTAGATCCTCCGTTAGAGAAGTCAGGGGGAGGAAGGGCAGGAACAGGAGGTAGCTCAGGCAAGTCGGGAGGAAGGATCAATGGTTCTTCAATGGTATTCGTAATCACGGTGCTACTCATCCCATGGTTAGGGGCAATCTCTTGGGCCAAGGCATTGGCACCCGCTGAGGGTTCCGGACGTCCACCTCCCAAGTTCTCGTAGAATTTCCTGATCACTGGGTCATCCGGATCCAAACGAAGGGCCTGTCTTAGCTCCAGGATGGCCCCTTCCTTGTCTCCGGCCAATTGAGCTTGAAAAGCAGCTGTTAGGTGGTCGGCTTTTAGCAGCGCCAACTCACCCGGATCTAGGGCAGGGGCGGGTATTTGTGCAAAGGACGGAGAAAATGGTGCAAACGCGGCTAATACGATAAGACAAGTTCGCAGTAAGGGGGAGGTAGTCATCGCTTGAGGATTAGTTAAAGCTGTGCAGGGAATGTACTAGGCAAGGTAGATTGGGGAATCCATCCGATCCCTGCATGAGCTTGGAAAAACAACCCCACAAGATATCCATCCTACATATTCTTTCAAGCTTAGAAATGCCCAGAATGGTCGAATGGAAAGAATAGATGGTGGTAGGAGAGGGATTCGAACCCTCGAACGCCGGAGCGGGCGGATTTACAGTCCGCATCCTTTAGCCACTTGGATATCCTACCGCCACTCAGCAAAATGCTATACTAGGGCTTGCCAAGCCTATTTTTGCAAAAGTGAGGATTAAATCCGTGCTACTGGGAGCATTAAAATTGCATTGAAAGTGAGATAAGAAACACCTGATGTTTCTGGAACAAGAACGATCCGCCCTGTGCCCTGTATGGGAAAGTCAGAGGACTAAATCCCGACCACGGATCTCCTGCAACCGATCCCACTCCTGGACAAACAGTTCCAGATGTACCTTCCCGCCCTCGATCTCGTCTTCCAACAATTCCCGCACAAGTTTTTGCTCCAAGGCATACTGGTCCCGGTCTAGAAGGCCTGCAAAATGGGCTACCCGCGCCCAAAGCAAGTGGGTAGTAAAGGCATCGAACTCGTTATATTCCACAATTTGCTTAAGTTTCCCAAGCAACCACATGTCTGCCACAGAATCGCCCGCCACCTTGATTTTACCAGGAATCCCAGAAAGGGTAGAGACTTCATGGAGACTAGGGGTGTTCTTGTATTTTCCGAGGATGGTGGCCAAGTCGACATGGTAATCCCCACTTTGGGCAAAGTAATCCGCCCCTTCCCACGGTTTGTCCGGCCTTTCGGCAAATCCATGGGAAGGAATTCCCTGCACAATTGCCCGTTGCAAAAGGATAGGCAGGTCAGCATTGCTGGAATTGTAGCCGACCAACTGAGGTTTGCTCCTACCAACCGCCTTGAAAAAAGCGGACAAGATATTGGCCTCGGCCGACTTTTCGAC